>CAZXLJ010000072.1:0-16709 GCA_964641175.1 uncultured Cellvibrionaceae bacterium
GCTTTCGTTGATGCTTTCGTTGATGCTTTCGAGGAAGCTTTCACCGGAGTCTTTGTGGAAGCCTTCGCTGAAGGTTTTGAAGTTTTTGATTTCGATGCGACCTTTTTCGAAGCAGCTTTCAGTTTCTTGGCGTCAGCCGCACTTCGCTTTTTGGTCCAGCCGGCTTTGAATTTCTCAATCGCTTTGGCCAGATCAGTGTCGGCCCTCGACTTAAGGTTTTCTTCAAGTTTCTGAATGCGAGCCTCTGCGGCCGCCTGAGCCATTTGTCCTTTGGATTCCGCTTTGGCGGCAGCCAGTTGCGTCTTCGCTTCTGCAACGGCCGACTTCGCCTCTTTAACCTTTGCGCGAAGTGCAGTCAATGATGACTTGGCCTTGGCTGCGGAATTTCTGGAAGCAGCCGATTTGGTTTTCTTCGCTTTGGCTGCTGCGCCATCTGATTTCGATTGAGCGTCTGCCAGTTTCTTGCTGGCCGCTTCGAGACGGGCGTTTGCCGCGTCCAACGATTTTTCGGCTTTAGCAACTACTGGAGCAACAGCCGAATCTGATTTGGTCACACGAGCAGACGAGCGTTTGCCCGTGCTTTTCGGACGACCTGGTTTCTTTGCTACTCTTGCCATTTTTTCTCTCCTCACCTGGATAGGAAAACACCTATACCAAAAACCATAGCATAAAAAATAAACGCAACAAGCGTTTTCCGGGGATATTATTTTAAAAGTAGTTAGTTTGCACGACTTTTCATTAGAAAGATTAAGAAATAGTGAATTCTATTAATTTATTCTCATGTTTTTGATCTTCGTTAGGATTTCATTGCAGTGGTGAAGCAGTTCCGTGGCGACGTTCTGCGAGCTCTATTTTGAATTGGGATACGTTATAAATTTAATCCGCTGAACAGATAAATTCGACTGCTCTTTGTAGCAACAGCAGCCCTCGAGTTGACCCGTTATCGCAGACCTCCCGCATTTAGTTAAGGAACCCCTGACCAATTCCAGACAGTGAATGCGCGAACTCCAGAGGTTTGCATTTCTGACAGACGATCAGCGAACCTTCGAACTCTCCAAGCTCCGTAACCAATGGCGTAATGGATGCAGTTAGTAAAGTGCGAGGGAAACACTTGCCCCGAACAGCATTCAGGCCTGACAGGTTGTTCACTTAATTACGGACTGCGAGTCCAACAGACCACGGTGTTAAATCAAACCGTGAATCGCGAACCCATCGACGCCGGTGCTCGGTCGCGATTGCTTGCGCAAGTGCCTGGACAGCAGAACACGACGTTCAACCTGGAAATTGCCGACGGGGACAGAGAGGCAATTCGCGATCTCAGCGGCTGCCATTACGCGAATTTCGAACAAGAGGACGACGACAAACAACCAGGAAGGCAGTTAATTCCGTGGGTGCCAATCCGCCTGGGTTCAACCACCCCCCGGACAATTCCGGTCCGCGCAACAGAGCGAATGCACTGTCCGGCGTGGCGACTTTAGAAACTCTCAACGCAAAAGAACTGCGGCGAGCCGCCTTGCGATGCTGTCGACCGAGGGCTTAAAGGAATGGGAGTGAGAACGGTGCGGGAAGTTGCCGGCCACTAATCGGATGTCAGATACGATCGTCGCCGGTCTCTTAAGGAAATTGTGGAGGGAACGGGTGAAGTGCTATTTCAGTACGGCAAATATCTTCTTCTTTATATCTGCCATATTGCCTACGCCATTGATTCGGGCGTACTTGGGAACTCCGTTGGCCTTGCACTCATTCTGGTAATGCTCAACCAGTGGTTCAGTCTGTTCGTGATAGACCGACAGTCGTTTTCTTACTGTTTCTTCCTTGTCATCCGTGCGCTGAATCAGCGGTTCGCCAGTAACGTCGTCAACGCCCTCTTTTTTGGGCGGATTGTAAATCACATGGTAGATACGACCCGAATCCGGATGTACGCGGCGTCCGCTCAGACGCTTGACGATTTCCTCATCATCAGCGTGTATTTCGAGCACATGATCGATCACCACACCGGCAAGTCGCAGCGCTTCAGCTTGGGGAATGGTTCGCGGAAATCCGTCGAACAAAAATCCGTTCGCACAGTCATCCTGGGTTATCCGCTCCTTTACCAGACCGATGATCAGGTCATCAGATACCAGCCCGCCTGAAGCCATGATGTCTTTTACCTGCAACCCCATGGGGGACTCGGCTTTGACCGCAGCTCTGAGCATGTCCCCCGTGGATATCTGGGGAATACCATAGGAATCTGTAATGAACTTGGCCTGTGTGCCTTTGCCAGCACCCGGCGCCCCCAACAAAATGATTCGCATTATGAATCAACTCCAAAACTTTACGATCCCACCGGGGTGGGCTACTGGAAAATGGCTGCCAAAGATACACGTCAGCCTGCGGTTTCTCAAGAGAAGATTGGACATTAGACGCTCTCCAGCATAGACCTCGCCTGCATTGGCATGAGCTTGGCATAGCGAGAGGAAACCACTAATGACGCAATCGAATATTCAGCACAGAGTCAGATTTCCTGGTCCATACTGATTCACATTCAGAAGATCATTCTTGATGCCTTATATGTTTTGCAGTCTGATGATAGTGCGCTACTCCAGCACACCAGTTCCCCGGATCGCACTCAAGCGTTCCGTATTGCGCCATTCCAGATCCACCGTCGAACAACTTCGATCTGACTTTTCCTGTCGCCAGCCGACATCCGACCAACCGAATCCGCGAACTCTTGTTCAACCTTTATAAACACTGGAACAACTGCCTATGACCACACTACGTGAACTTATCGATAATTGGGAAGCAAAGGCCAGCACCCCGCTCACGGACACCGAATACTCTGTCAGGCTCGCCCGCAAGGACGCTGCCAAGATTGCCGCTCTTGCCGATATGTACCCCGGCCGTACCCAGGAGCAGATTATCACCGAGTTGCTGAGCGCAGCCTTGCACGAACTGGAATCAACACTTCCATACATCCAGGGTGATCGCATTTCCACATTTGATGAGCTGGGTGATCCCATTTATGAAGATGTAGGCCCTACCGCCCAATTCGTTCGACTGGTGCGAAAACATCTCGATGACAATTGCCAGCACTAGGCAACCTCTGATTAAGTCCGGACAGCGTCTGCGCGAGCCGGGACAGTCAGCCCGGAAAGCGCTCTTCGTAGCGGGTCCTAGCGGATGCACGCCCGCGCGCCGGTCCGACCTGGCCGCGCCCGGCGGCTTGCTTTGCGAGCTCCGCGTCACCACTTCCCGGTAGGCAGTCATACCTTAGGAGCGCGCCGCCTTGATCTCGCAAGTCGCTGCAAGCCAGACGCTATTCTGGACTAAATCAGAGGTTGCCTGACTGTCCATTCAACGGCTTTCGCGGACATTCAGGTTATTCTGCATCGCTCCGCACGCCGTGCTGTTTCGCCGCTTCCCAATATTTTTCCATAAGATCCCGGTTACCATCATTGAGCGGCAGTCCCTCTTCCACAAAACGCTTTTCTATGTAACCGAATCGCCCCGCAAATTTGCTATTCGCCTGTCTCAGACATTCTTCTGCGTCCAGCTTCATATGCCGGGCGAGATTCACCAGAGTAAATAGTGTGTCACCCAGCTCTTCTGCTATTTTCACCTTGTCAGTCGAGGCTACGGCATCTTGTAATTCGTGCATCTCCTCCTGCACCTTTTCCAATACACCGGCTGCGCTGTCCCAATCAAAACCCGCGTTCGCCGCACGTTTCTGCAATTTGGAGGCGCGTGAAAGCGCTGGCAGCCCCAAGGGAATATCGTCGAGCAGTCCAGCCTGGCCTTTGGCGGATCGCTCTTCCAGCTTAATGGATTCCCATTGCTGCTTGACCTCCTGCTCGGAGCGGTCCCCCATGCGCGAACGGCTGGCCAACGTACCGTCTGGAAATACGTGCGGGTGCCGACGAACAAGTTTCTTTACCAGCGTATCCGTCACTTCTTGAAAATTGAATCGTCCTTCCTCCTGCGCCAGCTGACTATAGAAGATGGTTTGAAACAGCAGGTCGCCGAGCTCCTCTTTGAGATGATTCAGGTCGCCGCGGTGGATGGTATCGACTACCTCGTAGGCTTCTTCAATCGTCGAAGTTGTAATTGACCGGTAGTCCTGTTTCAAATCCCATGGACAGCCCCATTCGGGATCCCGCAGTCGCGCCATAAGTTCTATAAGGTCATTTATTCCGTATTTTTCCTGCATGCCATTCCTACCCGCGGCGCCGGACACTGGAAACGTTGGGCAAGCGGCTGATTTTAGAAAGCACGCGACTCAGATTGGTGATACTGGAAACCTCGATGCGCAACGACATGTCGACCGTGTTCTTGTGCTTGTCCGACAGGGTCTGCATGGCGCTGACATTGATTCTTTCCTTGTCGAGCAGCGTCGTCAGGTCTTTCAGCAAACCGTGGCGGTCGAATGCCTCCACCATGATATCCACTGAATAATACTGGTCGGGCTTTTCCGCCCAGTCGACTTTAATGATTCTTTCGGGCTCGTCCGCCGCCAGTTGCAAAACATTCCCGCAATCCTGTCGATGAATGGAAACGCCACGGCCCAGCGTGATGTAGCCGGTTATGCTGTCACCCGGGATGGGCTTGCAGCACTGGGCGATGTGTGACATCAGATTGCCGACACCGTCTATATAGACATCGGTTGCGCCGGCTTCGTGGTAACTGGCCCGCCCCACCAGGGATATGACCGGCTCCTCGGCGGAGCTGACCTTAAACATCTTCTGAGCGGCATTAATAACCCGCTCCACGCTGAAATCGCCAGTTCCTACGGCTGCATAAAGATCATCAAGCGTGCGCAAATTAAGCTTGTTGGCCAGCTGCTCATAGTCAATGTTGTCCACCGCCAGGCGCAGAAACTCGCGATCCAGCAAAGCGCGGCCGCTCGCTATATTCTGCTCCCGATCCTGGCGCCGGAACCAGGCATGCAGCCGGCTGCGCGCCCGGGATGTCGTGATGTAACCCAGTGCCGGAATCAGCCAGTCGCGGCTGGGGGATTCATGATTGCCCGTCAGTATGGCAACCTGGTCGCCGGTTCGCAGGGGCTGGTTGAGTGGAACGATGCGCCCATTGACCTTCGCGCCCTTGCAACGCAACCCGACATCCGAATGGATGCGAAAGGCAAAGTCCACCGGGGTGGCATTTTCAGGTAAATCCAGCACATGCCCGTCCGGCGTGAAAATGTAGATCCGGTCCTGTTCGATGCTGCGTGGAAGATGGTCATCCCAGGGGTTACCACCCACTTCATCGTGCCACTCCAGAACTTGCCTGAGCCACTCGATTTTCTGTTCGTATCCTCGGGAACTGTCCTTGTCACTGTGCTTGTACCGCCAGTGCGCGCAGACACCGAATTCCGCCTCTTCGTGCATGGAAGCCGTGCGTATCTGGACTTCAAGGATCTTGTTTTCCGGACCTTTCACCGCCGTGTGCAGCGAGCGATAACCGTTCTCTTTTGGGTTGGCGATATAGTCATCGAACTCATTGGGCAAGTTTCGCCACAAAGAGTGGACAATCCCGAGTACCCGGTAGCAGTCCTGTTCGGAATGAACCAGGATTCGGACCGCACGGATATCGTAGACTTCTGAAAAGCTGATACCCTTGCGACGCATCTTTCGCCAGATGCTGTAGATATGTTTCGCCCGGCCATTAATGTCGACATGCGCGATTCCCTCTTTCGCCAACGCATCCTTGAGCATTTCGATTACATTACTGATGTACTCCTGGCGAGCCATACGACGCTCGTCAAGCAGCTTGGCGATGTATTTGTAGTCATACTGATGAAGATACCGAAATGAAAGATCTTCCAGTTCCCATTTGATATGACCGATCCCCAGCCGGTGCGCCAGAGGGGCGTATATTTCGGAAACTTCCCGGGCGACACTCTGCCTGCGCTCGATGGTTTCGTGTTTAACCGCCCGGATAGCACAGGTCCGCTCTGCAAGTTTAATCAGTGCCACCCTTACGTCATCGACCATGGCGACGAGCATCTTGCGAACGTTGTCAGCCTGCTCCTTGCCTTCCAGTCCAATTACCGTATCGGCGGAGTGATTGGATATCTGACTGATCGCGGCCATGCGGATCACGCCACCAATAAGCTTGCTGACCGGCTCACCAAATTCCTGCCGGATGCGTTCAAGCGGTATTTTTTCCTCTCGTGCTGAGCGATACAGCACCGCCGCAATTAATGAGTCACCGTCCAGACGCAGCTCGGCAAGGATCTCTGCCATTTCCAGACCGGCAGTGAAGGAAGAATATCCCTTTCCCCAGGAATTCGGACTCGCCGAAGGGTGGTCCTGGAGAGACTCCGCCAGAAGGCATGCAGTCATGATTTTCTGGTGATATTTTTCCTCGAAACCGGACATTCTGCGAATTCGATCGATCCACACACCGATATCCACCCTGCCATCATCGGTTACAGGCCGTTCTTGCCGAACTTTCACCATGTCCAGTACCTTTTCATTCCGTGCAAATTCACCCGCAATTGCATACGTCACTGCACCCGTCAGTCATCAGCCAAACAATCCGGAACTCAGGTAGCGATCTCCGCGATCACACACTATGGCTACCAGCACTGCGTTTTCAAGTGACTGGCTCATGGCAAGTGCCGCGGCGACCGCTCCGCCCGAGGAAACCCCGCAGAATATTCCTTCAGCACGAGCGAGCTCCCGCATCGTATCCTCTGCGTCTGACTGCGTAATATTGATGATCTCGTCGATATTGGCGTCATCGAATATTCCGGGCATGTATTCTCTCGGCCAGCGGCGAATGCCAGGAATAGTCGCGCCCTCTGCTGGTTGCAACCCAATTATTCTTATCTTCGGGTTTTGTTCTTTCAGATAGCGAGAAGTTCCAACAATGGTACCCGTCGTCCCCATGGAACTGATGAAGTGTGTGACGCAACCGTCAGTTTGTCTCCATATTTCCGGTCCTGTTGTCGCATAGTGCGCCGCCGGATTGTCGGGACTGTTGAATTGATCGAGCACGATTCCCCGGCCTTCACGCTCCAGTTTTTTAGCAAGATCCCGCGCACCCTCCATGCCTTCTTCCCGCGACACCAGAATAAGTTCTGCACCGTAAGCGAGCATGGCAGCTTTACGTTCCTGTGTAGCATTATCTGGCATAACGAGCGTCATCTTGTAGCCTTTAATGGCCGCGACCATCGCCAGTGCAATACCGGTATTGCCGCTGGTAGCTTCGATCAGCCGGTCCCCCGGGGAGATGTCACCTCGCAACTCCGCTTGCTGTATGATCGCGAACGCGGGACGGTCTTTGACCGAGCCCGCCGGATTGGTTCCTTCCAGCTTTAACAGAATCGTATTGTTGGTACCTGCACCCAGCCGTTGCAGACGCACCAGAGGAGTATTCCCTATGCATGTTTCGATCGTCGGAAATTTTGACATTTGAATCTGGCAAGTTGTTGTAGAAGTGGAAGGACGGCGTATTCTAGCTTAATTATGATATCTTGAAACGCGGTTATCGCCCCGGCAAGCGCAAGGTGCTCCCGCTATAGCCTTTATCTGCAGTACGCCCAAGTCTGCGCGTTTATTTTGAATTCGAACTGAACCCTCTCATGATCAAAAGAAATCCGATCAACCAGCAGATTTTTGCAATGTCGATAGCACCGGTGGTGCTTACGCTGATCATTTTGATTACCGGTTTTTTACTGATAGAACACCGGCATCTGCGGGTGCATGAAGACCGCCTGTTTACGCTGGTCCAGGATGCGCTCACACGATCCAGTCAGCACGAGACATTAAGCCGGGAATCTTTCGCAACAATTTCTAAAAACATGCTCTACATTGATCCAATTTGCCATATTTCCTGGGTGGATCAGAAGGGCCAGACAATCAGTGAATTTGGATTGCCTCTGCGACTTTCCGACCTGACCTGGATGAAATCCAGGGCGGTCTCTTACGCATCGGATCGACATCTGGCCTTGATGTCTTTGCCAGTCGCTCTGGATGATGAACGGTCGTGGATTATCGTGGGTCTCGACACCAATCACTTTCAGCTCATCCGGTATGAAACATGGCTGCTGGTGTCCTTGAGCGCGGCTACTGCCCTGGCACTCGCTGCTTTTTTCGCGTTGCGGTTTCGATATCATATTTTCCGACCGCTGCGCAAAATAGTTCTCCAGTTGCACGGTGTTCTGGAAAGTGACAGTCCACAGCGAATTGAGCGCTCTGCCAATCCGTTGTTTCATGATCTGGTGACCACCATTAATAAACTGCTGGACGATCACAGGCAGCACCAGGATGACATGCAGAATTATCTCGAGCAGTCCACATTAGAACTTCGGGAAACATTGGAAACCGTGGAGATCCAGAATATTGAACTGGATATCGCACGCAAAAAGGCCGTTCAGGCGAGCAAAGCAAAGTCCGAATTTCTGGCAAACACAAGCCACGAGTTGCGAACACCGCTCAATGGAATTCTGGGGTTTGCCGGCTTGCTGTTGAAAACGTCCTTGTCCAATCAGCAACGCGATTACCTGACTACAGTGGAGCACTCTGCTCAGGGTCTGCTGACTGTAATTAATGACATCCTGGACTTTTCGAGGCTTGAAACGGGTGAACTGACGCTGGAGTACAAACCGGTGCACGTTCGTGAAATCGTCGAAGAAATCTCACAGCTATTTGCACCGCAGGCGCATGAGAAAAATTTACGACTGCTCTCCCAGGTCAGCGAGAATGTTCAACTTAATCTGCTGGGCGACCCACTGCGCCTGAAGCAGGTCGTTTCCAATCTTATCTCCAACGCCATTAAATTCTCGACCCGCGGCAACATCGTGATAAAAGTTGTCAGCCTCGGTGAGACGGATCATCAGGTTGAAATCAAATTCAGCGTGTCGGACAACGGCATTGGTCTGAGCGGCGATCAGCAAAAGCAGCTTTTCGATGCATTCTCGAAAGTCGACGCAGGCGAAGGTCAGCTACATGGAGGAGCGGGGCTCGGTCTCGCCATCGCCAAGGGACTTATCGTCCGCATGCACGGTGATATCGGCGTGGAAAGCGAGTTGCACCGCGGCTCAACTTTCTGGTTTACGGTAAGGTTAGGCATTGACCAGCGGCGACCGCGGTATTCTCCGCTGTGCAATTCTCTGCAGAATATTCACGTACTTGTATACGACCCAGACGAACAGTGCCGGGCTGAAATCGCACACCACCTTACGTACTGGGGGGCCATTCAGCAAGAGTGTGACCAGCTTGAACAGCTGGCCGGAATGCTGGAGCAACCCGTAAGCGGTACCGCTTTCCAGCTGGTTATCATGGATGCCTATGCCAGTATCAACTGCTTCGACCGCGACAAATTGTTGAAATCGATCCATCGCATCAACGCGGGATTTCGCATTCCCATGATCGTCATGGCGCCCCCGAGCATTCAGCGAATTCTGCAGGAAGATATTGTCGGCCTGAACACGGTGATTGTCCCCCGCCCCATCGTTCACGACGTGTTCTACCAGACCATTTGCAACCAATTGAATATTGCCTGGCCGCGTCCTGATGCGGATGTCATTCTGGCATCCGGGCGGGTGCGTACCGACCCGAGTCCGCCGCTTGCTATTCTGGTGGTCGATGACAATCAGGCGAATCGCAAACTGGCAGTAGAGCTGCTTAAAAACTTGAACGTTCGTTGTGAAACGGCGGAAAGCGGCGCACAGGCACTGGAATTATTCCAAAAAGAAGCATTTGGTATGATTTTGATGGATGTACAAATGCCGGGCCTTGACGGATTGGAAACAACCAGGCTTATCCGAAGCAGAGAGAGCGGCCGGCGCACACCGGTCGTCGCCCTGACGGCGCATGCCGTCGATGAACATAAAACCCGTTTACTGACCGCCGGCATGGACGATTATCTGAGCAAACCCGTGAGCGAAGCGGATCTTAAAATGATTATTGATCGCTGGGTGACACAGCTGCGCGCCCCGTCCGAACGACTCGTGTCTGAACCAACAGCGTTTCAGGAGACTTTCATTATTAATGCGCTCACCCCCGCATCGACCAGCACAGGGAAAGTTTTCGACTGGAACGAGTCCATGGAGCTTGCACGACACAAGCCGGATCTTGCCGCTGATATGCTGCGAATGCTCATTGAAAGTCTGCCGTCAACCCGGCAGCAATTGCTCGCTTGCCAGGAAAAGCAGGATCACGCCCAACTAAGGGAAGTCATTCACAAATTCAGGGGCGGATGCTGTTACTGCGGCGTACCGCCATTGCGCACCGCGTGCGAGCAGCTTGAAAACCGACTGCTAGCGGAGAACTCCGAAGAAAACATAAATGAAGCCATCCACCAGGTGCTTGCCGAGATGGAGCGATTGGAACGCTGGATAGCGGATCTGGACGTGGAAACCCTGTTCGAGGATTGAGTACTTACCATTCAGGACTGCGTCGGGGAACTTGCAAAGAGTTCGCGGCTTTTTAATGGCCGGTCCCCCAGCACCGGCGCCAGAAGCTGCCGGGTCATCCACTTGGCTGCGCGGCGTTGCTCGGCATTCATCAGGGCGAATCGTCCCATCGCCAAAATCTCCTGCCCCTGGAAAATACCGAGGCGCGGATTATGATTCGAGACACTCAGCCGGAAACCTTCGTCCACAACCAGTTGATAAAGCTTGTCGTCCAGCACAGGATTTCCCGAATCGCAGCAGTGAAAAAAATCCACTCCCAGGCCGAGCTGCTCCAGTAACCGGGTTTCGAAATAACGCAAGACAGGTTCGGCCTGCTGTAACTCCGATGTCTGCTGCAGATCGGTCAATGCCTTTTGATAAAAAGAAAATACCTGCGGATGTGGATCACCGGGCTGGAGGCAACGAATCAGCAGCTCATTGAGGTAAAGACCACACATGGCGCCAATTCCGCTAAGTCGGTGACTTCGCAGCGAACCGGGTTCGCAAACCGTGAGGGTTTTCAGTTCGCCACGACCCCGCCATTCTGCTTCGTATACTGAAAACAGCATGGGAGCCGTGGATCCGTGTTTTCGGCCGGCGCGAAACAATCCGGCAATCCGGCCGGAGTGCTCAGCCCAAAGTTCTAGAATGATGCGCGAGTCGGAGTAACGGCGCTGATGAAGGATATAGACACATTCCATAGGCGACGACCTGTACCTCTGGTGCGTCAGCCGTCGTAACCCAGACTGCGCAGCGCACGGTCACTGTCCGACCACCCGGCTTTGACTTTCACCCACAGTTTAAGCATGACTTTACTTTCAAACATGGCTTCCATGTCGAGACGGGCAGACTTGCCGATAGTTTTCAGCCGCCCGCCGTTCTCCCCGATCAAAATTCGCTTCTGTCCGTCCCTTTCAACCAGGATAACCGCCGCAACATTGAGAATGCGCCCTTCCTGTTTGAACTCTTCGATTTCCACCGCTACCTGATATGGAATTTCCGCGCCGAGCTGTCGAACGATTTTCTCCCGAATCAATTCGGCCGCCATAAAACGCGAACTGCGGTCGGTAACCTGATCCTCGGGAAACAGATGTTCCCCCTGCGGCATGCGTTTTTGTATCTCTGTTTCCAGTACATCTAGATTTTGCCCTTTCAAGGCCGACAGCGGAATGATTTCAGCTGGACCGAGATTGCTCTGGATAAACTGCAAATGTTCCAGAAGAACCTCTTTATTTTCAATTTTGTCGACCTTGTTGACCACTACGAGTACTTTGCCGCGCTCAACACGAATCTGGTCTGCCACCCACTGGTCTTCCTCAGTCCAGATGTTCCGGTCCACGACGAACAACACCACGTCTACGTCTAATGTCGCTGCCGAGGCCACCCGGTTCATGTAACGGTTCAGAGCCTTTTTCTGCCCGCGATGCATGCCGGGCGTGTCTACAAAAACCATCTGTACGGGGCCAAGGGTTTTAATCCCCGTAATATTCTGCTGAGTCGTCTGCGGTTTGCGTGAAGTCACGCTGATTTTTTGTTCCAGAAGATGATTCAGTAACGTCGATTTACCGACGTTGGGTCTGCCGACAATGGCGATGTAGCCACAACGCAAATTATTTTCCAAACTGCAATACTCCCAAACGGTTCAACATCAGCGTCGCCGCTTCTTTTTCTGCACCACGCCGACTGGCCGCGGTGGCGATTTCCGGCTCCTGCGCAAGACTTACCGTGCAGGAGACTGTGAATTGCTGGCGGTGAGCTTCGCCTTCGATTTTTACAACTTCGTATCTTGGCAACGGTTGTTTACGGGCCTGCAGCCACTCCTGCAGTTCTGTTTTCGGGTCCTTGTCGTAGGCCGCCAGAGAAATACCTTCCAGACGGGATGAAAACCAGCCCAGCACGCATACGCGTGCAATCTCAAAGCCGCTATCCAGATAAATGGCACCAATGATGGCCTCAACGGAATCGGCCAGTATGGAGGATCGCTCACTGCCACCACTTTTCAGCTCGCCTTCGCCCAGCCGCAGATATTGCCCAAGACCGAGATAACGGGCTATTTCGGCCAGCGTTTCACCTTTGACCAGCAACGCACGCAAGCGGCTGAGATCGCCCTCTGGCGCTTGCGGAAATTTTTTGAACAGTGCTTCAGCTATGGTGAAGTTCAGGATCGAATCACCCAGAAATTCAAGCCGTTCATTATTACCTGCACCGTAGCTCCGGTGCGTTACCGCGGTTTGTAAAAGTGCAGGATCCTTGAATTTATAACCGAGTTGGTCTTGCAGGGCTGACATTGCGGGCCATTATGATTTGGGTCAGAAACCGTGCGCGAAGGCGCACGGTCAGGACGTGGATTTAGGGGTGCTATTCAGGTGGGTCGCAGCACTCACCTGGACGCGACGAATCGAGTACGTTAACGAATTTTATAACGGCGTCAATATTGGCAATTACTGGAACGCGGACTTCATAGTTCACCGAGATAACGGACTTATTAGCTTTGCGTTCGACTTCCAGAGCGTTTGCAGATTCACCGCGGACGTTGTTGATCAGATAATAATTGCCCAGTTCGCGGCGGATCGTGTCCTTTGACAGGGTAGCGAGATCATCCGGGTGATCCTCCGCCAGATTGCGCAGTGCGTCCTTGATGTAGTAATTGTCCAGGTATGCCGGTCCAAGCTTGAACAGACAGGTCAAGAGGAATCCGAGCATGGCCAGAACAAAGATCATCAGCAGGCTGTTCATGCCGTATTGCTTGCTTGGTCCCATTTGGCCTCCCGACCGGTTCAACCGCTATTTAGTCTCCGCTTCTATTCAATCTTCCCCGCTCTTGCAAAGCTGGGAAGACCACCATTCCAATGCATCCAGATTGCAAAGGCCTTGCCAACAATATTTTTATCGGGGACGAATGGATCCTCCCATGCGCGACTATCGAGGCTATTGTCGCGGTTATCCCCCATCATGAAATAATGACCGTCCGGGACCGTCCAGTTGCCTTCGCGGCCAAGGGGCGTGGGCTCTACACATTTCCGGGCGGTATGGGTTTCTTCCCCGAATTTCTCCCGGTACAACGCAAAATTTGCCCAGCAGGCGCCCGATCGCTCCTCTTCATCATAGCCAATGAGTTCCTGCTCGATCTGTTCTCCATTAATGTATAGAACATTATTGCTGTAGCGGACAGTATCGCCCGGCAAACCAATCAGCCGCTTGATGAAGTAACGGTCTTCATGGGGCGGAAAGAACACCACCACATCTCCGCGTTGCGGCTGTCCGATCTCGATGATTTTGGTCTGGATGACCGGCAGACGGATACCGTAGGCGTACTTGTTGACCGCTATGAAGTCACCCACTTCCAGGGTGGGCACCATAGATTCGGAAGGTATCTGAAAGGGTTCGATTAAAAACGACCGTAACGCGAAAACAATTGCCAGCAACGGGAAGAAGGATTTGGAATATTCGACGATCAGCGGCTCCTTTGGCGCTGCCGCCAAAGCACTCTGGTAGACTTCGCTGCTCGCCTTTTCTTCCTCGGTCAAATGCGCATATTTGGCGTTAACCGACCGGATGACCGCCTTGCGCGGCTTTGATATGACGAAAATATCGACTAGCCAGACCACACCGGTTACGGTTACTGCGATCAATAATATTAACGGTAGATTAATGTCCATCCAGACTTCCATGGTTGTTGAAGATAGCGCCGAAGTCTCCCTGCGCCTGTGGTCCGGGCGGTTGGACTCTGCACAATCCGCCGGTATCGATCATCCTAGCTGTCTACTTTAAGCACCGCCAGAAATGCTTCCTGCGGGATTTCGACACGTCCGACCTGCTTCATACGTTTCTTGCCCGCTTTCTGTTTTTCGAGAAGCTTTTTCTTCCGGGAAACGTCGCCTCCATAGCATTTTGCGGTGACATTCTTGCGCAGCGCCTTAACCGTGGTGCGCGCGATTACCTGCCCCCCGATCGCAGCCTGAATCGCAACGTCAAATTGCTGGCGAGGAATCAGCTCGTGCATCTTCTCTGTGAGCGCACGGCCTTTGTAGTGAGCATTGTCGCGGTGGACAATCAGCGCCAGCGCATCGACTTTCTCGCCATTGATCAACACATCCAGACGCACCAGGCGCGCGCTCTGAAAGCGCAAAAAACTGTAATCCAGCGAGGCGTAACCGCGGCTGACGGACTTGAGCCGGTCAAAGAAATCCAGAACGACTTCGTTCATGGGAATTTCGTATACCACCGATACCTGACTACCGAGGTATTGAATGTCTTTCTGTACTCCGCGCTTTTCAATACACAGCGTAATCACCGACCCCAGATAATCCTGAGGTACAAGGATATTGGCCTGAACGATAGGTTCACGCATATCCGCTATAGAGCCAACATCAGGAAGTTTTGACGGGTTATCTACATGGATTATCTTGCCATCGGCGGTTTCCACTTCAAATACCACGGTTGGCGCAGTGGTTATCAAGTCCAGATCATACTCGCGCTCGAGCCGTTCCTGGATGATTTCCATATGCAGCATGCCGAGAAACCCGCAGCGAAATCCGAAACCAAGTGCATCGGATGTTTCAGGTTCATAAAACAGCGAAGCGTCATTCAGGGTCAGTTTGGACAAGGCATCACGGAAGTTTTCGTAATCGTCGGAGCTGACGGGAAACAGGCCCGCGTAAACTTGCGGCTTTACTTTTTTAAAACCTGGCAGGACGTCTACATCCGCCGTGGACGCATGGGTCAACGTGTCGCCGACCGGTGCTCCATGAATATCCTTGATACCCGCGACGATAAAACCGACTTCTCCGGCGCGCAGGGCTTCGGTGGCCATCTGTTTGGGGGTAAAAACACCGACCGTGTCGACCACATGCGCTTTGCCGATGGACTTGGCAATAATCTTGTCTTTCGCTTTGAGGGTGCCGTGTTTGACCCGCACCAGTGATACCACACCCAGGTAATTATCGAACCAGGAATCAATAATAAGCGCCTGCAGTTTTCCGTCGACGTTGCCCACCGGCGCTGGAATCTGCTGAACCAGGCGTTCGAGGACATCCTCCACGCCGAGCCCGGATTTGGCGCTGCAGCGCACTGCATCGGTTGCATCCAGGCCGATAATGTCTTCAATTTCCTGACTCACCCGATCCGGATCGGCCTGAGGCAAATCCATTTTGTTCAAAACAGGAATGACTTCCAGGCCCTGTTCGATAGCGGTGTAGCAGTTGGCCACCGACTGGGCCTCTACGCCCTGCCCGGCATCAACCACCAGCAGCGCGCCTTCGCACGCGGCAAGCGACCGGGAAACTTCGTAGCTGAAATCCACATGCCCGGGAGTGTCGATGAAATTCAGCTGGTAGGTTTTGCCATTCGAAGACTTGTAATAAAGGGTGACGCTTTGCGCCTTGATGGTGATGCCTCTTTCGCGCTCCAGATCCATGGAATCCAGAACCTGGGCTGCCATTTCCCGATGCTGCAAGCCGCCGCAATGCTGGATAAACCGGTCTGCGAGAGTGGATTTGCCGTGATCGATGTGGGCTATGATCGAGAAATTTCGAATATGACTGAGGTCGGACACAAAGAAAGTAACCTATTGCAAGGAAGTTGCGCTAATCGAGCGCCAATCAGCCGCGGTGACAAGAGTTACTTCAATCACTGCAACGGGAGCGGGTCTCGATCTGGGGCGCAAGTCTAACGTATTTGCCCGGCAGGTGCATCAGCAGAAAACGACGTGCCCGACTCCCCCAAAGGCTGCGCCGCAATGGATCTTACGCCTATCACGACGGGTTCATAGGCTGCCGAACACTGACCGCGAACCCAGCGCTGGACAACCAGAGCGCCCAGATACAACCCTGCTGCCGCCGCCAAAACACCGAGCAGACGTGATTCGGTTCCAGACGCTGCTACTACGCCGAGCAGCAAGCCGATCAAAGGCACGCCGTAAGCGAGTAAAGATGCGACCAGCACGGCACGTTCATCAATACCGATTTCGACGGTGTCACCCAGTGTAAGCTTTGAGCGGAAATGCTCCGGCAGGCGAATTTCCAACTCCGTCCAATTCTGCCCCAGGCGCTGCAACACCTCCTGCCCGCACCCCGCCTTGACCTTGCAGGTTCCACAAGCAGAATTCCGGCGAGTTTTTACCCAAACCGCTTCCGGTTCGAGTCTCGACACAACCGCCAGTTCTGTAATCACACCGTCTCCTTCACCGACAGATTTATAAATGACGCACCACCTGCTTCCGGCAAAATCTGGTGACGAGAAACATGCGGAATGCGCTCGGGCACCTGTTTTACTGCAAGGGTTTTACGGAGGCTACAATTCTTTGCGCCGTCGCAACCGGCACTTCACCGAC
>CAZXLJ010000073.1:0-2792 GCA_964641175.1 uncultured Cellvibrionaceae bacterium
TGTCAAACGAAAATGCCTCATTCTGCCTTGCGCCTTGTGGACGGCATTCCAGAATTTGGCGTTATAGAGCAAGGCCCGTACATCTTTTGGAAGGTCGTCGAGATTGCCTTTGATTGTGATGATTTTCCCGCTTCGTGGTGGTACCTTTTTATAGGCAACTCGCGTGACTGTAACTTCTCCTGGAAGTACTTTGTAATCGACCATGCAGCAACCGTTCTTCAATCGGTAGTGGTCGTAACCCCGCAGCGGCACGGGTTCACCTGCT
This sequence comes from uncultured Cellvibrionaceae bacterium, assembly GCA_964641175.1. Lineage (GTDB taxonomy): Bacteria > Pseudomonadota > Gammaproteobacteria > Pseudomonadales > Cellvibrionaceae > CAYNST01. Next base: position 266 of record CAZXLJ010000073.1, read on the forward strand.
TTAGCAGGGCGCGGTACTGATGCCAGGTACTGAATGGTTTTGTCGATCTGGACACGTTCATGGCCTTGAAAGCCTTCGATCTGGCTTTGCGACTCTGGAGTTGTGAGAAGTTTGTATCCAGTCCGGGAGACTGTCTGTTTTAATGAGTGATTGGAAAAGCGGTGAGTTTCTTTCTGCGCGTCCATGGCGTTCTTCCCGTTGGTTTAGCATCCGTGTTTACTCGGAGCAGTCTATGCATCAGGCTGGGGGTTGTCAACGAGCGTAACCGTCATATTGAAATGTTGCATGCACCCGGTTGGCCTTCATTACCCGATTGTTGATTCCATCCGCCGCAGCAAGCGGGTGTATTCTTCCAGCGCCGATTTTGAAGCCTCATGCCCTCCCAGCGCCGCACGTTTTTCGTAATGCTTTATCTGCATCCGGATGTAGCTCTTCTTTTCATCTGAGACTCCCGCCCAGAGATCATCCCCTGTTGCTGATACGGGTTTCATACAAGGGATTTCAGTGTGGTAACGCAAATGCAAATGTTCGTGGTGCCAGTCTTTTTCGGTGACGAATTCTTCCTTGATCAATTCAAAGTTGCGATCGCGCAAAAAGCTGCGGAGTTCGAACGCATTGCGATTGGGGCTGAGAATAAATTCAATATTGAGGCCCACGGGTTTGTGGTGATGTGTTACTGGTTTGTTGATTATCCCTTTGATGATATCAACCATGGTGCTTCCGCCGATTCCCGCGAGAATCATTAAGTGTGACGTATCAATACGCCATTCAATTGAGCGGGCATCCTTGCATTCAATTACCAAATGATCGTCAATATAGCAGGCGTATTTCTCCACCAGCTTTGCCGTGATGGCGGGCACGCTGTCTACCAGATGTATCGTAGGGCAACGCATGCCTTTTCTCGCAGATAATTCCTGATGCAAGTGCAAACCGAGCCGCCCATGGTCGCAGCACAGATCCCAGATGTCATCAAAGGGTCCGGCGGATAGTGACCAATTAAATAAATGTTCGAGGCGAGGGCCAAGTCGGCGGATGACTGGCGCGAGGTCGGAATCTGATGAGGTGCCAGCCGCGGACACGGGCAGACATGTAGACGGTTTCTGGTATTCAGTGGGCACGACTGCAGACCTGATTGTTGGGGCTCGACAGGATAGCGCAACCTGGCATTTCGTCCCATCGCCTGCGCATCAAAGAAGCCTGAACCTACTTTTTCAATCACCCTGCGGCCGTGCCAATGTCTGTAACACCAGTTTCCATGGCGGTACCCGGCGATAAACAAGTGCCAGGGTATCCAGACAAGCCGCGGAGCGAAGGATCACGGCTATTCCTGTGGTAGCGGAATGGATGCGAGCGACGGCGAAAATAGGCTCGCTACACGCAGCCTATTTCGCTCTGCCGACGCGCAGGATTAAGGAAAAGTCTGCACCGATACATCTTCCGCCGGATCGAAATCGACCAGTTCAGTATTGAGCTCCGGTCGATTGATGGTCACCACGTCCCGCCCCTCACCCAGATAAGTTTTTATCTGCAAGTTGTCGTACAAGTGAAGCTCGTCATTACCTGCGCCCAGGTCGAAACGGGAATCTGGAACCTCTGAATGGTCGGACGATCCTGACAGTACATTGCCGCCATATACAAAGACACGATCGTCGCCATCCATTAGATGGACAATAAGGGGCACGTAGCTGCCCGGATTAAATACCAGATCATTCAGGTTTTCCCCGAACACAAGACGATTATTACCGTCGGTTCCTGTGATCGATATACCGCCGCCCGCGCTAGGCCCGGAAGAAATGTCTCCGTCAAGCCATAGCTCGTCCTGAAATTCAAGATTAATTGAATACCATGCGGCGGTGCGACTCGTCCCCTGTGCGCCCAGGAATATCCTGTTGCCATGAAGAGTCAATTCACCCACGCTTATCAGCGTTTCCGGTGATTGAACTATATCGCCTCCGGCTGAGATATCGACAAAATCCTCACCACCGATATCCTCATAAACGCCAATTTCCAAATCATTCTTATCGAAGAACTTCAGGCTGCCAAAATGGTTTAGATACCTCCCATAACGAGTAATGCTGCGAACATCATTTTCAGCGTGAGTCAAATTGGCGCTACGGCCGTTCCAGGTAAGTGTGTCAGACAGGACAATCGGGCCTGTTTGTGACACATCTGTATCATGTCCGAAGAAAAGTGCCGTGTTTCCCAGCATCCTTTCGATATTGATTTCCAGCTCCTGGTCATATTCATCCCGCTGGATCTGGGCAACCAGATCTATTTCCTTTTGGGCTTCCAGGTTTATAGCAACTGCGCCCGCACCATTGCTCGAGATGCGCGCCATTGCGCCTTGCGTAGTATCTGCGAGCGTGATCGAGCCGTTGGTATTTATGCTGTCGCGGAATTCAAGGTGCAGGAGGCTACCATTGATGTCAGTGTGGCTACCGTTGCCGCCGAGAACAATGTTGTCCGCAGACATCACCAGGTTGCCGTTATTGACGACAATCGAGCTGTCAGCAAGCTGGGATATTTC
>CAZXLJ010000073.1:2892-16688 GCA_964641175.1 uncultured Cellvibrionaceae bacterium
TGCCGTCGGCGCGAACCACTTTGCCTTGAACTTGTACATTGCCGCCGGCCCCGACGGAATTGTTCGCAAAGATTTCACTGTTGCGCCCCAGTGCAACGGTATCATTCGCCTGCAACCGGATATCGCCGGCCAGACCTGCTCCAGCCGTGGATACATTGGCGCCACCGCGATGCGTTACTGTCTGTCCCGCCATCAGTACCTGCCCTGCGTTCTCGCGTGAGCCTTGATTTTTCGATGCATTCAGGTGCCCTTCGTTGAGCACACCACGGGCGTCACCGAGAGTAAAGCTGCCGTCACTGTGGATAACTGCTTCCACGCCCTCGGGCAGTTGCCCATGATTGACTGCAGCGCTGAACAGATCTTCACTGACGCTGGCGTCTAACAGGATTCTGCCACCCAGAGCTCTGATCCCGCCGCGGTTAATCACTGCATTATTCCCTTCCATGTCTTCGCTAAGAGTGGCCTCGTCAATGCGAACGCCAAGCAGACCGGCATCATCAAACGTCAGTACTGCCTCGTTACCCGCCGCCAGTGCCACACGGCCTAAACGTGCCGTAATCAGCCCGCGATTTTCAACCTGTTTACCCAATAGGGCTACGTTACCACCAGTGGCCGCGTTGATGATTCCACCACTGATCACTACGCCCCCAGCTCCCTCAACGCCTGCGAAACTCAGGTCCCCGCTCATGAAGTCATCGGTTGCGATATTTAATCCTGAAGCAATCAGAGACTGCACGTTCACGGTTGAATTTTCGCCGAACGTCAGACCGTTCGGATTCATGAGAACAATTCGTCCGTTTGCATCAATGCGGCCGAGAATCTGGCTGGCATCCGCGTCCAGAATCCGATTGAGCGCGATTGCTTCAGTTGAAGGTTGCACAAACTGCACGGACTCACCGGTACCAACGTCGAACGTATCCCAGTCTATCGCCAGCCGGTTCGAGCCCTGTGTAATCCGGGTGTGATTGCCGCTCTGACTGATATCGCCTGCACCACCCACCACACTACCGCCAGTCGGCGCAGCGTTCACGGACGCTGCCAGCAATATCTGGGTTGAAATGGCCAATGCCAGCTTTTGCAGCCTGATTCTATTGTCTCTCGCAGATTTTATTGTTTTCATTTTGTGCTTCCTCAATTGGCATAGGCAGCAACGAAATCGGTGCCGCCATAAGAATGAGTTAAGTGAAAATCCAGGCGGAAGGCCTGGCGCTTTCGCCCGAGATCAAGCACAGCCGGACAACGCAGATCCCATGCGAGCTGTTCACGAAGCAAACATTGATCCGCCTTGGATTGCCCGGAAGACGACTGGAAAATGTCAGGATTATCAACCCGGTAAACATAGGAAGCCGTAGATTACTTTTCGATTTCTTTTAGCGTGTTAATTTTGTCGACATCAGTCCAGATGAATGCCCTGCGCAAAGGACACGTATCACTCAATCGGCGGGGGCGATATCTGTCTTGCAGAAAAAAGGCCACTCTGCGGCGCTCATCGTTTATTTGGAACGACCAAACCTCTCTCTTCGCTTCTTGATTGGCGTTTTTCAACCACAACAGGCGCGATCAAACAAGTGTTAACAGCCCTAATTTACCGCGCGCATTGCGGATGTCCTGGATGTCCGCGGAATCTCTGATAGTTATTCACCGCCCAATCCATTTTTCCACGATATTCATCCATGGTGGGCTTCATGACTTCGGCATAGCCGGCTGGCCAGTGGACGCCGTACTGAGCGGGCATAATCAGGGGAGCCAGCAAGGCGGATGCGGCGAGATCGGCGCGGCTGAAACTGTTGCCGACCATGAATTGCCGACCCTCCAGGTGCGCACTGATGGATTCCAGGGCGCCATTCATGCGCAGTCTTGCTTCGGCAACTGTGGCCGGATTGATGTGTAGCAGCTTGCGGATAACGTGCCGGACTTTCGGATACTGCCATTTCATGATGGGGGGGCCATACCAGGGGCCGCCCTGGGTAAAAATTGGCAGGAGCACATCAGGGTGCTCCAGAAGAATGTCGTAGCAGATCAGTCGCATCTGCATGCCGATATTGGCATCGGCGTAGGCCTCCCAGTCCATTGCTTCCTGGCGTGCTTCCGTGTCAACGGGAGTGAGAGGTCCGGAGGGGTAAGTTTCATCAAGGTACGTAATTATCGTGCTGGAGTTGTGGACTATCTTGCTGCCGTCCTTCAAAACCGGCACCGATGTCTGACCGGTTAAGCGTTTTGTGGTACGGGCATGCAACCCTGGAAGCAGATTCACTGGTTTGTAGCGCAGATTTTTATAATCGAGCGTCCAGCGAATCTTTTCACAGAAGTGGGAGATGGGCATTTGATAGAGTTTGAGCATGCTCTTCTTTTCCGGCAGGTCAGTGCGCGCCCGAGAGCCAGGTCAGCCCTCGAACGACGCGTACAATATCAGAATAGAAGAGTTTTTTATTTTTCTCGCTTAAAAGGCGAGCGTAGCGGAGAATTGCAGGCGGTTCATATCGCCCTCGGCACCGGATTCAATCTCGCGGGTTGCTCTGGCGTATTCTCCGGCCAGCGTCAGATTCGCTACCGGGCTGTGCATCAAATTTATCCGCACGCTCTGCGTACCTTTGGTTGCACCCACACCCGTCAGCGTCGTGTCATTATCGATCTCGATTGCAGAATACGTAATGTTGCTGCGCCATTGGGCGTTCCAGTGGTGACGAAATGCGACGTACCACGCTGTTGAGTCGATAGCCTCAAGATTGCCTTCTGCATCAATGACGGCGCCATTGGCTACGTTCAGGCCGATATAGCGTCCCATTCCCTGACCGGTGTTCACACCAAAACGGACGTCGTCTTTGCCAAGCATCCATTTACCTGAAATACTCAATCCCGTTGATGTCTCGCTGTCATCAATCGCACCGCCATTGTTGTAGGTTAGCTGGCGTAACAGGACTGCCGCGCTCAAGGACAGACTGTCCTTTTCATAGTTGTATCTCAGCACGAAATCGGGAAGTTCGTTGTCGTCAGCGGTAATTCGGTCACCGCCTCCAAACGGGGTTACCGTCGTTTCAGGGTTCTCTACCGCAATCTGGAAATTTCCTGCTGTATAGCGGATCTGTGCCTGCCGCACGAAGATGCTGAAATCCGTACTGCCGATAAAATCAGCCGTCTCGGGCAGCGCATTTACGTTCTGAAAGGTCGTCCAGGTTTGCCCGAAGAGCCAGTTGTCATAGGTAAGGTACGCATGACGCACCCGCGGGCTGTAGGAATTGGTGATGCGCTCATCGCCATTGGGCGTACCCAGAAAATCCAGCTCCAGAAATGTCTTGAGTGTATGTCCTGAAATGTCTGTCTGGGTTCCAAAATTGAAACGCGTCTGGCGTGCGTGGAAGTCAATGGTTGTATTTTCAGAAGTTCCGTCCACAGGTGTTAAACCGGGAAGATAGAAATCCCGGCCCATATTTCCGGCTCCTAGCTGCCCGTCGGAAAAATCCGTCGCCATGGCGTCGAGCTTGACATATCCGCCCACTGTGACCGTTGTATTCTCGATTTTTCCCAATGCTATTGCCTGGGCGCCGGCGGTCATTAATCCGGCAGTGATTGCCAGGCCCGATGTTATTATGTGCTTCGAGGTGGTCATCTAAAAGTTCTCCAGTGGATTCTCCGAACATGGAGCGTCGCGGTTTAACCCGGAGCGGACCATTAGATCTTGGTCTATGTTCTACCAAAGTCGTATGGCACTTCTGTCAGTGAACCGGATAGACAATGGTCTAATTGCCATTTTCGATCAGGGGGGTAAACTTCCCGCGATTCAAATTTCCGGACGAGACGTAGAACAACCGCAAGATTGGATAACACCTCCTGCAGTAACTCAAACACATAAAAGGCCCACTGGATGTACCATTTTCATGTAGCTGATGATCATCCGCTGTTCCGCAATGCCATTATGCAAGTCATCGCTCATCACTATCCTGGCACTCAATCCAGCCAATCGACAGATCTGGATACGACGATTGCGGCTCTCGAAAAAAATCCGGACATCGACCTGCTGCTGCTGGATCTGCAAATGCCTGGCAGCCGTGATCTGTTCGGACTGATTATGGTACGCAACCAGTTTCCGAGCATTCCGGTTGCCATCATCTCCGCGCTGGAAACGCCCGAAGTCATCAGCCGTGCGATGGGACATGGAGCCTGTGGTTATATTCCGAAGTCCTGCTCCCCGCAAAAAATTCATCAGGCAATCGATGCGGTTTTACAGGGTAATCGCTGGGTTCCGGAAGATATGCAACACCAGCTGATACCGCTTGGAAATGAAGAACGAGATATTGCCGCAAAGATATCCCGGCTTACTCCTCAACAATATCGCGTGCTTTGCTTCCTGCGCGAAGGCTGGTTGAACAAGCAGATCGGCTACGAGCTCGGCGTTACCGAAGCCACGGTAAAAGCGCACATCACCGCAATATTCAAAAAACTGGGTATTAACAATCGCACTCAGGCGGTCATTATTCTTGGGAAGATGTCGGTGGATCATACCGGTTGACAGCGCGTGCATACCGCTCAAGAAGCGCCCTCAATTTGTTGGGCTTGATGGGTTTTCGCAGAAAATCGAAACCATGCTTGGCAGCAGTTTTGGCGAGATTTTCGTGAGTCGCCCCGGACACGATGCAGACCGGTACCGCGCGCCAGGTTTTTCTCAACGACTCTGCCAGTTCGATGCCAGTCTCTCGGTGTCCTAGCTGATAATCCATCAGAATAATGTCAGGCGGTGCATTGCTTTTAACATAGGCTGCCGCTGCTGCGGGATCACAGACACTGATGAACGAGCACCCCCAGTTACGCACCAGCTCGCCGAGCGCATTGGTATTGTTTGCATCATCATCCACATAAAATACCTGCAGGTCTTCAAGTCCGGAAGACAGCACGTTTACCGGATGCAGGGGTGCCTCTTGCAACGCTTCGCTGCGCAATGGCAAGAGCACCGAGAATACGCTACCCCGGCCTTCTTCAGAGGTCACCTTCAAAACGTGATTGAGCAGCCGGGAAAAACGTTGAGCGATTCCAAGCCCGAGACCGGCGCCTTCAACCATGGCATTAATTCGATAAAAATCTTCAAAAATACGTTGTCGATGGGCTTCGGTAAACCCCGGGCCAGTGTCATAAACGGCTATTTCCACAAACTCTCCGCGCCGACGACAGCCGAGCAAGACCTTTCCGTGTCTGGTGTAGCGCACCGCATTGGAAAGAAAGTTCTGCAGGATTCTGCGCAGATACTTTGGATCTGACTCCGCCCACAACCGGGTGGGATGGAATTCAAAGGCAACGGCGGGGTCAGCCTGCACCCGGAATTCATTCGCCAGCGGTTCCAGCAATTCACTGAGCGGAAATTTGCGCACCTGTGGCTTGAGTGCACCCTTGTCCAGCCGCGCGATCTCCAGCAGGTTCGAAATAATCAGTTCAGCCGAGCCGATGGCACCGTGCAGATGCTGGAGGCTTTGACGCAGGTCACTATCGAGATCGGTCCGCTCCAGCAGTGCGCTGGCATACAGATTTGCCGCATTCAAAGGTTGCAGGATGTCGTGACTGGCAATCGCAAGAAAATGAGTTTTATCCGCGTTGGCGCTTTCGGCCACGGCTTTCGCCTGAATCAGCGCTTCTTCGATTTTTACCCGCTTGTCGATTTCCTCCCTCAGAGAACGGTTTATCTCCTCAACTTCTTCGGTTCGCTGCCGCACCCGGCGTTCCAGATTTTCATTGGCTTGTTCGAGCGCGTTCTGAGTAAAAATAAACTCGCTGATATCATCATAAGTTGTTACATATCCTCCCCGCGGGAGCGGACGGCCTTTAATTTCGATAACGCCTTCTGAATGGGTGCGCACCACCCGATAGGGTTGGCCCGCAATCAGGTGAGACAACCGCGTCTGCACGTGCTGCTCGACCGAGCCGGCGCCCAGCAGGCCCCTCTCAGCATTGAACCGCACCAGATCTGCAACCGGTCTGCCGACCCGCAACATTCCTTCGGGGTAGTTGAACATCTGCTCGTACCGACGGTTCCACGCGACCATCTTCAGCTCTGCATTGACCACGCTGATTGCGGACGAGATACTTTCGAACGACGCGAACAGCATTTCCTGACTGAACTGCAGGGATTTGGTCGTTGCTTCAAAAATATTGACCACATCCTCGACGGCGAGCCCCTTCCCGTCAGTAAGACTCACGAGCATTGCGCGCGCGGACGCCACTCCGACCACCCCGGAAAGAGCCTGTTCGGCAAAGTCGAGCAGCTCGGGCGAGGCCAGATCTGCATCGGCGCTGCGGTGATGGGCCAGCAAACGGTCCGTGGCTGATTGACCCAGAAACTGGGTCAGCAGGACGGTGAGGTCCGCGCGCGTAATTTGTGCTCCGTGCATGCCACTGCGTTGACGGGCGCGGGTGACAAATGCAACCGCCTGGATACGGTCGGCCAGACTGGTTTTGTCAAAAGTCGAAAATAAATAAACAACCAGCAGATTTATTCCAACGCTCAACAGCACTCCTTGCGTGTACGGCTCGCTGAATGTCAGCCCGAACAGTGCATGTGGCTTGAGAAATGCCAGCCCGAGCAGGCCTTCCTGCATAATGTTCGCGGAAAGGATGCCACCTTCTACCATCATCGGCACCATCAACGTAAAAAACCAGATGGTCGCCCCGCATCCCAAACCCCACAACACGCCAATCGCATTACAGCGGTGCCAGTACAAACCAAGGATAATTGCCGGCGCCAGTTGCACGACCAGCGCAAATGCATTGAGGCCGATGTCGGTTAGCACCACATTGTCGGCCAGGCGGCGCTGATAAAGCCACGCGAGCGCGATAATCGCAGCAACTGTCAAGCGTCGAAGGTGCAGCAGCACTCTTGAATAATCGGGAACGGGCGCGCGGGCACTGCGCGTGCGAATCAGAATGGGCAGAATCACATCATTGGTCAGCATCTGACTGAGCGTTAACGATGCCACAATAATCATGGCAGTTGCCGCCGAAAAACCGCCAAGAAAAGCCAGCAGTGCCAGGAGCGAATTGTCACTGTCAAGTGGCAGCGCCAGTACATAGATATCAGCCGACGTTTGTGAGGACGCCAGTACCTGATTACCCACCCAGGCGATCAGAAAAACCGCGCTGGTCACCAACACAAGATATACGCTGAATCCGGCACGCCCATACTTCAGATGCCGATCACCGAGATTTTCAACGAAGGTTACCTGGAACATGCGAGGCAGGCAGAATATTGCGGCGGCCGAGATCAGTGTCTGTACCCAGAATGACAGGCTTGCAGTGGACCGAAGGAATACCTGATTTGCCTGGTTTACCGGCTCCCCCAGATCAAACCCCTGCGACCGGGTGAGTGCAAAAATGGCAACGCCCCCCAATGCCAGCAGTTTGATCAGAGACTCAAAGGCAATGGCCACCATAATTCCAGAATGATACGTGGCCACATCAAGCCGGTTGGCTCCAAACAGTAGTGTGAATGCAATCATGCTCAGGGCAATGAACAATGTCAGGTCCTGACTGGCGAAGCGAATGCTGTCCATGCTGATTAACAGGGTATCGGTCACTGCCTTGAGCTGCAGCGCAATGTAGGGCACGGTGGCCAGCAGCATCAGAACTGTCACGACAATCGCAATGGATTGCCGCTTGCCGTACCGGGAGGCTATGAAATCCGCAATTGAGTGGATGGATTCCTGCTTGCACACCGTCGCAATACGTTGCAGCAACGGGAATCCAAGCGTAAAAATCAGAAAGGGTCCCAGCAGGATCGGCAGGTAATTCCAGCCGCGCGTGGCGGCCGTGCCCACGAGTCCGTAGAAGGTCCAGGTCGTACAGTAGACACCCAGCGCCAGCGCATAAACCAGAGGATGACGCGACCAGTGGCTTTGCTTGAAACGTCCGCGATCGCCCCAGCGCGCCAGCCAGAACAGCAATGACAGGTAAGCGACAATGGTCGCTATCAAGACGATGGGGGACAAGCGCCCTCCTGTTTGAATTATTATTTTCGGGAGCATTGTCCCGGTTTACCGAAGCGGGATCCAAACCCAGCCTGCAATTCCGCAAGACATTAGTCCAGGCTTAGACTAAAGTCGAGGGTTCTCGCGAAATGAACACCTGATACTCTGCAGTCGCACCACTCTTTCTGAACCATTATTCGCCACCTCGAGCGTTCGGAGTGGCCTGATAGCTGCGTTTTACGGGAGCAAAAAATGTCCAAAGAGCTACTAACAGAAGAATCCAGAAAAGCTTATTGGCGAGCAAATCTCAAAATGATGGTGATATTGCTGACGGTCTGGTTTCTCATTTCCTACGGTTGCGGAATTTTATTTGTTGACCAGCTGAACAACTTTCGTTTCGCCGGGTACAAGCTCGGGTTCTGGTTTGCACAGCAAGGTTCCATGTACGGCTTCGTAGTCCTCATCTTTATCTATGCGCGGTACATGAAAAACCTCGACCGCAAATTCAACGTTAACGACTGAGGGCTGAACCGTGACATTACAAGTCTTGACTTTTATCGTGGTCGGCCTGACCTTCGCAGTTTATATCGGCATTGCCTTCTGGGCGCGCGCCAGTACCACCAGTGAATTCTATGTCGCGGGCGCGGGCATTCATCCCGTTGCCAATGGTATGGCCACGGCAGCCGACTGGATGTCAGCCGCTTCCTTTATCTCGATGGCCGGGATGATCGCGTATTTTGGCTACGGCGGGACTGTATTTTTGATGGGCTGGACCGGCGGCTTTGTACTGCTCGCTCTGCTGCTTGCTCCCTATCTGCGCAAATACGGCAAGTTCACCGTCCCGGAGTTTATCGGCGACCGGTATTATTCGAGAGGTGCGCGCATCGTCGCCGTCATTTGTCTTATAGTCGCCTCGGTCACTTATGTCATCGGGCAAATGAAAGGCGTCGGCGTAGCATTTTCCCGATTTCTGGAAGTCAAATATGAAATCGGCCTGCTGGTGGGGATGGGCATCGTATTCTTTTATGCGGTAATGGGTGGCATGAAGGGAATCACCTACACCCAGATCGCGCAGTACGTCATCCTTATTTTCGCTTACACCATTCCAGCGATTTTTATCTCACTGCAGTTAACCGGTAATCCGATCCCCCAGTTAGGCCTCGGTTCCACCATGAGCGGTACAGACACATTCCTGCTCGATCGCCTGGACCAGATTGTGACCGAACTCGGATTCGCGCAGTACACCACCAGCGCCCGCCTGAGTACGCTGAATACTTTCATGTATACCCTCTCGCTGATGATCGGCACCGCCGGCCTGCCCCATGTGATCATCCGGTTTTTCACGGTTGCAAAAGTGAGCGATGCGCGCTCTTCGGCGGGCTGGGCCTTATTGTTCATCGCCATTCTTTACACCACAGCGCCGGCGGTGGCAGCGATGGCGCGCCTGAACCTGCACCAGACCATTGAGCCCGCGCCCGGGGAATACCTCGCCTATGAAGACCGGCCGGAATGGTTCCGCAAATGGGAGGCCACCGGCTTGCTGAAGGTCGAGGATAAAAACAATGATGGCCGCATCACCTACACAGCCAGCCCCGAAACTAATGAAATGGTCACGGTGGACAACGACATCATGGTGCTGGCCAACCCGGAAATTGCAGGGCTGCCGAACTGGGTTATTGCGCTGGTAGCGGCGGGCGGTCTGGCCGCAGCACTTTCCACTGCTGCTGGCCTGTTGCTGGCCATCGCCTCGTCGATTTCCCATGACCTGCTCAAAGGCGTCTTCCGGCCCGATATCACCGAAAAGCAGGAGTTACTGGCCAGCCGGATATCCATGGCCGGCGCGATTGTGCTTGCAGGTTATCTGGGATTCAACCCGCCGTATTTCGCAGCAGGAACGGTGGCACTGGCTTTCGGACTTGCAGCATCTTCAATTTTCCCTGCGCTGATGATGGGTATTTTCAGCAAACGGGTAAATCGCGAAGGCGCCATCGCCGGAATGATTGCCGGCCTTACGGTCACCTTGCTCTATGTTTTCCAGCACACCGGCATCATGTTCATTGCCAGCACCGCCTACCTCGGCGATATGAAACCCAACTGGTTCTTCGGTATTGAACCGAATGCCTTTGGCGCCGTCGGCGCTCTGGTGAACTTCGCTGTGGCTTACGGCGTGTCGCTGGTGACCAAGGCACCGCCGGCGCACATCCAGCATCTGGTGGAAGACATCCGGATCCCGGTGGGGGCCTCCGTGGCACACGACCACTAAGCAGTTCCGGACGGGACGGCGCTGCGCAATCAAGGCGAAGCGTCGGTCCGGCCTGTCAGTTTCGGTCACTTTACCTGCCAGAATTTCCGGCGAGACAGTCATGAGTTTTCTTCGCAACAAACACCTGATCACTGCCATGTTTGTCACTCCATTACTGGCAATCGCCGGCTATTACGTCGCAGACCGCAGCGTGGCAGAGCCGCCCGTCGCGATAGAGCCTGATCGCAGTTATCCGCTGGTTGCCCGCTCCAATTGCCGTTATCAGAGTGGCCTGTGCACGTTGGTAAACGGCGATGTGAAACTTACGGTGAATGCAAGCCGGGTGAGTGAGCATCGCGTCGCGCTGTCTGTGGTCGCCGAACAGCCCCTTGACCGTGTCGTTATCGCCAGCACGCCGGACGAACCTGTCGTCATGAAACGGGAAGGCAACGTCTGGAAAAATGAAATGACAATCACTGATCCGGAATCCACACAGTTGCAACTGGTTTTTACCCTGAACGGCGCACATTTTTTTGCCGAAACTTCCGCCGTTTTTGTTGACTACTCGACCGGCTTTTCCCGAAAAAATATTCCGGGGAAAATGTAGAAGCACCTAGAAAAACGTGTGAGAATTCCTCAGCTTCGCGTTCTTCATAGCCAGCCAGACTTCATCAGAGGTTACATGGTCAGCGAATCCAGCGACATTCTGTTGTTCCTCGCCACGAGCGCGCTCTTTGCGCAATTGTCCGGCTCTCAATTGAAAATGGTGACGCAAGGAAGTTATACCGCTTTTGGCAAAGCCGGGGACGAACTGAATTTCGGCTCACGTCCCGATCGCCCCGGAGCCGTTATCCTGAGAACCGGCAGCATCGAAGTTCGGGATGCGGACCATCACCTGCTGGACCGGTTGAGCAGCGGCGATTTTCTGCTTCCGGAAATTCTTTACGCGCAAGAAAGGCCTCCCGTGCAAGGCGCCAAAGACGCAGCCCACGAAGCACATCACGGCTTTCGGGTAACCGTGCTGGAAGACTGCCTTTATTACACAATTAATGGCGACGTTTTCCGTCATGCCGTCAGCGAAAGCGCTCAGCTGGCGCAATTATGCGAGAGTTATTCTCACAGCCTGCTGCCGCCTGGCTCGCCGCAACGGCATCGCTCCCTCGCCCTGTCCCGCACCTACCTCGATCTTTTGGTGAAAGATCACATGTGCACAGATCTGGTATGCGCAAGCCCGCAGATGCAGATACGCGACGCGGCCATGTTGATGACGGAGCGGCGCGTTTCTTCATTGCTGATCACCGAGCAGGATCAGCTTGCAGGCATACTGACCGACCGGGATTTGCGCTCACGAGTAATTGCCGCCGGTCTGACTACGGACATTGCAGTGCAGCACATCATGACGTCCTCGCCAGTCAGCGTCGCCCCCGACGCGCGCCTGCACGATGCCCAATTGGCCATGATGACCCGCAATATTCACCACCTTCCCGTCGTCGACCAGCAGCGGATCCTCGGCATAATCAGCGTGAGTGATTTGCTCAAAGCCAATAATATCGAACCACTTTCCCTCGCCAGGCTCATCAATATACTGCAAACCGACGATGAGCTCGGCCAGTTTTCCAGAAGACTGCCGGAGCTGGTGGTCAAGCTGGTCGAGCAGGACATGCGGGCCGTCGATGTAGGAGAAATCATCAGCTCTTTGACCGACGCCCTCACCCGCCGGTTATTGCAACTGGGTGAAGCTCGCTTCGGCGAACCACCCTGCCGTTATTGCTGGCTGGCCTTCGGCTCCCAGGCGCGTCAGGAGCAGGCCATGGTTTCCGATCAGGACAATGCGATTGTGCTGGATGATGAGTTCAGGCCCGAACACGATCCGTATTTTTTCAAGCTTGCCGAGTTCGTCAATGACGGCCTCCACCGCGCCGGGATCACCTGGTGCCCTGGTGGAGTCATGGCAAAAAACCCCCAATGGAGACTGACCCACACCAGCTGGCACCGTCGCTTCACCGACTGGATCGACAGCCCTTCTCCACAGGCACTGATGCAGGCCAGCATTTTCTTTGACGCCCGCCCCATCTCCGGAGACAGCCAGCTGTTCGAGTCACTGTATGAGATGGTCCGTCACCGGGCCAGTACGCATAGCATCTTTCAGGTAATGATGAATGATGCCGCCCTGCACTACTCGCCGCCGCTCGGGTTTTTCAAGCAGTTCGTGCTGGAGCGCGACGGCAATCACAATCAGGTGCTTGACCTGAAACGGCGCGGCACCACCCCGATCGTCGGCGTTGCCCGTGGCTACGCCTTGTCTGCCCGGCTGCCCCAAACCAATACTCTGGCTCGCTTGCGCGCCGCCACCGCCGCCAGCATTCTCTCCAGAGAGCTCTCTACCAGCCTGATCGACGCCCATGAGTTCATTGCGACCATTCGGTTGCAAGCTCAATGTCGAAAATTCCGAAATAACGCGACGGTCGACAATTTCCTGAATCCCAATGATCTGTCACCGCTGGTTCGTCACCAGCTCAAAGAAGCATTCCACACCGTGCGCGACGGCCAGGTGGCAATCAAGGCGAGGCTGAACGCCGGTGTTTTATAACCTCGCCTTCCGTTGGCGCTGCCACCGGTACCATGCCAAAGCCGGCACTACCCCGTTGCTGCCTCTTTATGACAGAGCCCCGCCCGACCCGGCTGCGTTTTTTGATGACTCCACTCTTACGGTGATCGACTGCGAAATGACAGGTCTTCAACCGGCGCGCGACCAATTGCTGAGTATCGGCTGGGTAGTCATAGAGCAGGGCCGTATCAGTCACAATAGCGCGCGCCACCTGCTCATTCACGCCGAGGGGGGAGCCGGAAACAGCAGTCGGATTCACGGGCTGACCGATACCCGCATCGCAGGTGCCCGCAGCGCCGCCACCGCTTTATTGATGCTGGTTCAGCAGGCTGCATCTTCCGTTCTGGTATTTCATCACGCCGCCCTGGACCTCGCCTTTCTGCAGAAAAGCGCGCGCGAAAATTTCCGCTGCCCGCTGCTATTTGCATATGTCGATACGATGGAAATCGAACGACGACGTCTTAACCTGCAAGACAAATCCGCCTCCCTGCGACTGCCGGACTGCCGCGCCCGCTACGGATTACCTCCCGTCACCCAGCATCACGCACTCGCCGACGCTCAGTCCACTGCCGAATTGCTACTGGCACAGGCGGCGTACCTGCGGGGTAAAAAACCCCTGCGACTCCGCGATTTGGGGCTGCGGTGTGCTTGATTCGATGATCGCGAATATGTCATGCACTGGGGGAGTTGATGAGACTTGCGAATTATCTGGAATAGTCTGAGGCCACCGCGAAATCCGATCAGACGCCCAATTTCCCACAGCCTCAACACCGCCAGCGCTTGCCGGCATGCGGTTTACACCATTTATTGGCCCGCCATAACCGTCAGCCGGAGCGGAGCGCGGGCTGTCCGGCGCCGACAGGCGCGATGTTAATGTCCTTGTTAAGCGTTTTTTCGTATGTTGAATAACATTCCTACTGGCGACTTTTTGAGTCTATTGTTCTCGTCAGCCAGATCATAGTCGGAGCCCAATTCTTCCATTTGCTCTGCTGCGTAAAAA
>CAZXLJ010000074.1:0-5693 GCA_964641175.1 uncultured Cellvibrionaceae bacterium
TTCCTGTCGGGAAGCCGGGAGATGTTTCGAACCGGCCCACGCAGCGACGATGCTGAATTTTGTGTGAACAGCCCCTAAAACCGAATCGGCGCTCACCCTTAAGACGCAACCTGTTGCGGTCAGTGGTCTATCCTTAACATCAATTAGAACGCCGAGTGTTTTCCTGTGAACAAAGCAACATTATTAGTTGGGGTGCTTTGCACCCTTCTGTGTCTGAGCCTTTCCGCTACAGCCGCTGAAACCGTAGCCGAGCGAGATGCCGACTTGCTCAAGCTGGCATCGGTCAGCGCCGCCGTATCACGCCTTGGTGTGGATGAGCCTGAATTCGACAAACGGTCTCAATGGGTCATGCCTATCGCCTCGCTGACCAAGCTCATGACAGCGATGGTGGTACTGGAGTCCGAGGCGCCACTCGACGCCTGGATCCCCATCGGCAAGCGACACTATAAGGCACCAGCCAATGCCTATTCCCGCCTCCGGATCGGCTCCGAAGCGCGCCGTCAGGACCTGTTACTCATGGCGCTAATGTCATCCGAGAACCTGGCATCCTACCTCCTCGCCCAGCACCATCCAGGAGGATACACCGCGTTTGTGACAGCGATGAATGCGAAAGCCAGGCAGTTGGGGATGTTGAACACCCGCTTTGTCGACGCGGAAGGCCTCTCGACCAGCAACGTGTCCACCGCGAGAGACCTCGTGAAACTGGTCAATGCAGCCTATCAGGAACCGCTCCTGCGCCAGCTGTCCACCAATCCCCATCACACAGTTCAGTTTCGCGAACCCCGGTACAGCCTCCACTTCGTGAATACCAATCCGCTGGTCAGAGGCAGTTTGTGGCCCGTGGCTCTCAGCAAGACAGGCTACCTGTCCGCTGCCGGCCGCTGCCTTGTGATGGTAACCGAAATCAAAGGCGAGCCCTGGGTGGTCGTCCTGCTGGACTCCCTCGGCACCCGCAGCCCGACAGGCGATGCCGGCCGCATCAAACGCTGGTTGGAAACCGGAGTCGGCGGCACCGTAGCCGGCGCCGCTTTGACCTATGAACGGGAGAAGGCCAGCTCGCTGGGTTCGCAGGAAGTTTCGGCAGGTACGGTAATCAGCACGAACATTTTTTAACGAACTATCGGACACTCGGAGTGAGGCTTTGGTTTCAGGATGGAAATATACCCGCCTCCCATCCTTGACTATTAACGCTGGACCCCCACACTTAGGGAGTCCCCGACCCGCCGGCCCTTCATGAACCACGCTTCCGCACCAGGTTTTGCCCGAGCCGCCACGCCCTTGTGGCGTATGCCGTTGGCGTTACTGTTGTGCTGGTTCGCCGTGCTGGCCCAGGCTCATCCGTTGACGTCTGGCAAAAGCCGCACACAGGGTTTCAGCCAGCTCGAGCTGTTGGGTTCCCTGGCATCAATTGAACGAGCTGCATCCGATAAGCGAAGTGACGATTCCGCTGCGGGTGGAGACAGTGACCCGCCTGATGCTTTCAGCGCGGGAGTGTCTGCGGCCCGGATTTATCTTGAAGCGACGGTCGCACTCACCGGCCTCAATGTCCCTCTGTTTTCCCGATTAATCCTCTGGTCACCCAGTAGTCCGCGCGCGCCTCCACTCTGATCCGAAGAATACAGATAGCTCTTTTTGCCTATTTTTCTGAGGATTACCCATGCGTTCTTTAGCGTCACGGGCTGTGCTTTACAGCCTGATTATTCTATTGGGGCTGCTCTGCGCCCTGCCCAACGTTCTAAGCCCGTCTGTTGCCACCTATCTACCCGACTGGTACACCGATAATACGCTCGCCCTGGGACTTGATCTCAGCGGGGGTTCCCATCTGCTGATGGAAGTAGACACCAGCAACCTCCTGTTCGAAGAGAATCAGGCACTGGCCGACAAGATTGGTGATGGTTTGCGCAAGGCGCAGCTTTATCACGGTCAGCCTGTGGTCAGCTCTGCCGAAATCCGGATCATCCCCCAAAGCCCGGCTATTGAAGATTACGTCAAAATCATCAGGCCCTTGCTGAAAAATCATTCCCGCGATGCATCTTCTTACCAGCTGCGCCGGGACTCGGGAACCCTCGTTATCAAGCCGTCCGAAACCTATTCCGAGTACCTGCAAAAGGATGCAGTTGAGCGTAGCCTTGAAGTGGTGCGCCGCCGGCTCAACGAGACCGGTATGGTGGATCCAACTATCACCCGTCACGGGGAAGATGGAGTTCTCGTACAGTTGCCAGGTATCGACAATCCGCAACATGTGCGCAAACTGTTGGGCACTACAGCAAAAATGAGCCTGCACTGGGCTGCGGCTCCTTCATCACCGGGTGCTGACGTTATCGAGCTTGTCGATCAGTCTGGCGGTTATCTGCATCAGCTGGAGCGCCGCATCGCGCTGGAAGGAACGCATATCCGGGATGCACAACTGGCCTTTAACCCCGATACCAATGAGCCCGTAGTGAACTTCAAGCTCGATGATGAGGGCGCCCGTCGATTCGGCGAGATGACCCGCGCCAATATCGGGCGCCAGCTGGCAATTGTGCTGGATGACGAAGTCATCACTGCGCCGGTGATCCGCAGTGTAATAGCCGGCGGTAGCGGCGAAATCAGTGGCGCTTTTTCTTCCGCGGAAGCGGGTGATCTGGCACTGCTCCTGCGTGCCGGGGCTCTCCCCGCCCCCCTTGATGTGGTTGAGGAACGCACGGTGGGACCTGATCTTGGCAGCGATTCGATCGCCATGGGAATTAGCACCGGCATTCTGGGCGTGATGCTGGTGCTGGGCTTCATGATCGGCATTTATGGCACCTGGGGGCTGATCGCCTGTTTAGCACTAACGATCAATGTAGCACTGGTTTTCGGCGTGCTCAGCATACTGGGGGCAACTCTGACACTGCCTGGTATAGCCGGACTGATCCTGAGCGTCGGGATGGCGGTCGACGGAAATATTCTGATCAATGAACGCATCCGGGAAGAGATCCGTCGGGGACGCAGTGCGTTCGGTGCACTCACTGCGGGCTTCGACCGGGCATTCGCAACCATTCTGGATTCCAACATCACGACGTTGATTGCGATCAGCCTGCTGTTCATGTTCGGTAGCGGACCCGTGCGCGGTTTCGCGGTGACGATGGGTATCGGACTGATAGTTTCCCTGTTCACGGCAGTCTCGGTTACCCGCCTGCTCATGGAATGGCGAGTTCGCCGGCTGGGGCGCAAAGCTCTGGTCATTTCCGGAATCAAAATGCTCGATGGCTTGAGCGAAAGAACTTTCAATTTCATGCGCAGCCGCTATCTCGGCCTCATTATTTCCCTGATCTTGTCAGTTATCTCGATTGGGCTATTTCTCAAGCCCGGGTTGAATTACGGTATTGATTTCAGTGGCGGAAGTGTCGTGGAAGTCGAAGCTCCCGGTGCATCTGCCAACCGGCTGCGAGATGTTCTGGCAAGTCATGGCCTGAGCCAGGCCGCCATCCAGGAGTTCGGCGGCAGTGATCAGTTCCTGATCCGTATGCCCATGGAAGGAGCAGAGCAAGTCGCGACAGGTGACCAGGTTGAGCAGATCAAGGGGGCAATTCTGCAGGTCAGCCCTGAGGCAAGCTTTCCCCGAGTGGAAATGGTGGGTCCCAAGATCAGTGGTGGGTTCACCGAAGCTACACTGCTGGCCATATTAATGGCCGGAGGCGGCATGCTGGGATACTTGTGGTACCGCTTTGAATCCCACTTCGCCGTCGCGGCGACCCTGACGCTTGCGCTGGATCTTACTAAAACCATCGGACTGTTTGCGCTGGCGGGCATAGAGTTCAACCTGACGGCAGTTGCCGCCCTTCTCGCCCTGATCGGCTATTCGGTCAACGATAAGATCGTCGTCTTCGACAGAATCAGGGAAAACTTGCGGCTCACACCAGACAAGCCCCTCCCGCAGCTTCTGAATGAAAGTATTTCCTCCACCCTGACACGCACGGCATTCACTTCGATAACAACTTTTTTGGCACTATTGCCAATGGCGATAGCCGGTGGCAATGCCGTGGCGAGTTTCGCGCACCCTATGCTTTTCGGTATTGTTGTGGGAACCACTTCATCCATTTTCATCGCTTCGCCGATCGTAATGCTCCTCGGCAAGCGGCGACTGGAAAGAGGAATCAGTCAGCTACGCCCATCGGCTGAACAGCTTCAGCAACAGCTTGATGCGCTCCCATAAATGAAAGCGCCGGATATGATTTTTCATATCCGGCGCAGGTTCTAAATGATTCAAAAAATCCGGCTTTCTGTGAGATTCAAAAATCGCCAGAATCCTTGCTTTCAAGACGTCGAGTGATGAATTATCCAGTTGCCGAATTCATCCTGTTGATATCCGGCGCGCTGTCGTATGCGCGTACCCCCACCGCGCCAGAACTCAAATCGCTCCGGCACGATCCGATAACCGCCCCAGCGAGAAGGCTCCTTACCTCCAGAATAAAACCGCGCCTTCATGGTGTTGTATTGTCGCGTCAAAAATTTTCGGGAACTGCCGGACAGTTGGTCTGCGATAGCGCTACCTGGTTGTCGGTCCGGTTGACCGATGAGGATACGCGTGGTTTCAGCCGCACTGAGTTTTTGAACCACGCCGGCTACCCGCACCTGACGATCGAGGTCTGGCCAGTAGAAATGAACGCAGACTTTCGGATTGGCTTCAATATCCTGAGCCTTCTTGCTGTTGTAATCTGCAAAAAATACCAGACCTTCCGCGTCGCAGTGTTTCAACAGCACAGCCCGTTGATCCGGATAGCCGGTGGCGTCACTGGTCGCCAGAATCATGACGCCCGGCTCGGCAGCATGTGCCGAAATTGCCTCTTGTAACCAACACTGCAATTGTTCAATAGGCGAATTTTTTAACTGTTCCACGAACTACCTTTCTCAAAACCGGTTACTGGGACCAGGACATTAAAATTCATTTATAACCTTTTGCTCTGTCCCACCACTTCAGTATGGACGATTCCAGACAAGCTGCGTCGGGGATATCCGGGATAATGCTTACATCGGCCATCATCTCGCCTTGTGCCTCGATTCGCTTGATCTGTATCAAATAAATCTTTAGCCAGGCATTTATTAATTCGTCCGTCGGTCATTTCGCGCCTTGCCAAACGCGTGGTCTGTGACCATGCTCAGAAGGTTCCCGTGATAAATCCGGCGGTGCCACGGATCTGTCATATTAGAGCGCTATTATTGAAGGTCAGCCACCCTCCAAGAAGGAGCAAGACATGAATCCCTCTCTTCGCAATCAGTTCCAGGGCGTCATTACGCATGTTGCACCGGGGATCTCCAGCTCTGCCGTGCGTATCAAAATTGATGACAAGCAGATCCTTACTGCGATCGCAACCGGTGGTCGGCAGTTGCATGTAGGTGACATAGCACTTGCCATGGTCAAGGCTTCGTGGGTAACGATTGGTAAAGACGAGCCCTCCTCCGGAAGCGTCCGCAACCGGCTCTCGGGGCGTATTACCCGCATTTCCCCGGGGCTGATTAATAGCGGCATTATTCTGGATCTCGGCCACGGCCGTACAATCTGCGCAATAGTCAGCAATACCGAGTCGGCTGAATTACATGAAGGCGATACAGTCTGCGCCTCTTTCAAAGCGTCAAGCGTTGTTGTGACCAATCATTAAATTTTGTTGCACTGCTTTCTAATTCCATACTCGGGCACATGCGCTGCTATTTCGGCGGCGCAATAAAAGCTT
>CAZXLJ010000074.1:5793-16677 GCA_964641175.1 uncultured Cellvibrionaceae bacterium
TTCGGCGGCGCAATAAAAGCTTCATATTTTCGCAATGGATGTGTCATCTCTCCCGTCTACTGTCCTTTCCAGATTTTCAATGTCTGCGGAGACAGAAAGCATGAGCAAAGCAACCTTCGACCCCACCCGCTACAACCCCAGCGACAACACCCCGTTTGCAAAAGTTCTTGACCGGCTTATTGAGCGGCGTACGCTGATTCGTTCCGGCGGTGCCATGACGGCACTTTCGGTGATGGCAGGCTTCGGCATGACCGGTTGCAAGGAGGGAAAACACAAAAGACCCCACCATCCGGGCAACAAACCCGGCAAGCCTGGTAAACCCATGGCACCCATCCTGGGATTTGAATCTGTCGCCGGATCAAAAACAGATGCTGTGGTGGTGCCTTCCGGTTACCGCGCAACCGTGATTGCGCCTTGGGGAACGCCCCTGAACAAGCACGCTGACGAGTGGAAGGAGGACGGGACAAATACCGCCAGGGATCAGCTCAACTCGGTGGGAATGCATCACGACGGCATGCATTTCTATCCGCTACCGGGAAATGATCATGATGGAATCCTCATGATTAACCATGAGTATGTTGACCAGGACGCTCTTCACCCGCAGGGCCCAACTTCTGATCCGGATTCCGGTAAGCGCACTGTCACGGAAGAAATTCGCAAGGAGATTTATGGACATGGTGTCACCGCCGTGCGAATCCGGAAAAAGCGCGACGGCTGGCACGTGATCTTTAATGATCGGCTCAACAGGCGCTTCACTGCAGTGTCGGAAATGGAAATCAGTGGACCGCTTGCGCGGCACAAACTTTTAAAAACCCGATTCTCACCCGACGGTGCAACAGCTCGCGGGACGCTCAATAACTGCGGCAGTGGAACTACCCCCTGGGGTACATTTTTGAGCGCAGAAGAAAATTGGCCCGACTACTTTGTCAATCGCGGAGAGCGTACGCCCGATCAGCTTCGTCTGGGAATCCCCGCCGACGGCACCCGCTACGGCTGGGACGATCTGGCCGGTGATGCAACCGAGCAGGATGATGAGTTTGCGCGCTTTGATGTAACACCGCGCGGCAAGGACGCTTTGGAAGATTACCGTAATGAAGCAAATGGTCAGGGATATATCGTCGAGTTCGACCCTTACGACCCGGACAGCTATCCTGTCAAACGCACGGCACTTGGACGCTTTCGTCACGAAAATTGCGAAGTTGGAAAGTTGACGCCAGGCAAGCCTGTGGTTTTCTATTCGGGCCATGACGCCCGCTATGAATATATCTACAAATTCGTTTCAGATGCCCCCTGGAACCCAGCCGATGCAAAGCGTACCGATCGTCTGGCCGTCGGCGCGAAATATATGGATGCAGGCACGCTATATGTTGCCCGCTTTGATGACGATGGCCACGGTGAATGGATTCCTCTAACACTCGACACCCCGGCGCTCGCAGGTGGCACCCTTGAAGATACGTTCGAGGATCTTGGATCGCTGATTCTGAATACCCCGGGCGCCGCAGACCTGGTAGGAGCGACACCCATGGACAGACCGGAATGGGCAGCAGTGGATCCTATTAATGGCACGGTCTATATGACCCTCACCAATAACAGCAGCAGAACCGAAAGCCACCCCGCCAATCCGCGCCTTAAGAATAACTTTGGTCATATTATCCGCTGGAACGAAACAGATGATGTTACCCGCTTCACCTGGGATATTTATTTGTTTGGCGCGCCTGCCGACGCCGATGCGGGCACAAACCTTTCGGGACTCACTGACCTTAACCAGTTCGCCAGTCCAGACGGTCTTGTTTATGACCCTCGCGGCATCCTCTGGATTCAAACTGACAATGGCGCCGAAGAAATCACAGAGGTAACCAATGATCAGATGCTTGCGATAGTACCTGCCGCACTGGCTGACCCGACGGGACAAGTTCCTGCAATTGACGGCAGTAACCAAAAGCATCTGAAACGGTTTTTCGTGGGGCCCAACGATTCGGAAGTTACCGGGCTGGCGTTTTCGCCGAGCTTTCGTTCATTCTTTGTCAATATTCAGCATCCAGGAAACTGGCCCTGGTCCACGGATGCAACCCAGGAAACGCCAGAAGGCACGTCAGTACGACCACGATCAACCACTGTGATCATCGAAAAAATTGATGGAGGACTGGTCGGCTTTTAGCAAATATTGCGCAATCGGAATCGTCGTCGCAATTTATTTGACACAACTGCCAGCTCAGACGCAGGCGGGCTGAATTAGCCCGCAGATCATATTTTTTCTGAACGTTCACAATGCTTTGAATTGCCACAGCCGCAAGCCCTTATGACCGAGGACCGCGGCTGTCATCAAGAAACCCTTTTAAGGGATTCCTCCCGGACTTTCGAGCGCTTGAATATAAACCCGTACAAACGTTCCAATTGCCGATCCAGGACAGGCGTCATGGCGTTTTCCTGGTCACAAGTGGCGACCGACACAAGGGAATTGAAGTCATTCATCCGATGGCATGTAGAGCATTCAACCAATGCACAATCGAATTCGTATAGATTTCCAGCATCAGGAAGAAGGGATTCGCAGTACAGACACTGCAGTGTTAAAGCGGTTTTTCTAATTATCATGATTTTAACCTCGTCAGCTTGGCAACGGACGGCGCCCAGTGCGTTATCAACCGCACATATAATTTTTATAAGACCCGTCCGGACTCTGCAATAAACAGCTCTTGGATTACTTTCTGGCTGTTTCTGGTGCCATCACTACCATGTGAAAATTCAAGGGTCAAGCCCTTTCTGATCTCGGGCATTGTATCCGGGACGAATGCCGAAATCTGTGCATTTTTACCGGGAATAACTCCGCAACTGCTTATACCCGCATAGCTCACATTAAGTCAGTTTTTATACCTTGAACTCACATTATTTTGCCCCTCCCCTGTCGGAGCCTGGAAGCACTTCATTGGGTAAGCGGTTTATTTGCGGGGGGAGTTTTGTCTGGCCTGGTCGTCATTCTGAGACCCAGAGCACAATCGACGCGAGTCACAGTTACGCAATATATATCAATTAGCGTATATTCACCCTTTCGTATATCTCTTCCAGCGTGCGTTGCTAATTCGTCTCCGAAGTTTACCAATTTGTGAAAACGTCATGAGATCTGTCCACTTTGTCGCTAATCCGGCGAGTCTGTTTAAATGCCTGGCCGATGAAACACGACTGCGAATATTACTTCTCATCGAACGGGAACAGGAGCTTTGTGTCTGTGAGCTCATCTGTGCAATCGATGAAATTCAACCAAAGATTTCTCGCCATCTTGCACTGTTACGCAACGGTCAACTATTGACTGATCGACGTCAGGGACAATGGGTTTATTACCGACTCCACCCGGATATGCCCGAGTGGGTTCGCAACATAATAAAAACCACTGGGAAAGCCAATCCAGACTGGCTCCATAGATCGATTCTCCGTTTGCACTGCATGGGGGATCGCCCCACCAGATCTGCGACCTGTCGTTAGGCCGTAACCAGCTTTGCTATGAACCCGGCAATCTGACAATGGAATCTTCCGATGACTTCGGCTCTTGGCATTTTTGAACGTTATCTTTCAGTCTGGGTGGCGCTCGGTATCTTTACTGGAATTGGCCTGGGTCTGCTCGCACCTTCGCTGTTTAACGCAGTTGCGCGTTTAGAGTATGCCCATGTCAATCTTGCGGTGGCCGTGCTCATCTGGGTCATGATCTATCCAATGATGATTCAAATCGACATCGCCTCCATTAAGGACGTAGGTCGACGGCCCAGAGCTTTGCTGCTGACAGTGATAATCAACTGGGCAATCAAGCCCTTTACCATGGCACTGCTTGGCTGGTTATTCTTTCGAATAATTTTTGCCGACCGGGTATCACCCGACACAGCCACTGAATACATCGCCGGCATGATTCTTCTGGGTGTTGCACCATGTACAGCCATGGTATTTGTCTGGAGTCAATTAACGCGGGGCAATCCGAATTACACACTCGTACAGGTCTCCGTTAACGACCTGATCATGATCTTCGCCTTTGCCCCTATCGCGGGGTTCTTGCTGGGCATGAGTGATATTCACGTTCCTTGGGAAACGCTGTTGCTGTCTGTAGTGCTTTATGTCGTTCTACCTTTAGTTGCTGGAGTTGTTACTCGCCGTTATCTTCTGACCCGTTCTGGCGAAACCGGTTTAAAAAACTCGGTGCAGCGGCTGAAGCCAGCGTCTGTTATCGGACTGCTTGCCACCGTCGTGCTGTTATTCGGTTTTCAAGCTGAAACAATCGTTCGGCAGCCGTTGCACATTGCGCTGATTGCGGTGCCGCTGCTGATCCAGAGTTACGGCATCTTCGCCATCTCTTATGTGGTTGCTTTGCGACTTAGGTTGCCGTACGACATCGCAGCGCCGGCGTGCATGATTGGAACATCCAATTTTTTTGAACTGGCGGTGGCAGTAGCAATTTCATTATTCGGGTTGCATTCGGGAGCAGCGCTGGCCACCGTGGTCGGGGTGCTGGTGGAAGTGCCGGTAATGCTATCCCTGGTGGCATTTGCCAATAGAACCCAACACTGGTTTACCGAACAGAGGAATCCATCCGGCAGCGACAGCGGCCGAACACACAATTCGGACCGTGAAACTCGCAGTTAACAAAAGGAAATTTTATGGCCATCACAATAGGCATCAACGGCTTCGGCCGCATCGGCCGCCTGGTAACCCGTGCCGCCTGGGAAATGCCAGAAATCAAAATCGTCCAGATAAACGATCCCGCAGCAGATGCTGAGACATATGCTCATCTGCTGAATTTTGATTCCGTGCACGGCCGCTGGAATCACGAGGCGCATGTGGAAGACAATAGAATTCTGGTGGGAGACCGCAGCATTCCTGTGTCCGGCAACAGCGCCATTGCCGACACGGACTGGTCCGGTTGCGATGTCGTAATTGAAGCCAGCGGCGTAATGAGAAAAACGGGGCTGCTGCAGGGCTATCTTGACCAAGGTGTAAAACGTGTAGTCGTCTCTGCGCCGGTGAAAGAACCGGGCGTTCTGAATATCGTCATGGGCGTAAACGACCACCTGTTTCATGCAGATGAGCACCGCATTGTCACTGCTGCTTCCTGTACTACCAACTGCCTGGCGCCGGTAGTTAAAGTGATCCACGAAAATATCGGCATCCGTCACGGTTCGATAACCACCATTCACGACTTGACCAACACGCAGAGCATTCTTGATCAGCCAAATAAAGATTTGCGTCGTGCCCGCGCCAGTGGTATGAGCCTGATCCCGACAACCACTGGCTCTGCAACTGCCATCACTGAGATTTTTCCTGAACTGAAAGGCAAACTGAACGGGCATGCGGTAAGGGTTCCACTTGCCAATGCCTCTTTGACGGACTGTGTTTTCGAGGTCGAGAGGGAAACGACGGTTAGTGAAGTAAATCGGCTTCTAAAGCAAGCCTCGGAAGGCGGATTGAAGAATATCCTGGGGTATGAAGAACGGCCGCTGGTTTCCATCGATTACAAAACTGATCCTCGCTCGTCTGTCATCGATGCTCTTTCCACCATGGTGATTAACGCCACCCAGGTAAAAATCTACGCCTGGTACGACAACGAGTGGGGGTATTCGTGTCGTACCGCGGAGCTTGCCCGTAAGGTCGGACAAGCAGGTTAAAATCCTGAGGAAAAATCATGAGCGTTGTAACCGCCCTTTCGCCCCAGGTAAGGCAGTACCTCGTTGTCACCGGTAATTACTGGACGTTTACCCTGACCGATGGTGCATTGCGAATGCTGGTGGTACTGCACTTTCACAAGTTGGGCTATAGCCCATTTCAGATTGCTTCCCTGTTTTTGTTTTATGAGTTTTTTGGTGTAGTCACAAACCTTGTGGGCGGGTATCTCGGCGCCCGACTGGGCCTCAACCGGACCATGAATATCGGGCTCGCCCTGCAAGTGGTGGCGCTGCTGATGCTCGCGGTACCTGTGGGCATGCTGACCGTAGCCTGGGTAATGGCAGCGCAAGCCATGTCCGGCATTGCAAAAGATCTGAACAAGATGAGCGCCAAAAGCTCCATCAAACTCCTGGTACCGGATTCCGAACAAGGCAAGCTTTACCAGTGGATTGCGATTCTCACCGGCTCCAAAAATGCTCTCAAAGGTGTGGGCTTTTTTCTCGGTGGCGCGTTGCTGGCCTGGCTGGGCTTTCGCGGCGCGGTGCTGTTAATGGCGACGCTATTGGCAGTGGTATGGGCGGCGAGCCTATTTTTATTGCGGAAGGACATCGGCAAGGCGAAATCAAAACCCAAATTTAAAGACCTGTTATCCAAGAGCCGCGCCATCAATGTTTTGTCCGCCGCCCGGCTGTTTCTTTTCGGTGCCCGCGATGTCTGGTTTGTCATCGCGCTGCCAATCTACCTGAGCACCACGTTTGGCTGGGATTTCTGGAAGGTGGGCGGCTTTCTGGCTCTGTGGATAATCGGATATGGCGTTGTACAGTCTTGCGCGCCGGCAGTGACTGGCAAACGTTCCGGGAAAGTACCAGGCGGCGCTGCTGCCTTTGGCTGGGCTGCGGTTCTCGCTGCAATACCGGCTTTAATCGCCTTGGGAATGAATTCAGGCAGCGCACCTCAAGTAATTTTAATTGGTGGCTTGCTGATATTCGGTGCCCTGTTCGCCATTAATTCATCACTGCACAGCTACCTGATAGTTTCCTACGCGCAGGAAGATGGTGTGTCGCTGGATGTGGGTTTTTACTACATGTCCAACGCTATGGGCCGTCTGCTGGGCACTCTGCTCTCCGGGTTGATTTTTCAGGAATACGGGCTGCAGGCATGTCTCTGGGTATCGACCCTGTTTGTGACCCTTGCCGCGATTATCTCAATGGCGTTGCCCAAACACGCCGCACCATTTTCAGTGAGTGCAGCATACAGTCGCACCGAATAGAAATTCGTTGAGTCGTGCTCACGGATGCAAGACTTTACACATTGATCATGGATTTCTGCGGATGAACAACTTTCGCCGGAACCACAGTAGGCACGCTGTCATCACAATGTACAGGCCGGGTTCGAACAGTCCGCTCTTAACAGACCACAGAAAATGAAGTGGCACCAGTACGGCGACCGGATAGATCCATCGATGCAGCTTTTTCCACGAAGCGCCCATTGCCCGTTGGAGTTTTGGAATTGATGTAATTGCCAGCGCGGACAGAACCAGCCACGCGACAAATCCCACCAGAAGATATTTTCGCTTAATAATTTCTGCGCCTATAAAAGACCACTGAAACTGCAGGTCGAGGCTAAGCCAGACTGCGAAGTGCAGGCTTGCCCACGCGAAGCACCACAGCCCCAGAGGTCGTCTCAAGCGCATCAGATCGCTGGATTTTATTCCCCGTAAACGCAGATTTTTTGCGAGGGGGGTCAAGCACAGGGTGAGCAGCAACAGCCGCAACGCACCCATCCCCAGAAAGTGCGTCAATTCTTCCACGGGATCCCCGCCCAGGCGCCCAGACGGAATCGCCCAGGATAGCCAGATCAACGGTGCTGCCGCACCGGCGTGAATGCCCGCCTGAAATATATGCCTCAAGGCCATCGGCAACAAACCTTAGTAATTACGTCGCAGATCCATTCCCTGATAAAGATTGGCCACTGCCTCCCCATAGCCATTAAACGGCAATGTCGGTTGCCGTTTCGCAATGGCCCCTTCAGCGATGAAGCGCTCGCTGGCCTGTGACCATCGCGGATGGTCCACCTCGGGGTTAACGTTGGCGTAAAAGCCGTATTCGCTGGGGGCGAGCAAATTCCAGGTGGTTTTCGGCATCGACTCGACCAATTGAATTTTGACGATGGATTTAATTCCCTTGAAGCCATATTTCCAGGGTGACATCAGGCGTATGGGCGCTCCGTTTTGTACTGGCAGCGTTTTCCCATACATACCCACCACCAGCAGTGTCAGCGGGTGCATCGCTTCGTCAATGCGTAAACCTTCTACATAGGGATAATCGATACCGCCACCAATGCGTGGATTCTTCTGACCGGGCATCCGCTCAGGATCGTATACCGTCTGAAAAGCAACGTATTTCGCCCGGCTGGTTGGCAGGCAGCTTCTCAGGATCTTCCCAAGTTCCACGCCGAGCCAGGGAATGTTCATGGACCAGGCTTCGACACAGCGCATCCGGTAAATGCGCTCTTCCAGGGACGTGGTATGTATAAAATCCCAGACGTCGATGGTTGTCGGCTTTTCGACTTCTCCGCCAATTTCCAGAGTCCAGGGGCGCGGTACAAAATTTCCGCTGTTATCCGCCGGATCGGTCTTGGCCGTGCCGAATTCATAAAAATTGTTGTGGTAGGTCGCTTTACCTTCCGGAGTCACCGCCAGGCCGGTCGCTGGCGCACTTGCATAGTCGAGTGTTTGCCGTGCATAAGATCCGGTTCCAGTTTCGTGTGCGGTCGGCACGGGTTCCTTGCCGAATAAGGTGTCCCAGACTCCCGCCTGTGCTGATGACGCCGCAAGGCTCATCCCGCCGAGCCCCAGAGCTTTCAAAAGTCTGCGGCGATCCCGGTACACGCTTTCGGGGGTAATGTCATTTTCGCTGACGTGGTATGAATTTCTGGTGCGGATGATCATGGCAGTTTTCACGGTTGGCAGAGAACTTATTGGAGCGCAACAATCGGTACGAGTTCAGCGTGAACCGGCTCCTGGACTGCTTGCCGCTTCTGCCAGGGCTCGTTGAAGTCCCTCAACATCAAAAGGTTTTGGCAAAATGACCGGCGGGGGCTGCAGATCCGGATCCACACTGTTGCCATATCCGGACGCGATAATGGCCCCCACGTTGGGGTAGGTTTGTCGCACCTGCTCGGTGAGCTGGCCCCCGGTTAGGCCTGGCAGCGCGTAATCAGTAAGCAATATGTCGAAAGCACTGCTGGCCAGGCGCTCCAGCGCCTCCTCGGCCGAGGCCGCACCCTGCCAGGTGTAACCCAAAGCCGTTAGCAGTTCGCACAGCGCCGAGCGGCTGTCGGGATCGTCCTCCACGACGAGCACTCGCAGAGCGGACCGGGATGGTGCGTCAACACTGAGCCGGGCGACCGTTGCTGAAGACACCGCCGTAACTTCGGGGTCGCGCTCCTTTTGCAGAAGCTGGCGCAGCTTTCTCGCCAGATCCTCTCGTCGGTAGGGTTTGCTGAGAAGCTCCACACCCGGATCCAGCCTGCCACTGTGCACGATTGCATTCTGGGTGTAGCCCGAGGTAAAGAGAATGGCGAGACGGGGGAACAGCTGCTTTGCCTGTCTCGCCAGATCAGGGCTGCGGACCGGGCCTGGCATGACTACATCAGTAAACAATGCATCGATTTCCAGTCCACTTTGCAACACGTGCAACGCGCTCTGCCCGTCGGCCGCCTTAAGCACCTGGTAACCAAGGTCCCGAAGAGTCAGTACGGCCGCTTCTCTGACGGCAGGATCATCTTCAACCACCAGGATAGTTTCATTGCCACCCTCGACCGGTCCGCTAAGCACTTCCGGCGCCCTGGCCTCTACTTCAAAAGATCTCGGCAAGTAAATCTTGATTGTCGTGCCATTGCCCGGTTCGCTGTAAATTCTTATATGCCCGCCACTTTGCTTGACGAAACCATAGGCCATGCTTAACCCGAGGCCGGTACCCTCGCCTTCGCGTTTAGTAGTGAAAAAGGGATCGAAGGCGCGCTCCAGAACTTCCGCGGTCATTCCCGCACCCGTGTCTGAAACCGCGAGAAGGACGTAGTGTCCCGCCGGAATGTCCGGCTGGGTCCGCACATATTGTTCGTCCAGCGTTGCATTGTTCAGCTCAAGTGTCAGCTTTCCACTACCGTGCATCGCGTCCCGCGCATTGATGGCGAGGTTCAGAATCACGTTTTCCAGGCGGTGCGGATCGACGAGAGTGTTCCATAGGTCATGCGCCACTGTCGTCTCGATTTCTACGGTTTCCCCCAGGGCGCGCTGCAACAGGTCGTTCATGGAGAGCAGTATGCGCGCCAGGTTAACCGATGCCGGCTGTAAAGGCTGCCTCCTTGCGAAAGCCAGCAGCTGTGTTGACAACTGGGTGCCTCTTTCAACCGCATCAATTGCGGAGTTGAGGCAGCGGCGCTGTTGCGAATTATCTCCAAGGCTCATTTGCAGCAATTGCAGATTGCTCGAAACGATCTGCAGTACGTTGTTGAAATCGTGCGCGACGCCGCCGGTTAATTGCCCTATGGATTCAAGCTTCTGCGACCGATAAAGCGCCTCCCGACTCGCCTCGAGTTCTTCGGTCCGCTCCTGAACCAGCTGTTCCAGGTGATTTTGATGCAGTGCCAGTTTTTTTCTCGTCAGTTTGTGCGCCGTGACATCGCTGCCCTGACAGAATATTCCGGTGACCCGGTTGGCATCGTCGAGGATGGGCTGAAAAATAAAATCGATATAAATCGTCTGGAATCGCCCATCAGAATCTTTGCTTACCGTGACCGCCAGTTCGCGCCCCACGTAGGGCTTGCCGGTATTGAAAACTTCATCGAGCTGGGCAAGAAATTCCTGTCCCTGCATTTCCGGAAGCGCCTCGGACGCCGGCTTTCCAAGCAGTTCCCGTCGCCCGATTACCTCCATGTACGCATCGTTAACGACCTGAAAGATATGGCGCGGTCCGGTAGTTATGGCAATAAACCCCGGCGCCTGCTCAAACAGCGTGCGTAAAAAATGCCGTTCCCGTTCGAGTCTTGTGGCCACTTCACGGCGTTCGGAACGCTCTACTTCCAGGGCGTTATTCCTGTCTGTCACATCACGAATAACGAGGGTTATCCCCAGATAATTCCCGAACTGATCCCGCACGGCGGAACCCACGCTTTCGATGGATTTGCGTGCGCCTAGAATTTCAAAACTTGCTTCGATTATCGCAGTGGATCCTTCCTGTT
>CAZXLJ010000075.1:0-16623 GCA_964641175.1 uncultured Cellvibrionaceae bacterium
TTCGGTTCTTTACTTCTTTATGACCGGCAATCCACTTAGAAGCTGTTTCATAACTTGCGAGCGAAGCCGAGACAAGGCGAAAATGACCGAAGACGCGGAGTTTACGTGGAATAAATGAGCAGTCTGAGGCCATTTTCAGCACGGTATCGGCGAGTGCAGCAGTCATGAAATAGCTTGTAAGAGCACACGTTATTCGAACCCCGTCACACTTCTGGCTAAGAGAAAAAATACGGGTAAACGTGGTGTGGAAATTGCGGGCCTTTCGCTGCGAGCTCGCCCGTTACTTCGTCAGTATTCCTCTTCTGTTTTGTTTGAATTCAGCAAGGCGAGCGCACCCTAAAAAGCAGGTCCATTCAGGCCTGTTAAAAAAATCAGCAATCAATTTCAGGGGCGGCCAAATGGGCGTTGGGAAGTGGGGCATTTGCGTTTTGATGTGTGCAGCCGTGACAAGTGTCCAAGCGCTACCGGTGGGGGATTTAATCAGTGATGTAGGCTATCAACTGCCAGAACCCGAAGAAGCGTCGGGGAGTAGCAAAATGGCAGCACCTCTGTCGGTGGGACCGATCCACTATGCTGCAATCGCAGGCCTGAAAGGAAAAAGCACTCAGGATAAACCGCATGCTTCGCTGCATCCTCGCCATACCTGGGCGGGGCCGGGCAAGACTTCCGTCGCGGGCAAACCGCACCGGGCCAGTCACCCAGTCAAGGATATCGTCACACTCGGTGACAAGCATCGGTATCAGCGTCATTACGGGATGGTCTTTGCTGATCCCGGTCACAGAAAGCACAAAGACAAAGGGCATGTTATTGCGGACCCGGGCGTTGGACCTGGCGGTCTGCCGGGCGCTGGTCCCAATCCGGTGAGCGGGGGCAATACACCGGACCTGACACCGGTGCCGTTGCCGGCGGGTTTACCTCTGATGGCGTTGGGACTTGCGGCACTGGTGTATGTGCGCAAACGGATGACAAGAAATTAATTCGCCAGGATTTCGGTGATCACGGCATCACTCCAGGCGCTTTGAGCGCCTGAAAGATCCACAAACGCCACCTTCAACTCGAAGCGTCCCGCCTCGGCAATCGTCAGGAAAACCGAGTTTTGCGCCTGTGGGTTTTGTGTATCCGCGGGGCGATTGATTACGGTTTCAAGGTACGGATAATCGATATTGCGTTGGGAGATGATGACGCCTTCGATGTCGGTATCCGCTTGCGGGCTGTCCCAGGTCAGCTCTATCGTACGTCCATCTTCCGACACCACCAGCACTTCGACAATTGCCTGTGCCTCCAGGCCGGCGCTGTTGCGCAACTCATAACTCAACACATCGCGCCCAATAAAATTTCCCGGGGCGAAGTACCATAGAATTCCGGCATCTATAAACGCCGTGCCCAGACCGGCGGTGACATTCTCCAGTCGGAGTTCAAGCCCGGCCGTATCGAAATCGTTGGCAAGCACGTTCATGGAAAAAGGCGCCAAATTTTCTCCAATAATGAACTGGTCATCCACCGCGACCGGCGCCCGAGGATTCCGATCCGTCCCGGAAGGCGGATCGACCGGAGGCACCGGCAAAATGGGTGGATCGAGAGGCGGTGCCTCTCCAGGTAAGCTACCGTCACCGGGCGGCACAACAGGATCAATCTCCACGGTGACGGGCGGTGTCGTTACGGGTGGCTCTGGAACGGGGGAAACCGGTTGTTCAGGACTACTGCCGCCTCCCCCGCCACCACATCCAGCCAACAACGCGATGGCGATTAACCCGAACCGTAATTTCATGGGGCGAACTACCTTAAGTCCTGCTGATGTCCGTGCGTCCGGGCCACTTTGACCGCAGAGCGCGCTTGCTGGGAAGACTCTGCTCGCCGTTGGCAAAAACTCAGGTTCTACTTCACGGGATCAGGACTTCCTGCATTGAAACTAGCAGAGCGGTTGCGTTGCAATAGATTGATTTTCTATTTGGAATGAAGGATTCGTTGTGTTTGCTTCTGTGAACCGGATAAATAAAGAGTGAGTCACAAACCCGGTGATAAGTGAACCCATTACTGCCGGAAAATGTCCAGACCGAAACAAGACAGTGAAGCTAACATATGAATATGAGCGCGGTCCCGCAGGCCTGTATTCCCGGACGGTGAGTAAAACATTGAGGTAGTTTTTCGTTATGCATTATCTGGTTTTGGCATTGTTGTTGATGGTCTCAGGCGAAGCAGCCCGTGCCGCCACCTATTATCTGGATCCGGTTAAAGGCTCGCTCAAAAATTCTGGATCGATCGATTCCCCCTGGCCGTCGTTGCAAGCCGTTTTAGCCGCAAACAGAATTACTGCCAGGCGCTGGACGACGCCCTATACCGACGCTTCTACGCTCCGAATGGTGAATCCGGGCGCGCCGGTAAAAGGCGGCGACACGCTGGTTTTACTGGAAGGTCATCACGGCGAAATCCAGGTTCAAGGCCTGATCAATGATGACTATATTCATATAGTTGCCGCGGACCAGGCGAGGGCGACAGTCAGCCGAATCAGTATCGTGGCTTCCGCTTACTGGCGGATCGAAGGTTTGGTGGTAAGTGCCGAATTTCTGCCGGACGTACCGGCCTGGCGCACCTTGCTGGATGTAAACTCACATGCGCATCACGGGCCGAGCCATCATGTGCAACTGCTGGACAACAAGGTTTTTACGGCCACCGATATTACGAACTGGACCGCCGGCGATTGGGTGGCTCGCGTCAAAAACGGGATTTCTCTGAATGCAGTCCATTCACTGGCAAAAGGCAATCAGGTCTACAACATAGGCATCGGCATTCAGGCACTCGCTGACAATATAACCGTGGAGAACAACCAGATTATCAATTTCAGTGTCGATGGCCTGCGTGGCCTTGGCAATGACTCGACATATGTGGATAACCTGATCGCCAACGGCTTCAAGGTTGATGACAATCACGATGACGGCTTTCAGAGCTGGTCACGGGATGGCAAACCCGTAAAAAATGTAATTTTGGAGCGCAACCGGATATTCTGGGATTATTACCACCCCAATCCCAGGTTGCGTTCGGATTTTCAGGGCATTGGCTGCTTTGACGGGATTTATGAAAACTGGCGGGTCAGAAATAATCTGGTAGTTGTTAACGATTGGCACGGCATAACATTCTTGGGTGCTGTCAATTCGGAAATTATCAACAACACGATTGTGGACGCAGATGACGATGCCCGCAAAGGTCCGCGAATCAGCGTTGGCGATCATAAACAGGGTACGCCCAGCCGTGGCATGCTGGTGCGTAATAATCTTTCAGAAATAAAAAATACCAGCGCTGGCGTCGCAGCCGATCACAATATGCCGGTAACCGACAAAAAGGCGCATTTTGTGGATCACGGGCGACACAATTTTGAGCTGAAAAAGGCATCCAGAGCCCGCTCCGCCGGTCTCGGAACCGGCGCCCCCGGTGTGGATCTGCAAGGCCGGCAACGTACCGGTGCAGTGGATCTGGGCGCGTTTCAGTACAGCGAAAAGCAGGGCGCGCCGCAAAACCTGGAAATCAAGAACTACGACACCCGGGACGTGCAGCGATAATTCAATCTGGAATAATTCAATAGAAAATTACTCGATCAGGAGTAAATCAATTAAGGCGAAACCAACCGGCCGGATTCATCACAGTGGTATAGGATTCAACCAGCTCCCGCGCCTTGCCCTGGCGGCCCGCCAGGCACAACAGCGCGCCACCCGCAAACCGCGTTGTCGCTGTGGCGTAGAGAATTAACCCGAGGGCAAGACTGTGAAGCAGCGGGAAGTGCTTACGGTCATACTGCATTTTGCCGCGAAAGATCAGATTCATCCGCCCGGCAGGATTGCTGCTCTTGCCGACGAAATGGTAGACCCATACATCGCTCGCCAGCGGCAGCTTGAGGCCGGTTTTATCCATGATCCGGCGACACAGATCCACTTCCTCGCTATACATGAAAAACCGTTCGTCGAACCCTTTTAGCGTGCGCCACAGATTCGCATCCACCAGCATGAAGGCGCCAGAGAGTACGTCCACCAATTCCAGGCGCGGCTCCAGCATGGTTTTGCGTTTGATGAGCCGGCTCAGCCCCAGCAGGCGCAGAAGCTCGTTGATCACGGTGGGGGCGGCTTGCAGGGAACTATATTCGCGGGAGCCGTCTTCAAAGCGGGTAGCGCCTCCCCAGGCGCCATGGTCTGGAAGCCGTCGGGACAGCTGATAAAGCTTGCGGATAGCGCCTGGCGGGCAGTCGGTGTCGGGGTTCAGCAGAAGCAGCCTGTCACTCCGCGCATGTTGCGCCAGCAGGTTGTTGCCCGGCCCGAAACCGAGGTTGCGATTGTTGTCGATAATCCGCACGGACGGATAATGGAGCCGGATATAGTCCTCCAGCCCGTCCGGGCTGTTATTGAGCAACAGCACTTCGTAAGTCAGTCCTCCCAGATCTCCCTGCAACACACTGGTGAGACACCGATCGATATCGCTGCGCGAGTTGTAGCAGACAATGAGAATACTCAGATCCACAGCGGGGGTTCTGACATCATTCATTTTGAATTCTCCGGAGACATGACATCGGCGGGGCTGCGAATGGATTCGGATTTTGCAACCATGCCGCGACTTTCGGACCAGGGCGCAGGCGGTTTGGCGTTTGCAAAAAAAGCGCCGATTCCGAGCATGAAATAAAACAGGAAATAAAGCTTGTCAAAAAAATGGACGGTGAAACCCGACATCATCAGTGACACCAGAATGACTTTTACAGAAAAGCACAGGTAGTACTCCCGCCCCGGGTAAACACTCAGCGGAATTTTGACAATGGTGTAGATGGTCAATGTCAGCAACAGGAAGGCAAATGGAAGCCCGTGGAAAAACGAAATTGCCAGCCAGTAGTTGTCGATGGACTGTCGCATCCACCCTGGCGCACTCCAGAAAGCTCCGATGCCTGACCCCCACAGGGGTGACGCCATGATATCGTCCATCAGATGCTCAACGATCAGAAGCCGGTGGGTGCCTGTATGGGGATTAAAAGTCATGTTCTGAATAATCAGCTTGATAACGCCGCGATTACTCGCAATCTGAATGAACAGCAAAAGCAGCACCACCGATCCCAGCAGATAGTTGATCGAACGTTTCATGACACGTTTTGTGATGAAATAGCCGGCCATGGCACCATTGAGCAATAACACCAGTAGCGGCGCCGACGACAGGGAACTGAGTGTGGAAAAAATTCCCAAACCGAACAGCAGCAGATATTTGAATCTGCGGGTGAGCAGATAAAGTGCAAACATGACGGGCACGACGGTGGCGGAAATGGTTCCGTAAAGGATCGGATGCGAAAAGGGACCGGCCGCCCGCGTAAAGCCCGCGCGCATATAATCCTTGGTGCGCTGACGTACCCCATCAGGCAGCACGTTGTGATCGGTAAGCCAGTATGCAAATTCGTGAATCAGCCGCCGCCCGGTTGTGCACTCAATGAAAGCGAATACACAAAACACCGCGATCAACTGGGCAAATAAAACAAACAGTTCGACAAAGTGCTTTTCACTGCGGACGCAGAACCGGGCAATCAGGTAGGCTCCGAAAGATTCGAATACAAATATTCCGGCTTTTTCCGCGCCACCGGTCACGCCGTGATTGATAAAAAGCGTAGTCGCGCCGACGACAACAATAAACAGCATCAGGCGGTCGTTGAGCTTTGACCGATGCAGGTTGCCGAGGAATTTTTGTCCGTAATATACCGTGCCTATACCGAGGATGATCCGGTAGACTTCCAGCTTCAGGCCGCCGACTTCAATATAAAATTCCGCGGGGATAAAGACGGAAATAATCAGCAGTTTGGCGAGATTTATCTGGTGCATGAACCCGTTCTCGCACCGGGCAGCACCCGATGGGACCACCTCATCGGAACAGGCCGCCCTTGCTGATCGGGGCAGTCTTGTTCAGGACCGTTCCCAGCAGCGGATTGCTACCGATTATCGCCAGCGACTGTTCCAGGTCCGTGCGCGTACTTGCGCCCGCTTCGATGACCAGCAGGGAGCAGTCAACGTAGGGCAAAAATACCATGGCGTCGTCTGATGTCAGCGTCGGAGGAATGTCGAAAATAATGATCCGCGATTTATAGAAGTGCTTCAATTCTTCAACCAGACGCTTTACCGACGGCGCCGCCAGTTGTTCTGAAGAATTTAAAATGGCTTGCCGGCCCGGCAGTATGACCAGGCCATTAATCCCCGGGTTGACCAGTGTTTCCTCAAACCTGCAGCTGCCGTCAAGAAAATCCTGAATGCCCAGAGTCGGCTCCAGCCCGAAATATTCATGCAGACCCGGCCGCCGCAAATCCATATCCACGAGGAGGACGGATTGATTGCCTTCCTGGGCCATGCTGATGGCCAGATTGGCCGCGACAAGTGATTTGCCGGCGCCTTGAGCCGGAGCGGTAATGCCAAGGGTGCTCCAGTTACGTCTGCGCATTTGCTGCAATATCTTGGCGCGCAGCAACTGAAAGCGATTTGAGTCCGGATCGGTACTGTCCTGGGCGATGACGCGCCTGGCTTTTAGCACCGGCTCGGAAACCGGTTCCACCCGGGTGGCTGTGTAATTGAACCGGGTAGTGCGGGGGTTGCAGATGACTTCATCGGCTGGCGGCTTTGTCAGTATGGGACCGTGTTCTTTGATGAATTCGGACTTGCCCCGCGCGACGATTTTCTGAATGCGATTCATGTGCAGTCTACGTAATGGATTAACGGTTACACGCCAAACCTGGCGGCGACTTTAAGAAGCAATTGATCCAGTGGCGCGATCGCAAAATGCGCGATGATCAGGCCGACTACAAGAATGCCGGCGGCGACCATGGCGGACTGACGCAAGCGCTGCTGGCGTTTGTGTTTTTCTTCGTCGGTGTACAGCAGCGGAATTTCAATCAGCGGGGCGGCACCCGCGAATTTCTCCAGCGCGCTTGCGGTGCGAATACTGTTGTCAAAAAAGCCCAATGCGAAGACCAGAGATAACGGCAAACCGAAGGACATGAATACGCCGACGGCCAGTAATTTGCGTCGATCCGGTTCCGAGGGTGCAGAAGGCAGCACCGGTGGCTCCAGCAGGGTAAAGCGCTCGGCCTTGCGTTCGTGCTCGAGGTCTTCCGCCATTTGCGCGTTCTGGGTTTTCCCGACCACGCTTTCATACTGGGAGAGTTTGACTTCATAGTCTCTCTGGATCGCCACAAATCCGCGTTCCACCTGGGGAATCATGATGATGCGCTCCTCCAGATCCTCGATCTTTTCGAGGTTTTTTTCCCGCTCTGTCTTTAGGTGTGTTACCTGGGTTTTCAGAGAAGCGATCTGGTTTGCCACGGCCAGCTCGCCACTGGAATAAATGCGGGAATCGGTGTCGCTGCCAATGTCACCACCGGTTTCCAGCAGTTCAATTTTTTCTTT
Organism: uncultured Cellvibrionaceae bacterium; assembly: GCA_964641175.1. Classification (GTDB taxonomy): domain Bacteria; phylum Pseudomonadota; class Gammaproteobacteria; order Pseudomonadales; family Cellvibrionaceae; genus CAYNST01. The sequence goes on from CAZXLJ010000075.1 coordinate 7,407, forward strand.
CAGGGTCACCACATCCGGGTGCTCGGGATGGTAAGCCAGCAGCAGGCTTCGGTACTCGTCGCGCAAGGTGGCCAGATCGGTGGCAGAACCTGGCAGGCCGCTATGGTTGCGCGTCAGAGTTAATTGCGATTCCAGCAGATGGATCTGGTCCGTAAACCCACTGATCGACTGTTCAATATCGCTCAGTCGGCGGCGAGTGTCTTCGCGCATGCCGATATACAGGTTCAGGTGCTCGGGCAGGGCGTCCTTGTTCTCGCGTTTGAATTCGGCAACCCTGGCTTCGATCTCGTCCAGCTCCCGGCGGATCTGCGCAGCGGATCCGCTGAGAAATTCTGTGGTCTCGGAAGCGCGAGTGGTTCTCGCTTTGACGTTTTCACTCAGGAACAGACTGACCAGATCATTGGTGACTGCCTGGGAAATGGCCGGACTGCGGGCGCCGAAACTCAGATTGAAACCAATGGCGACCATCTCCCGGCCTTTTTGGGTACTGGCGATTTCCAGAAGCACGGCGGAGCGAAAGCTGTCGAGGATGCGCTCCAGTTCAATGGGGGTAGCTCCGGCTGCGCCGAAATAGGGATATTTATTGACGATATGCAAGAGGTTTTCCCGCGTCATGACCCGTTGGCGGATGATGTCGATCTGCTCCATCGCCGCCGTGGTGATGGTGGATTGCACCAGGTCTACGGGGATCTGCTGGGTCTCCACCATGACCGTGCTCTGGGCGCGGTAAACAGGTGGCAAGGCCAGAATCAGTAGCACCGTTAACATCAATATCAACGGAATGGCCAAGGCCAGGTGCCAGCGATATCGCAGGAACGTGGGCCAGATATTGGAAGGTGACTGATCTGCTTCTTCTTCGTACACAACCTGTCCTCAAAAATTCGAATGGTGCTGCCGTACGGGCTTCATCAGGTTTCCCGGGCTTTGGCCAGTTCACTGATTCGCCGGCGTTTGACCCGCGTAAAAATGGCATCGAGATCCGGTGATTCGTAAGCCTGTTTTCCGAGCTGCTCCAGCGGATTCTGTCCCAGGGCGAGCAGACCGCCCTCCGCACGTTCCTTGAGGACGCCCTTCAGGTAGTCGCCGTTGATGACCTTGATCTGGTCGCCAAACGCGAACGACAAAGCGGTATCGCACACTATATTGATCAATCGGGGCACGCCGCGGCTCACCAGATGAATCAGCTCATAAGCCATCGGGGTAAAAACATCCTTGCGCGCCCCGGCTTTGACCAGTCGGTGTTTGATGTAGGAAATGTTTTCATGCATGGTCAGCGGCGCGATGTGGTAATCCGCCGCAATTCTCTGGGAAAACTGCATCAGTTCCGGTTTGGCAAGAAGCTGACGAAGCTCCGGTTGGCCTACCAGGATGATCTGCAGAAAACGGTCATCGGTGGCATTAAGATTGGACAACATGCGCAATTCATCCAGAACGTCGATGCCCAGATTTTGCGCCTCGTCGATTATGAGCACCGTGCGCTGCCCATTGCCGTACTGGCGTGTCAGAAACTTGGAGAACTCATCATAGAGCGCAACCTGATTGACTTCACGATAATCCAGACGGAACGCGTGCATTACCCACGGGAGGAATTCGCCCATGTTTTTGCGGGTATTGGTGATGAACCCGACAGTAATTTCACTGCCGATCTGCCGCAGCAAGTGATGGATCAGCGTGGTCTTGCCGCTGCCGACTTCACCGGTGATCACCGTAAAGCCCGAGCGGCTCAGCACGCCGTACTCCAGCATGGCAAAAGCAGTGCTGTGGGTCTTGCCCATGTAAAGAAACTCGGCATCGGAAACCAGCGTGAACGGTTTTTTTGTGAATCCGTAATATGCTTCGTACATGGAGATCTCTTCGGTGGTTACAGGTTACATCTGTCCGCTAAACGGTTGTCAGTCCTGGCGCAACTGGGCTAAGGCGAAGCGGGCCTGCTCCGTCCACGAATAAGGATTTTCCCGGGTCAGGGCTTTGGATAACGCGGCACTGGCTTCCTCGCGGCGGTTGTCCGCCAGGTAGGCCATGCCCAGATGGTATTGAACCTCGGCGATATCGGGTAATTTCTGCGCCGCTTTCTCAAGTAGAAAAACAGCGTCAGCTGTCTGTCCCGACTGCAGGTAAATCCACCCGAGGGTGTCCTGAAAGTGGGGAACCTGACTGTGACGAAAACGCTCAGCCAGTGACCTGGCTTCGTGCAGATCCGCTTCCCCGCCACGTTGAAGCAAAATCAGAGCCAGATTGTTGTGTACGACGTCGGCCTCGGGGTGATCGCGCAGCAGTTGCCGATAACGGGCTTCGGCGCCATCAATGTCGCCCAGCCGTTGCAGCAGCGTGGCTTCGGTAATGCCAAATGTCAGGTGGCCCGGCAGCGCCTGCTGACCCTGACGAATAAGAGCGATGGCGTCATCCAGCCGGTTCTGCTCAAACAGCAGCTGCGTCAGCAACCGGTAGGTATCCGTATGGCGGGAATCCACAGTCAGCGCCTGACGGTAACGCTGCTCCGCAGCCGGCCACTCGGCGTAAGTCTGGTGGATACTCGCTTTTAATAGCAGGGCGTGCAGATGTTGCGGCGCCTTGGCCAGCAGGCCATCCAGTAATTCATCGGCCAGTGGACGCAGGTCCGCTTTCAAATAGGCGCCGATCAATGCCGCCAGGGGCCGGTACTGGTGGGGCGTCGCTTCATACGCCTGCTGATAGAAGCGGATGCTTTCCTGGTGGCGGGATAATCCGCTGAAGGAGGCACCTCGCAGAATGGCGGCGCTGCCGGCCGGTGCGCCTGCCGCTTCCAGCGTTTGCGCCAGCTGGTCGGCTTCACGCCACTTTTTCAGCCCCAGCTTTAGTTCCGCGAGCTGAGTCAGGGACCGTATGCTCATGCGCCCGCGGGCGTGTGATTTTTCGAGGATTCTTTCCGCCCGTGCGAGACGCCCGTCGCCAGCCAGAAACGCGGCGTATTCTTCCGCGACCTCAAGCTGATCGACACCCAGTTCATACGCCTTCGAATAATGATCCTGAGCCAGCTCCCGCAAATTCTGCTGCGCGTGGGCACGCCCCAGTAGCCGATGCAGGTCAGCCGATCGGGCGGCGAAACTTAGCGCGGCTCGCAGTTCGATTATGGCCTGGGAAACGTCGCCCTGCTGGAGCTGGATCTCGGCAATCGCCAGTACTGCCGGCAGATATTGCGGTCGGCGTTCCAGAAGGCTGCGGTAGTTCGCAAGCGCCAGCTTTTGGTCGCCGCTGCTGGACAGGTGTTGTGCGCGAAGCATGGAAAGTCGCGCGCTCAGCGCCTCATCCAGTGCTGATTCGCCCAGCCGTTCTATCAGCTTCCCGGCTTCCGCGAGCTGGTTGGCATTCAGCAGCCGCTCGACGAGGGCAATCTGCAGGGTATCGTGCTGGGGGAACCGGCTTGCCAGTTCCCGGAGTTTGTCGTCGGCGCTCGCCTGACCATCGCGGGCTCCGGTCAGCCGAACCAGTTCCAGCAGCGTCTCGGGTGTCGGATGACGTTGGGAGAATGCCTGCATGACCCCGATGGCTTCATCGAGCGCGGCACTGGATTCGAGGAATTCTACATATTGCCAGTGCACAGAGAAATCATCTGGATGCTCAGCGAGCAGAGTCCGGAAAACGTCCCGGGCGCGGTCGGGTTCATTGACCGCCTGTAACAGCTGAATCTGCAGCAGGTTAAGCGACAGATCGTCAGGCGCATGGGCCAGCGCCGGCTGCAACAGTTCGATGCCGGCGGTGCCATCTCCCCCCTCAAGCGCTTCGGTAGCGAGCAGCATGCGCGCATGAACGTTTCCGGGTTCTGCTTGCAATACCTTTTGCGCGAGGGCGTGGCCTTCATCGATGCGATTGTTGCGGTAGAGCAGACTCGCGTGCACAACCTGAATGTCGATCTGGTCGCCCGCAATGGTCATAAGTTGTTCGCTCTGCTCCAGCGCCTTGCCCAGTTGCTGGTAACGCGACAGCAGATTGACAACGCGCTTGCGGGCGGAGACATCCTGCGGTCGCTGCTCGAGAATGCGCGCCAGGAGCCGATAATGCTCTGCCTCCTGCTGTTTCTTGTCGTAAACGCGGGCCAGACCCTCGAGTGCCGGCAGGTGGTGCGGGTTTTGTTGCAGCGCATTGGAATATTCAATCTGCGCCGCATCGTAATCTTCGCGCCCGTAATAACTGTCGCCGCTTGAGGTAAACCGGGACACTTCTTCGTCGGAATTACCGCAAGCGGTGAGCAACAGCGCAATCAGCAGGGGAGAAAGGAGAAATCGCGCAGGCATGCTTATGTCCCCGTTACCGCTGATAAATGATTTCGCCCTGGCAGAAACCGGGGCAGATCGGCAGCCAATTCTTCAACAAACGCCCGCAGCTGCCGCTCGCTGTCGGCCAGGTCCGCATTGCGGACCGGGATCGCGACCCGGATCAAACTGGCGTCCGTACGATTTCGGGAGACGGCGTCCCGCAACAACATGAGGCGGGCGGTAAATTCATTTGCGTAATTCTCACCTTGCTGGTGGATCCAGTAGTACACCAGCAGAGTTTCATCACCCTTGCGAATGACGGCGCGATTGGACTTGCCCCGCATGGCCGGCAAATCCACCTGTTCCAGCGACTGAATATTCCAGTTACCGGCGGGCAGGCAGTCGCGAGGCGAATGAATGGCAGCGCCGTCGGCCTGCCTCGCGTAATAGGCCATGTAAAGATTGACGGGAATCTGGCCGTCCGCAACATAATTCCCCATGAAATAATCGTCAGCCTTAAGCACGCCTGCCACTTCCGCATCCAGTTCACCCACCTGGACGTGGCGGGTTGCGAAAGTAAAGGGCAATCGCGAAAAAGGTTCTCGTTCAAGCTCGACCGCGGGCAATTTCCGAGTGCTCATCCAGAGCACCGACGCGGTGACCAGCAAGACGCCAGCGCAGACCATCAGCGATGCGGAGAAATTCATGCTTGCGCCCGACGCGGCGGGTGCATCTGCCGGAAGCTTGAAATAGCCGGAAAAAGGTAGACGTCCGGGCAGCAAGCGCGTAAGCAGAAATATGCAGGCCAGTAACATGAGCAAGGCCGCAAGGAAAACGACCCAGCCTTCGAACGCATGCAAAAACCCTTGAGCGGCGCTGTCGCCATAAAGGTCAATAAGAACACCGGTCACCGCAATGCGGATACTGTTCATGATGACGGTAAGCGGCGCGGCCAGCATTACCATGGAAAGTTTGATCCACAGCGGGCCGCGAAAGAAATAGGCGAGGATCAGGCTGATGCTGAAAAGCGGCAACAGATAACGCAGCCCCGAACAGGCCTCCGCCACCAACAGTTGCACCTTTCCCATCTGGATAATATTGCCATCCTGGAAAACCGGCATTCCGAATAACCGGATCAGCTGAACTCCGAGGTCAGATGAGAGCTGTTGCAGCTGCAAGGTGAGCAGCTTGTTCAGCAGATAGGGAAGGGGAATGGCCGTCAGCAGCAGCAACAGGGGGAATGCCAGTCGTCGCAGCAGTTCGGTGCCGCCTGTAGCCCAGACAAGTGAGACGATGGTGAGCCACAACGCGTGAAATTTAACCCGATCCAGATCGGCAAGGGTCGCTACGACCAGCAGAACCTGGGACACCACACAAAGAAGCACGGCCCAACGCGATGGATGCCACACGTCACTGCGAAAATCGGCGCGGTTTTCCCACAGGATGTATGCAATGACCCATGGAATGAGCAAGCCGTGACTGAATTCCGGAACCGCAAGCCAGCTTAGAACCAGCTCCGTCAGCGTCGGGAAATAAACGAGCAGGCAAATGCCACCGAGAGCAAGCCAACGCCAGTCAAAGCCGCCATTCTGCCGTTCGGCATACATGGAAACCACTCAGGCCTCTCCATCCACAAACGCCCGCAGGCGGGCGAGCAATTCGGGTGAAGTTTTGACCTTTGTCTGAATCAGCTTCGCCTTGGCCTGACGGATACGCGTGGTCAGTGCAGCGTGCAACTCTTCAGTGGAGCGCACAATATCAATTAATTCGAAATTGGAGAATTTTTCTGCGGTGCCTGTCTGGTGATCATTGCGATGTTCGCCCAGTTCCTGCAGACGCGGCAGTAGAATCATCGGTTTCGCGTTTTCAAGTCCGGTTATGATGGTCCCCATACCTGCGTGGGACACTACCACGGATGCCTTGGCAAATTTGTCGAGATATTCGGCCGGTGTCAATTTGCGAACCGACTCCATGAATTGCGGGCGAAAGGACGTATCGCCAATCTGCGCGAACACGGTCTGCCCCGGATGCAACCGGCTCCACTCATCCATTCCCTTGATCAATCGCTCGAACGGCAATTGGGTCCCGACACTGACAAAAATCATACAACCGAACCAAAATACTTGGGACCGGCTTCGCCTGCCAGATGCTCCCACTGGGTAATGAAAAGATCAGCGTGCTTGGCGGCCTTGCGCCCGCTCAGAGACAGCTTGTAAACATTGGCGATACTGTCTATCCAGATGGTTTTCTTGCCCAGCTTTTTTCCAATCATGATGGCAAAAAAGCCCGGCGCCGCGCCGGTGGTTACGATCACATGCGGCCGTACTTTCAGGATCACCCAGAGAACATGTATAGCTTGTCGCAAAATGGCGACAAAACTGTTGGCAAGCGAAGCATCGGGAATATAATGATAACGACCCGCCGGGTATGCCTGAACATAATCTTTTTCAGTGCTGGCGAAAAATAAATCGGCGCCTTCGAACGCTGGCACCAAGCGATTGAGCTGAACCCAGTGCCCGCCGCACGAAGATACAAGCAGCACTTTTTTACGAGACGGCATGTTTTCCTCCTCACTCTAAAATAATTCAGTGAAATGTTTTTTCGCTATCCCGTGCGCGATGATTCATCCCTTTCCCAGGAAGTGTAATCCTGTAATGCAAGCCTGGACTTGCAGGCACGGCTGGTTCGCCATTGCGCGTAGATATATAGGGCACCTGCTGGTATCAGCCAGGGCTGTCGCACCATCAACTGCAAGAATGCGGCCGGCTTATTTTCTCCGCCAATCCGAATCCCCGGATAGACGAGCCGCAATTGTGCATTACCAAAGCGCGCACGCGTTTTAATCCGGATCAGTTCGCGTAGAGTACCCGGCGCAAATATTTCGAACCGGCATTCGGTAACGGTCAGGCGCTCATGCGGATCAAACAGCGACCGGACAAAACCGTCATCCGCAATCACATTAGGGAACGCATCAAAGCGGCGGCGTCCCGGCGCTGACAGAACATAGACGCCTGAGCCGACCATGCGGCGATCTGAAAAATACGGCAGTCGTGTCCACACACGGTAAAAACTTCTAACCAGAATATTGGAGCGACTCAGATCAATATGGACTGCTGGCGCGGCCACCTGCGCCCCAGATGCAAGCATTTTTTCAACGGTTGCACGCAAATGAGCACCCGTGATGACAATGTCGGCATCAACATAGGCGACTACCGGATGTCGGCGCACACTGTCCCCGGCATTCAGTGCGGAAATCTTGGATGCCCTGTCAATTTCGACAACCCGCACTCCAGCAAATCGCGCGGCGCGCGCAGCGGTGTCATCGATACAGCCATTGCATACAACGATGACGTCGACGCCACTATTGTCGAGCCCTTTAAGCAAGCTGGACAGGCAGCGCTCTATGACTGCACTTTCATTGTGGGCGGGGATGATAACACTGAACACGCATGCTCTCTCGGTTTCTGTATTAACCTGTTAATTGAATGCCGGGCTGCATCCACAGTACGCGAGGCCGACCGAAGCAGCCTTTTACAAGGCTCGGCCGCAGCCTTATTGCCAATTTCATTGCCGATTGCCGCTTCCATGCAACGGATTTGTAGCGCTTTTCGGGTCAAAGGCATTGCCCCGGCCGTATCGGGGTTTCCGGTTTGAACGAGAAACGCAAAACGAAGAGATTACTTTGACTTCCAGAATGTCCGGGAAAGTCCGGATCCGGACTGTGTCCTTCTTTGACTTCAGGTATTGAGGCAGCTCACAAAATGGCCATATCTCGCTCGATCCAGAGCGGCAGACAATATTGCCTCTTAACGGTTTCTTTTACCGTGATCTGCGGCAAGATATCCGTAGAAAAAATCACCAGCGGATCTTAACGTTGGCGGAGAATTTCACGTGTTTTTGTGAGGTGCTTAACAGTTTCACTTTCGTTTGTGCAAACTTTGTACTGCCTGATTTCCGCTCAGAACGGCCTTGCTCTCCACTAAGGCGCCGCGCAGTGTACACCTTTGTTCGCCGGACCGAGGAACTTGTACGCATAGCCGGCATCATAGATTTGCCCCTCGATGCCTGGCGACTGAATACGATCTCCTGTCGGGTATCGTCTTGACCCGACGGCCCTCCCCAATGGCCGTCGGGGCTTTTCTTTTATTTTGCAATGCCTCCTGTTTACGTCTGGCATTTAACGCAATATACAGTTGTGCGCTGGCCTAGCCGCTTTTCCGTGAGCAATTTACTGCATTGAAGACAGGGCTTGCCGCCGCGGCCATAAACTTTAAGGGAGTGGGCAAAGTAACCGGGCTTGCCGTCGCCGCCGACAAAATCCCGCAGCGTAGTGCCGCCGCTCTCGATGGCGTCCGACAGCACTGACCGAACACACGCTACCAGTCGATCGCATTTTGCCCGGCTTAGTTTCCCGGCGGGGGTGTTGGGGTGAATGCCGGCCCGGAAAAGCGCTTCGTTTGCGTAGATATTTCCAACCCCGACCACCGTTCGCGAATCCATGAGCCAGGTTTTGGCTGGCTTGGAGCGTCCCCTCGAGTGCCGGTATAAATAGGCGCCGGTGAAGTCATCGGTAAGAGGTTCGGGGCCGAGATGTCGCAGCAGCACGTGGTCGTGGGGCGGGTCGTCGGTCCACAGAAGTGCACCAAAGCGTCGGGGGTCATTGAAACGGAGCGCCAGGCCGTTGGCGAACACCCAGTCCACATGATCGTGCTTCGTTGCCGGCAGATCGGCTGGCACGAGTCTCAGACTGCCGGACATGCCCAAGTGCCACAGTGCGGTACCGGCTTCGAATTCAAAAAGCAGATATTTGCCCCGGCGCTGCAGGCGCTGCAGGTGCGCCCCCGGTACCCGGATCTCAATATCCGTGGAAACGGGCCAGCGTAAACGCGCCTGCCTTACGATAACCCGGTTGACGGTAACGCCTTCCAGGTGGGGCGCGAGTCCGCGCCGTGTGGTTTCAACTTCAGGTAATTCCGGCAAGCTAC
>CAZXLJ010000076.1:0-16026 GCA_964641175.1 uncultured Cellvibrionaceae bacterium
TTGGCATAGAGTTCCTCATCCGTGATTGAGTTATGCGAAGCTGGTTAAATATACATATTTTAGACCGGATGATCCACACATAACTTGGATGTCTTGTTAAACGTTGAACGTTACCGCCGTAGGTGGGTGTCTCGTTAGTGCCCCTTTGAGTGGAAGTCTCGCTAGTGCCTTTGGGTGGGTGTCTCGCTAGTGCCTTTTAGTGCCTTTTGAGTGAGTGTCTCGCCTATTGCCTTTTTGAGTGGGTGTCTCGCTTGTGCCAATACCGGAGATTTTGTGATTGGCGCCATTCATTATGAATTTGACTCCACGAGCAATAGCGCAGAATTTTCCAATAATGAGGCGATCTCCGATAAAGTCGAAATGATAAAGAACGTTGCGCTCAAATCTCTCCGAGTCTTCCGGATCATCGTAGTAAGTAAAGTCACCCACTATAATGTTGGGATTCGAAATTGAATTTTTTATAAAGCAGACTTGCGGAAATCCTTCCATAGGATGGAGCATTTCGGGCGTTGGCCCATATTTTTCTTTAACCATTCATATATCTCCAGACTCCGACATGTTGAAGATATGTCGAACACGCCAGCGATTTTAAACTGCCTTTTTTAACGAGATTTATACAGACGTTCAGGGCGACGTTGCTCTCGCTTACCGGGCAATAAGTTGCATATTATTGAATGTATCTGGACGAAAGCACTACTGAGCCCCAAAACAATCGCTATAAATATGGTAATGGCCATCGGCGACATCAAGCTCTGCATGGAGTATCCACGACCACCCTCGCAGCCCCGACCTGCTCCCAGCCATTCTCCACCCGAATCCAGGCATCTATCCACGGAAATAAAACCGACGAAAACCACCAAACCTATACCGCATAAAATGATGGAAACTGCAAATGAAATAAGCCATTTATTCATTCAAAGCACCGGTATCATCCATTAAAAATCAAGATTCCACAGGTAACCCTGCGTCAGGTTTGGTTTATATCGATCCCGAAAATTTAGCGGTCAGAATTTTCCAGGGTAATAGTCATATGGTGCGAACTAAGCTCGAAGCCCTTGTTAAGATACAGCCTGTGAGCATCGTGACGCTGGTGCCCCGTATCCAGATGAACCTCATCACAGCGGTGTTCCTTTGCCCTCTCCAGCAACCAATTCAACAGTGCCCCGCCGCAGCCTTGCCGCTTGAAGTCCGGATGGGTTATCAGATCGTCGATATAGAGAACTTTGCCCCAGGCAAGAAAGTGGGCGATTCTGTATCCCGAGGCCGCCACGATTTTTCCGTCATCCGAAAGAAATGCAATTTTATAGCCTTCATTTTTCTGGATATGGAGTCTCTTGATGAACTCGGCTTCATCAAGTTTCGGCCGGAGATGCGCAAACACCGAATAGCATTCCAATACCTTATTATCGTCGTCAAATGACAGTTCTTTTATTACCCGGATCATTAAGCGCTTTCCATTTTTAGATGTTTTTGAAACAAAGCCGGCACCGCAGCCAGCTCATGGTTCGCATCACCAGCGAACATCCCCGTGGAACTGTGCGTATACCGCTTCAAGCGTTGCGTCTGCCCTTCAGTTTGGCAGGACGTCAAATACTTGGTTGTGAGGAATTGTACATGTCTCAACTTCGACTGGCACTGCCACTGGCACTCACCGTTGCTATCGCGCCGTTTGCCCTGGATACCTACCTGCCGGCCTTCCCGGCTATCGCCGCCAGCCTCGGGGTGACGGTACATCAGGTATCTCTGAGCGTAACGGTTTATGTTGCTTTTATGGCAGTCGGACAGCTCAGTGGTGGCCCGCTTGGCGATCGTTTTGGCCGGCAAGTCATCATGCTGGCTGGCTTGGTGGTGTTCGCCCTGGCCAGCCTGATGATCAGTCAGATCAATAGCCTGAATCAGCTGCTGGTTCTGCGGGCAGTGCAGGCTTTCGCCGGTGGCTGGGTGGTGGTGTGTGTGCCCGCGATGGTGCGTGATCACGTTCAGGGAGTAGAGGCCGCCAAGCTGTTCAGCATGATCGGATTAATCATGGTAGCGGCACCCGCCATCGCGCCAAGCATTGGCAGTGCATTTCTGGCGCTGGATGGCTGGGGTACTATTTTTATGTTTCTGGGACTGTATAGTCTTGCCGCCATCATCGTGATGAAACGTACACTGTTTCTGGGCCAACCACTGTTCAAGCCGGGGCCGCTACCGATACCGGCCGCCGCCCCCGGCACCCCAAACATGGCACAGCGCTATCTGCACGTCATCACCACACCTTCCGCTCTGCGCTATATCTTTCTTCAGGGCCTGCTGTTCTCAGTCATGATGATATTTGTCACTCATGCATCGTTTATCTATCAACAACATTTTGGCGCATCCCCACATACGTTTTCGCTGCTGTTCGGCGCAAACATTGTTGCCATGTGGGTCATTATGATGACCAACCGGATACTGCTAACCTGGTTGAAGCCGCGCCGGATACTGACCTGCGCGGTCACAATGCAGGGCCTCGGTTTGCTGTTGCTGGTGATTATCACCCAACTGTTTCCCGTGATATGGGCCTTCGTGCCAGCGATGATGATCACACTGGGCGCCATGGGCGCCACCTCACCGAACTGTCAGGCTTGCTACATGGAACACTTCAGCCACAACAGCGGCACGGCGGCGGCATTGATGGGCGCCATGCAGTTCGGGTTGGCGGGTCTGATATCCACTCTGTCAACCCTGCTGCCCGAATCCATTCAGTCGGTTGTGCTGGCACAGGCCGCCTGTTCGGTGTTGGCGTTGTGTCTGGCGTGGTGGCCGGAGCGGCGTGACATATAGGATGCTCCAGCGAAAAGCCCGGCTTTTGACTACTCATCAACCACCCCCTCACTGGCAGCCGCCTGTCTAAACTCCCGACTCCCGCAACACCCGGCGTCGGTTGTAACGACTTTATTCAGACTTAACAGCCGCTATTGCGGATTTCCATATCACGCCTGATCTTCGAAGTTTCCCGCATTCGAAAACGCGCGGTTGTCCTTCTCATAGTAAATGATACGTTGTATCGTATCTTGTAATCGTGGCATTATACCGCCGCATTCGCCCTCACGGCCAGTACATTTCTTATTACATTTAAATCTGCAAAGAGAGAAACATTTATGAATCGTCGATCAATTCCACGGAGTGTTAAATACATTCTCCCTGCCGTCGCCATCGGACTGATGAGCGCCTGCGACAGCAACGACACCAAGGTTACTGAAGCCGATCCCGTATCCAATCCAAAGCCCGCTGACCCTTCCCCGACAGAAATCTCTGGCGGCGCCCGGATTCTGATTGCCAAACCGGGCGCGCCGGATCACGTCCTGGTATTCGATCTGGAAGAGAAAGCCGAAATTGCCAGTGTGCAGGTTGGAGGCAAAATCAGCGCACTGCATGCCAGTCCCGGCTATCGGTACGCCATCGTCGCTCAAAGCGAATCAGGTACCATAAATTTCCTGGATAGCGGTATAGAGTATGAGGACCATGGTGATCACGGGCACCTGCATCTTGGCGAGCCAGGCATGCTTGATCTGACTTTATCGGGCACCAAGCCAGCACACATCACAAAGAATCAGGATCGAATGGTAATTTTTTTTGATGGCGTTGAAGGCGTGCCGGCGGAAGTTCGCGTGTTATCAGAAACCACCATCAGTGAGGGCAAAGTTCTGGCCGCGTACAGCGACGATATTCATCAGCACGGCGCTGCACAGGCGTGGGACGATTTTCTGATCTCTACGGTAAGGGACCCGAACCTAGCACCGCCAACGACTTTGCCTTCGATGGTCAAAATCAGTGAACGTGACGGTGACCACTTCCATGAGCTCGATTTACTCGATGATCCCGAGTATTCCTGTCCAGGCCTGCATGGTAGCGCCCAGAGCGCTGCGTTCATTTCCTTTGGCTGTATCGACGGGGTTCTTGTTCTTGGGCAACACGACGATCACTTTGACGCTTACAAACTTCCGAGTGACACTCGAATCAGCAGCCTCTTCGGCCATCCCAACGTCATCGACATCGTAGGCGCCGGAAAAAACTCTGACGACGATCCTGTCTCCATTTTCGCGATCAATCCGGCGGCAGAAACCATCACCGCAATCGAATACGAAGGCACGCCTCGCGCATATAGCTTTGCACGGGACGGTGAGATTTTTTTGATTCTGGACACCGAGGGCGGCTTGACTGCACTAAATACTGCTGACTGGGCCCGTGCCGGGCCACGGATGCAAGTCACTGCGGCCTCCGAAGTAGAAGAACAGATCTTCAGGCTGACGGTTTCTGCGGACGGGACGCAGGCCTACGTTGCCGATGCCGGCGCCCGGAAAATTCTCGCCGTCGACGTCGATGACTGGAGCCTGGATGATTCAGCGACCATAGACCTGGACTTCGTGCCAGGACCTATCCTCTGGTTAGGGACCCTTTAATCCGGAAAAACCAGTGCCGGCTCGGACTGTCCTGCGGAAGTACGAAGTCACGCTGGACGGGCCTGCCATGTCACCCGTCCAGCGTGGATTGTTGTGTGAAGATGTGGTGCTAAAAAGTAAGGAAAGCCTGTTCCATTGACGGAGCCCAGGAAATCATTTCTATTTTGTGCCCTCGCCTCATCTGGGCGTCTTCTCAATCTTTTTGATGGTTCCATCGCTATTAAAATAAACCCTGTCAACGCAAGTCGCCCGCCTATAGCTCCCGCCATCGGGAAGCGCAGCGCTGTGATACGCAAGATAGGTGCTGCCCTGGAAATCGAACATCGCGGGGTGGATAGTGGTGGTGCCGGGCAGAGGGTCCATGATTATTCCCTGATATTTCCAGGGCCCTGATGCTGAGGTGCTGGTCGCATAGGCCAGGCTTTCCGGGAATCCGGCTGCGTACACCAGATAATAAATGCCGTTATGTTTTGAAACGTACGGGGCTTCTTCAAAATTCGGCAATGTATCGACAGTGTTTATTTTGACGTTACTGATATCCCTGTTTTGCATTTTTCCACGGGCGTCAAGCGTAAAACTTTCACCTTTTAAATGAATCAAATCGCTCTCGAGTTCGACCCACCATAGCTGCTTGTTGCCCCAGTAAAGGTAGGCGCGGCCGTCATCGTCTATAAATACCGCCGGATCAATGTTTCTCCATGTGTGCTCCTGATATTCTGCCGTATCTTTCAGCAGTATCATCGGCATCCCGCGCGGATCAGAAAAAGGTCCCTCGGGATTCTCCGACACCGCCACTCCTATGGCAAAGCCAAATTCAGGCTGCCCCCCTTCCAGGGTCACGTAGAAATAATAGCGTGATCTTCCCGACTCATCTTTTCTGTGTATCACATGACCAGCATAGGCATTACCCGTTTTTTCATCGCCTCGTGCCCACTCGAAATCAGAGTAGCGAAGGACCGTGCCTTTGTTCTGCCAGTTAATCATGTCCGCGCTTGTCCATAAGCGGTAGTCATACATGCGATACCCTTCAGCACCCGGAGCCTGTTCATCGTGCCCGGTGTACAGGTAGACCTGATCATCGACAATCATGGCCGCAGGATCAGCCGTGTAGATAATATCGCCTGCCTTGTTTGTAGGATCTTCCGTGTCGTATTTAATAATGGGATTGTCGAATGTGGTAGGGGCATCGAATAGATCTGCCAGAGTATGGTCAGATTTTTGTTTTACGACCGTACTACAACTGATCAACGTTAAAGCTGTCGCCAGAACCAATATCCGAACCGTTTTTTCCGTATCTATCATTATCTTTTCTCTTACTTTTGACAGGAAATTTTGACGCCGCCACTCACGGACCGGTCAGCTTCCTGCCAGAATCTGGCCTTAGCTGTAGCCTGGTTTAAGCTGTAGCCTGGCCTGGTGCGCAACCGTCGAGGTCGGAAAACGGTAAGCGTTTTGCGTCACTTTGTCACCCCTTAAAGCTTCATCGGCGGCATGCCGCTACCCAACCTGGATCCATTCGTGACTTGGCCCAGATACTAAAAGTCGGAAGGCAAGATTTAACCAGCGACGCACACATCCACCGAATCTCAAGCACGCCAGACCTTCAGTCGGGAGACAAGGTTGCCTTGGCTACTCGAGATTGAACCGCGCCGCGTCCTGTGACACCATTCCGCTCGCAGTGCAATGGCGTTTCCGAACCCGCCTATTGATGAAAGGGAACGTGGCAGGATAGCCTGCCGCTGCTCCGCTTATCCTGGCGATGCTCATAACCTGTGGAAGTCCTGGACTCCTCGGGTTTTATTTGAATGAGGGCACAACGAATCATGCAATTCTCAGGCGCTCTCGATTCAGTGACCTTGAAGCGAACCCAGTCCTGCAATCGCCGGCTGGTTGATCCAGCCCGCGTCCAGGCCGTTCATAATACGGGCCTTATGGATGCAGGACGCCAGGCAGCGTTTGACCGCCTGGCACAGCTTGCGGCCAGAATCGTGGACGCCCCCTTGACGATTGTTTCATTGGTCGGAGCCGAGAAGCAGTACTTCGTGGCAGACTACGGTCTTCCCTCACCATTCAAAGAATCCCGCGAACTTCCGATCGACTCTTCTATATGCCGCTACACACTCGAGGGTGAGTCCATCATCTCTTCGAACGCGCTGAACGATCCCCTCCTCAAGTTTCACCCGTCGACCGGCCCGTGGGGCATCGTTGCGCTGGTCGTCATTCCGCTGATCAATCCCGACGGTCAGGTTCTGGGAACATTCTGCGCCATTGACAGCAAAGAGCGCGAATGGACCGACCATGAGATCGACGTCATGCGGGAACTTACGCTTTCGGTCATGACTGAGATAAATCTTCGCGATCAATTGCAAAGACTGAAGGCTGAACAGAATCTCCGAGAAATGTTTGTCGCGGCCCTCACTCATGATTTGCGGACGCCCCTCAGCGTATCGAAACTCAGTACGCAGTTGCTTTCCCTTAAATTTGCAGGCCAGGAGGATGTCCTGTCGTTATTGTCCAGGCTCGACCGAAACCTCAATCACGCTGATCGAATGATCCAGGACCTGCTTGACGCATCTCAGATAAAATCCGGCAAGCTGATTCCCATTCAGGTAACTGAATGTGATCCATGCAAAATAGCCGCAGAAGTCATTGAAGAGCTCACCGCGATTCACAGCGATCGATTCGAGCTGGAGGCCGTTAGCGTCCGCATCACGGCGGATCCCGCCGGTTTACGTCGCATCATTGAAAACCTCGCTGCAAATGCGGTCAAGTACGGAGCTTCAGACAGTCCGATTCGCATTGCAATTGTGCAACACGAAGAGCGGATTGAGCTCCACGTGGAAAACAGGGGCGACCCCATCCCCGAGGAAGATCAACGGACCATATTTGAACCATTCCACAGATCGGCGTCTGCGATCTCGAGCTCCAAGAAAGGATGGGGACTCGGCCTGTCTCTGGTTCGCGGTATTGCCCACGCCCATGGTGGAGACGTGACTGTCTGCAGCACGGAGCACAAAACCTGTTTTACCGTTTCCTTGCCACTGCGTCTGGAGCGAAGCAAAAATACGGGGGCGATAAGGCATGAGTTTTCGGCCTGAAATTAACTTGGGGCCCTCCGTTAATTCCGAATAACGTCTGGCTTACAGCGCTTTGCCAGATCAAGGCGGCGCTTCGAACGCATGCTGACTGCCTGTCGAGAGGTTCCCCGGGAAAATCTTTCGATTAATCCCCGGTTTTGATGACGTATGCAGACAGCTCTGCAAGCTTACCGTCCCGGATTTTCCAGACATCGCAATATGAATAATGAATCTCCTTTCCGTCTGCGTCCTGCAGAGTAAGTTCGCCCACTGCCGTCAGGAAATCGCCCTCGGTAATGAGATTGGCCACTTTGTTATTTGGCGGCACCAAATATGTGGCTGTCATCCATTGGTGAACGGCAGCTTTGCCGATAAGAGTCTTGTCGCCGACAAATGTCCATCGTGTGTCATCCGTGCAAAATGATAGGAAGTCTTCATATTTTCCTGCGTCTATAGCAGCATTTGCCGCCTTTAAAATTTCTTTGTTTTGACCTGCCATATCCAAACCCCCGGTTTGTGAATTGATTCATCAACGCATCTGCCTACGCCCTGGACTTCACATTTACGCCAGCCTTCTCTACGTATCGCCAGGAGGTCTGGACGGTTGGGTTGGCATTCACTGCTGAATGAACAATATGCATTGTTAAATTGCACCATATGTCGATATCTCCCCTCCGCCGATTTTCCTCACTGCTCGCCGTCCGCCCTCGCCGAAAACCGCTGCCGGACACACTGACCGGACACTTTTCAGTTCCTTAACCGGCGTTGCTCCCTGATTTTTTCTTTCTATTTCAATCGGATAAGTATTTACAGGCAAGTCGGCACGGTTGTTGGATTAAGCTGATTTTCCGTGCGAATGTGAATAGATATGTCAGGACAGATTTCAGGCACTACCGGTCAGGATGTCATCGTCAAAGCCGGCCGGCGCGGCTGGAGAGTTCCGGCGATGGCCGCGGTGGTAGTGGTTATTCTCGGATATCTCGTGGTTACGCTGGTGAGAGCCGCGACTGCAGACGCCGTGGTGTCCGGTCGGTCTGCGCGTTTTGCCACTGTAGAGCGCGGCGAGTTGTCGCGGGAAATTGTTGTGCAGGGCCACGTGGTGGCTGCCAACAGCCCAACCCTGTTTGCACCCGAGGCGGGTCATATTGAACTGCTGGTTAAGGCAGGTGACGGAGTTCTGGTAGGTCAGGTTCTCGCGCGGGTGGACAGTCCGCTATTGCAGGAGCAGCTTGCGCAGGAGCAGTCCCATCTTGCCCGCCTTGAAAGCGATCATGCGCGGCAGGAACTGGCAAACCGGCGCGTGAAGTTTGAATTGCAGCAGAAGGAAGATCTGGCAGGCGTAAATTTGCGGGCCCTGCAGCGGGAAAAGCGGCGTGCCGTTCGCGCTTATGAATTGAAACTGATCAGCCAGCTGGATTTCGAAGAAGCAACCGATAATCTCGCCCGTGCTGAACTGGAATATGCGCAGTGTCAGCACAATACGGTTCTCGAAAGCGAGATGCTGGACTTCGACCTGCAGGCACGCGCGCAACAGAGCCAACAACAACGCCTGGTCGTGGATGCATTGCAGCGGCGAATCCGCCGCTTGACCATCAAGTCGCCCGTCGACGGCATGGTTGGCAGCCTTTCCGTGCAACCGCAGCAGGCACTGGCAGCCAATCAGGTTTTGATGACGGTAATTGATCTTGCGGCACTGGAACTCGAAGCGCGTGTACCGGAAAACACCGCCGATGAATTGACTCTGGGCATGCCCGCCCGAATCAAGTTGAACGGGGTAGCGTTTACCGCCGAAATAAAGGCCATTTCACCGGAAGTTCTGAACGGAGAAGTCATCGCGCGAATTGCTTTCTCGGAGAATGCGCCAACAGGACTTCGACAGAACCAGCGCCTTTCCGCCCGCATTCTGCTGCAAAGCAAGTCCGATACTTTACTGGTGGAAAAGGGGCCATTCTTCGATTCGTTTCGCGGACATGTTTTCAAGGTCGATGGCGAAAAGGCGAACAGAACGCCGGTAACTCTGGGAGATATCAGCCTGCGCCATGTGGAAATCCTTTCCGGCTTGAGCGAGGGCGACAGGGTTATAGTTTCCTCGGTTGATGTCGCCCAGGCCTCTCAGCAATTACTAATCTCCAATTAGGACAAATACTATGTTGAACATGCACAGCGTCAAAAAAATATATCGTACCGACATGGTAGAAACCCATGCCCTCCGGGATTTTAACCTGCATGTGCGCCACGGGGAATTTGTGGCGGTGACCGGGCCATCAGGATCAGGTAAAACCACGTTTCTTAATGTCGCCGGGCTGCTTGAAGGTTTTGAGGAAGGGCGATATCAGCTGGACTCGGAAGATGTCAGCGCAATGAACGACAGGCAACGCTCCAGAATCCGCAATGAAAAGGTCGGCTTCATATTCCAGGGCTTCAATCTGATATCCGATCTGAATATTTTTGACAATATCGACGTGCCTTTGCGGTATCGCGGCCTGCCCGGACGCGAACGCAAGGAACGGATCGAACAGGCACTGGATCAGGTCGGCTTGACGGCACGCAGAAAGCATTTGCCGTCGCAACTCTCCGGAGGACAGCAGCAACGGGTCGCGATTGCCCGTGCCCTGGCCGGTTCGCCAAAATTTTTGCTGGCCGATGAGCCCACCGGCAATCTCGACTCATTGATGGCCCGACAGATCATGGAAATGCTCGAAAAAATCAACGAAGACGGCATGACCATCGTGATGGTAACCCATGATCCCGAGCTGGCCCGGCGCGCCCAGCGCAATATCCATATTATCGATGGTCAGGTAACCGATTACGGCCAGCCCGCCAATTGGACCGCGCCTACCGCTCACGCTACTGCTGTCTAGGAAAGCTTTTATGTGGACTTACTGTTTCAGACTCGCCTGGCTCAGCCTGTGCCGGACTCCGGTCATGTCGGCGCTTACCATTCTTACCGTAGCCGTCGGCATCGCCACTTGCTTAACGGTATTTACTTTATACCGGGTTATTTCCAGCAATCCGATGGCGCACAAGAACGATCAGATAGTTGCTGTCCAGCTGGACAGCTTTGGAGAAGATCGCGACCCGCCAGACAGCAATGGGTTGCCAGTGTCTCTGACTTTTCGTGATGCGCGCGCACTTTTTGAAGCCAATATTGCAAATCAGACGGTGGTGACCGTAAAGGCCGGAATGAACATCTCTACGCAAAATAGCTCGGAATTACCCACGGTGGAATTTTCCCGCCTCACCACCAACGATTTTTTCACCATGTTCGATGTGCCGTTTATCTATGGCTCGGCTTGGTCGGAGGATATCGACATGAACGGGGGCCGCGTCGCGGTAATTTCCGAAAGCATTAATCAAAGACTGTTCTCTGGCAAAAATCCTGTCGGGGAAGCCGTGGTTATTGAAGGTGACCTCTACACCGTTACGGGCGTAGTGGACGACGCATGGCGTCTGGTGCCCACTGTTTTCGATCTGACCAACAATTACTTTGAAGTGCCGCCCCAGATCTACGTACCTCTGTTCAACCTACAGGATACGGTTTATCCCATATGGGCAAACTTTTCAGGGTGGAAGAACGAGAATATCGCGACCCACCAGGATCTGTTGAACAGCGAAAGGACGTGGCTAAAGCTCTGGTTCGGATTTGCAGATGACGCACAAAGGCAGAAAGCCGAACAGTATGTGCGGGATTACATTACCGGCCAGAAAAAGGTCGGCCGTTTCGAGCGCCCGCTGAAGTTTCAGTTCAACCGGCCATCTGAGTGGCTGGAGATCAATAAAGTCGTCAACGAAGACGATCGGGTATTGCTGGTTTTATCCTTTGCATTTCTGTTTGTGTGCCTGGTCAACGCGGCAGTGCTGCTGCTGGCGAAGTTTTTCCGCAAGGCACCGGAAGCGGGTGTGCGGAGGGCACTCGGCGCCAGCCGTCTGGACATTCTGATTCAGCATCTGGCAGAGGCATTCGTGATTGCGGCATTCGGCAGCCTCATGGGGCTTGGTCTGACCTGGTTCGGATTGATGTGGGTGAGATCGCTTTACACCAATTATGAAGCCGTTGCGGTGATGAGTTTTACCACCGCCGTGGCGGCGGTCTGCCTGTCCCTGGGTGCGACGCTGATCAGCGGATTGATCCCCGCCTGGCGGATCAGCCATACGCAAGCCGCGCGCTACCTGAAAGCTCAATAGCAAATTGGAGAAATCGGAATGCTGGAACTCAGTTTGATCGTGAAAAGTCTTTGGCGGGGAAAACTTGCACCGTTTCTGATTATCGTCCAGATGGCGATTTCGGTCGCCATTATCAGCAATGCACTTTTTTTCATTGCCGACCGGCATAAACTTATCCATCGCCCTACTGGCGTAGCTGAGGCGGAAATCTTCAAGCTCTGGTCCAAACAAAACCCGAATCAGGGCGATATTGAACAGACACTTCAGCGTGATCTGACTATGCTGCGGGCCGTACCGGACGTCCTGCACGCGGCGCCCATTAACAGCGTTCCCATGTCCAATATGGGATCCACCATGGCGTTCACTTACGAACCAGACCCCGGCCCGGGGGCGAGGTACACCATCGCCGGATTTTTCTCGACGTCCGAGGCTGGTCTCGACACGCTGGGTCTGGAACTGGTGGCCGGTCGCAACTTTATGCCGAACGAGGTAGAGTTCTTCTCCGGACGGCCGAGCCGCAATGCCACCGTTGCCATTGTCTCCCAGGCACTCGCGGACAAGATGTTCCCCGATGGCAATGCCCTTGATCAGACGGTTTATCTCGGCTCCAGCGCGGTTACCATTGTCGGTATCGTTAAACGGCTGATTGCACACATGCCCAAGGAACCGTTTGCAGAAGACACTGCTTTAATTCCGGTGATCGAGAAGCGCGAATACATCAACTATATTGTGAGAACGTCGAGCAAGGACGTCGAAGCGCGCATGGGGGAAATGGCTGCGCTATTGCGTGATGCTGACTCCAGCCGGCTTATCGGTCACGAGCAAACCCTGGCACAAATCAAACGCGAAGCCTATTCAGGAGATTACGCCATGATCTATTTGATGTGTGCAGTGATAGCGTTGCTCGCGCTGATTAATGCACTTGGCATTTTCGGGCTCACGTCGCTGTGGGTGGGTCAGCGCAGAAAGCAGATCGGCATCCGGCGTGCGCTGGGCGCCAGTCGGCAGGCCATCCTAAGATATTTCCTCGTAGAGAATTGCGTCTTGACCGGCTTTTCCGCATTGCTCGGAGCCGTGCTGGCGACCGCTGCCAGTGTGTATCTCGCGCGGGAATATGCGGCGGAAATGATGCCCTGGTTCTATCTGCCTGCCACCTCCGCAGCCCTCGTCGCCATCACCCTGGGAGCCGCGCTGCTGCCTGCACTGCGGGCTTCCGGTATTTCGCCCGCCGCGGCGGTTGCCAATGGCTAGCAGTCAATGCGGAATCGTTCTGGTCATTGATGACAATCCGGTGGTCGGCCAGGCTCTGCAATTGCTGTTCGAAGTCAGTGACATGACCTGCGAGGTGGTGCTCACTCCTCAGGCCGGTCTGGCACGGGTACAGCAGGATGCGCGCATTTCGCTGGTTATTCAGGATATGAATTTCACCTCGGGGCAGACGGCGGGTCAGGAAGGCCAGCGTCTCTTTCTGGCGTTACGTGAAGCCCGGCCCGGGCTGCCGATCATCCTGATGACTGCGTGGACCGAACTGGCGACGGCGGTAAGCCTGGTGAAACAGGGCGCTGCGGATTACCTGGCCAAACCGTGGGACGATCAGCGCCTGATCGACACCGCACGGCAGCTGCTGGCCATCAACCAGGCCAGCTCAGCGAATACCCAAGTGGAAAGCCTGAAGAAAGCCGACCTGTGTGGACTGGTCTATCGAAGCCCGACTATCGAGCGCCTGCTGACTACCACCATCAAGGCAGCTGCATCTGACGTACCGGTTCTGATTACCGGACCCAATGGCGCCGGCAAAGAGAAAATTGCGCAGATCCTGCAGGCAAATTCACCTTTGCGCGAGGCACCTTTTATCAAGGTCAATGTCGGTGCCCTGCCAAAATCGCTAATGGAGGCCGAACTTTTTGGTGCCGAAAAGGGTGCTTATACAGGCTGCGACAGTTTGCGTACCGGTCGATTTGAAGCAGCTGACGGCGGCACGTTGTTTCTCGATGAGATCGGTAATTTGTCCGCGGAAGGACAGTCGAAACTGCTCAGGGTAATCCAATCCGGGGAATATCAGCGGCTGGGTTCGAGTGTTACCCGCCAATGCCGGGTACGCCTCATCAGCGCCACCAATTGTGATCTGGTGACCGCCGTGCAAAATGGTGAATTTCGCGAGGACCTCTATTACCGCCTGAACGTCATTGAACTTCGGTTACCGGCTTTGCATCATCGCAAAGAAGACATCCTGCCCCTCGTTCATGCGTTTCTGCCGGAGCAGTTTTCCCTGGGTCCGGGCGTTGCGCAGGCTTTACAGCGTTACTCGTGGCCAGGCAATGTAAGGGAGCTGCAGAACGCATGTCGGCGCGCCACCATCATGAGTGAAAGCGGCCAGTTGCAGCTTGCGGACTTCGGCTTGCCGATTGAAGCAGGCCCTACGGACCCCGCGCGGGTGACGGTCGAGCCCGACGAGGCTACCATTCGCGCCGCCCTCAACCAGCATCAAGGCGTGGTAGCGAAGGCCGCCCGGGCTCTGGGACTGTCCCGACAGGCGCTTTATCGACGCCTCGAAAAGCTCGGCATCCGGATGGAATAATTCTGGGCATGCGACGAATTTCTCTGCGGTCCCGACTTCTGCTTGCGTTGCTCTTCTCCATCAGCGTGGCGATTGTCGTCGTCGGTGCGAGCCTGCATTATTTTGGAAATCTCTCATCCGGTCTGGCTCTGGCTCTGGCTCTGGCAATGCTGGCAGGTTTTGTGAGCGCGATATCCACGTTCATATTCAGCAGTAAAAACACCTTCAAACGCATAGGCAGCCTGCACAGTGGCCTGCTGAATCTGCTGGATGGCGATTTCAGTGTAACGCTGTACAACGACCACAATGACGAGATGGCGGACCTGGTGGCGCTGTTCAACCGGGTGTCCGACAAGTTGCGCATCGAACGCCAAACCCTGTACCAGCGTGAGTTGATGCTAGACACGGTTATTCAGAATTCCGGGTTGTTTCTGTTGTTGTGTGACACCCGTGGCCGAATTATTTTTCACAGCCGCAATATCGGAAGGTTTCTCGGGCAGACGCCCTCCCTGACGGGCCTGGAAATTTCATCCGCGCTGGAAAATGCATCTGAAGATCTGCGCGCATTGATCAAAGCGCGCCGGGACGGGCTGTTCGATGCTCGGTACGAAGGAGAAATCCGCATATATCACTTGAGCGTCGGTCGCTTTGTGTTAAACGCCGCTGAGCATCACTTGTATTTAATCAAAGACATGACCCGCGAAATCAACCGGCAGGAGGCAAATGTATGGAAAAAGGCGATTCGGGTCATCAGCCACGAGCTCAACAACACCCTCGCACCTATTTCTTCCATGTCCCATTCAGGTCGAGTGCTGTTAAACAAACAGCAATACGATTTGCTGCCCCGCGTGCTGGAAACCATTGCAGAGCGCAGCGAACATTTAAAAGTATTTGTTGAGAAATACGCCGGCATCGCACGTCTGCCGCCGCCAAACAAACAGCTCGTCCACTGGAACCAGATAGTTGAAGGGTTGACCGGCATTTATCCGTTTACCCTCAGGGGCATGTTGCCTGACGCAACCATCGCGCTGGATTTACCGCAAATTCAGCAGTTGCTATTAAATCTGTTGAAAAATGCCTGTGAATCCGGATCGCCGGTGCAGGACATTGAACTGCAAATATCGCAAACGCCTACGCTGTGCCATATTCAAGTACTTGATCGCGGTAGCGGCATGTCCAACGAGGTTTTGCTCAATGCCATTCATCCCTATTTTTCTACCAAAGCGGATGGCAACGGTGTCGGTCTGACACTCTGCAGGGAAATCGTCGATGCGCATGGAGGTACTTTTTGTATTGCGAATCGTTCGGAAGGAGGTATTGCGGTACGAGTGGAATTGCCCGTGCAATAAGCATGATTAGGTTGTGTACGAAAAGTACTTTTAACCGGGACCTTGCCTCAACGGCTCGTCGCCCTCGCGCACGCGGGACCCACGAACCCCGGAAAGACTAGCCGACTGCCACGGAATAACAACAGCTCGATAAACGAACAACGAAGTCGCTTTATGGAATCAGAGCGAATGCGCTTGCTGACAGGGTTGTACCGTGGTTGTGCGTACTCCCCATTCGTCGTGGGTCCCCGCATGCGCGAGGACGACGGACTCGGAAAGCACATTTAACCGGGAACTTGCCCCAACTGCTCGTCGCCCTCGCGAACGCGGGGGCCCACGAACCCCGGAAAGATTAGCCGACTGCCACGGAATAACGACAGCCGGATAAATGAACAACGAAGGCGCTTTATGGAATCCGAGCGACAGCGAATGCGCTTGCTGGCAGGGTTGTACCGTGGTTGTGCAAACTCCCCATT
>CAZXLJ010000077.1:0-5979 GCA_964641175.1 uncultured Cellvibrionaceae bacterium
CGATTATTCATTTAGCGTGGCGGTGGTTGTCATCGAGGCCGCTTCAGGCATTAACCACCTTCAATACCACGCTCATCGGTTCACTACCTTGATGTCGTTGGTATTCAACCGGTCCGTAGTAAGTGAAGGGCGCCGCTTTTCCGGAGCGAAGTTTGTTGTCGCGGACGAACAGATGTAAGGAGTGGCCGAACGCTTTATGGTTGATCAGTTCCCGGCCGCGTTTACTGTCGGGACTGGTGCTACGTTGTGACTGCCAGTGAAATGTCTGCGCGTCGATCCAGTGATCGACATAACGGTAATCTTCAGCTTTTCCCTGCTTGTTGAGCGTTACCAACAGCACATGGGCGTTGACGCCTTTCACAAAAACATGGCCCGAGTTCCAGTTCCCGGGGTTAAATGTTTCACCAAACAGTGCCGGTATGTCCTCCCGCATAATTTCTTGCGCAACCATCATGTCCCGTGGATTGACGACGCCCGTTAGCCGGGCAAAGGTGCGAAACTGGCCGCTCAATTCCGGCGTAACGATGATGGCATCGTAGTCAGGGTTGGCGGCTTTAAGGACGTAGCTGCCAGCGTCTTTATGAATAGTGCGCAGCAGGTACTGAGTATCACCGGCGTCGTCGAGTCGCTCAATCGCCAGTGTCTGGCCGGTGATCGACCCGGCTTGTTCCGCGCTGATTTGCTCCAACAGCAGGTAGTCGCCATCGTGTATGGGGCTTTTGCCGCCGTTCATGGAGTTGCCGGAGGCCACGGCGATGAAGTGTCTGTCGGGGTTCAGGTGTCCGTACCCGGCACCTAGGGTGCGGTACTCGCCCACCTCAGCCTGGCTGTTTCTGAAATGCCCGCAGGCGATCTTTAGCGACGGAAAAAAGGGTAGCTCTGTGGTGGAGGATTTAAGTGGGCGCACGTTGTCGGCCGGTTCAGTCACATCGCCAGGGGCTACTCGCGCTTCGTAGGAGGCGAGCCGAAAGTCGATGAGCTCCTGAACCAGGTTGTCGAACGTGAACTGTTCCTCCGGTGTCAGCGACAGCGTCGGCATAAAGCAGTCGTCCTCGATACGGAAAAATGTCGGCTTCTTGTTGATCCAGTGCGCCACGGGATTTTTGTTCCAGTAGTGCAGCCAGTCTGAGCCTGTCCCATCCGTATCCTTTATCTCCACGGATATTTCAGACAACAGGTTGGGCCGACGTTTTAACACAGCCCAGGAGGATTCTGCCAGTTGAGCAAGTGACGGGGCGGCCTGCCAGCCATTTAGCTGCTGAAACGCCTGCAGCAAGACCATCTTGAACGATTTCGTCATGGCTGTGGTTTCCACTTCCGTCAGAAAGCGTTCATGCAGGGACGACAGTTGCTGTTCAGTTTCAGTCAGGTCACCCATCTCACGCAGCAACCCAAACCAGCTGCCATGTTGGCGGCGGGTTTGCGTGATATTGGCGCCAAAGTGGTAGTACTCTGTCAAAGTGGGACGCCGGCCGAACGCCTCCTTCAAGGCCAGATAGTCTTTTTCGGCGCCTTGTTGATCCAGGGATTTGAGGAAGTCGATTACCGCGAGATCGTAGTTAATGAAACAGCCGTCGGGCAGCTCCAGTGTGCTTGACTCAGCGGCACGGGCGAACGCGGCTAGTTGACGATGATTCATGGCTTCACCCATCAACGCCTGCGGCTTGTGCAAAAAACTTTGATGGTTGCCGACAAAATCCAGAATGACCAGTTTATCTTTACCGGTGGTGGCACAGTGTCTCAGACCGCGGCCGATTTGCTGTAGAAACAGGATTTTAGATTCGGTCGGGCGCAGCAATAACACCGTATCAATCGCGGGCAGGTCGACCCCCTCGTTGAACAGATCCACCGAGAAAAGGACTGCCAGCTCACCGGTTAAAAGCCGCTCGAGAGCTTCGCCGCGCGAGAGTTTTGATTTGCCGTGAATAGCGGCGGCGGCGATACCGGCGTGGCAAAAATGCGCGGCCATGAAGTCCGCATGAGTAATCGAGGCACAGAATGCCAGGGTGCGAGTTTGGCGATGCTTGTTCCATATGCGAAGTGCGTGTCGGGCCCGCGCCATAGTCGCCAATTTGTTGCCCAGGAGGTTGGGGTCGAACCGGCCATTTCGCCAGGGAATCTCACTGTAATTAACGTTCTCGTCATAGATTCCATAATAGTGAAATGGCACCAGGAATTGTCCGCTCACCGCCTCAAACAATCGATAATCAAAAACCAGATTGTCATCGCAGAGCGAGAGAATGTCTGATTGGTCCGTGCGATCGGGTGTTGCCGTCAACCCCAGCATGAACTGAGGCGCAAAATAATGAAGCAGCCGATGATAAGTCGGTGCCGCCGCGTGGTGAAATTCATCAATCACAATGTAGTCAAAATGCCGGGGACTGAAACGTTCCAGGTGCACATCCCTGCCCAAGGTCTGTACTGAAGCGCAGAGTACGTCCACTTGCGTGTCGCGTTGTTGGCCCATGTAATAGCCGACCCGGCGGTCAGGCATGATGCGCAAAAAAGTTTGCGCTGCCTGATGTAATATTTCTTCGCGGTGCGCCACAAACAAAATACTGCGGGCTTGCATTTGAACGGCATCAAAAGCAGAAAGCCACGTTTTCCCCAAGCCTGTTGCCAATACCACTAATCCGCGTCTGTAGCCCTGCGCTCTGCTGCCGGCCAACGCAGTTAACGATCGGCGCTGCACTTCATGAGGTTCCGGTGGCAGTTCGCGCTCAGTACTGCCGGGCTCAACAGGCTGGGGCGGCTTGCGTCGTTTGGCATAGTCATCGATCCAGCCATCGGTCAGTGGCACCGTCTGCGGATGCTGGAACAGTTCTTCAAAGCGGCTTACGGCTTCCCAGTAGCCGGATTCGGGCGGGTAATCGGTCTGGTAATTCCATTCCAGTCCATGCTGCAGGGCTTGCCGGCTGATATTGCTGGAACCTACAAACGCTCGACCCCATGTGCTTTGATCGTCCGAAATGCCGGCGAACAAGTAGGCCTTCATGTGGAAGCTTATTCCCTGACTCTGGAACATGCGAACCTGTGCACCCTGCGTCTGCAAAAGGATTAATGCTCTTAAGGCTTCCGGGTCGGTAATATCCAGATAGTCACTCGTCAGGATTCGCAATCGGGCCGACGGCGTACGAATCAATGCGTCAGTGAGATCAGGCAACAGTAAGGACAAACCGGTTTTCTTGATGAACGCAACCGCCAGATCCACCTGGTCAGCAATCTTGATGGCGTGGCAAAGCTTCGGCAAAAAATGGTTGAAATCTCCACCTGTAGTCAGTCGTTGATGTGCCACCGGCTGCTTGTCCACCAGAATATTTAACCACTCCGTGCGACGATCCGGTCGTTGGTCGAGGGTGCGCCAGAGTTCGGAGCGCTTAAGCTCAGGAATATTTACGAGCCATCTTCTTGCGGTCTCTTCATCGGCATCAAAGAAATAGCGCCCGTTGTCTTGCCGTCCACCGCGTCCGAACTTAAAGCTCAAGTAGAACGCGCCGCCCGGCTTGAGAGCGGCCCAGAGACGGGCGATCGCATCGCAGATTTCTGGCTCCGGCAGGTGTAAGAGACTCGCACAAGCCCAGATTCCGTCATATCGGTCAACTTCAGTTACATGAGCGAAAGTTCGATGCGCTACAGGCAGCCCGGTGGTCTGTCGGGCCAGGGAGGTGACGGCCTCGGAGCCATCAAAAGCGGAGACCCGATATCCCCGCTGATGAAAAAACAACGCATCCCGGCCGGAGCCGCAGCCAGCATCCAGAATATGACCGCCACGGGGAACTTTAGGCAGAAACCGCTCATAGAGCGAACTCATCGACATCGTGAAAGTCGAGGCAACGAACCCAGGCGCGTTCTTGTTGTAGTAGCTGAGTGTCTCGTTCATTTGCTGCCCGTTGGAAGACGAATGCCCGGCTGCTGAGCGGATGTACGGTTAAATCAGGGATCGATCAGATTGGTTTTGGCGGAATGGGTTATATAAAAAGCGTAGTATATCGACGTGATTTTGCAGGATCTGACTGTTCGCGAAAGCAAAGCACTGATTGGCCCGTCAAGTTAATGGACTATAAGTAGGGCTGCGATTGATTAAGCACGCAAACGGATGCCAAAAGAGCGGATTCGCCAGATCGCTCGCCGAATGGTGGGCAATGTCTCACACGCGGTTGTGCTGAACTCGTCTTGGTTGGTTCATGGTCAGCTGGCACAATCTGATCGAACCGACGCTTGTTCGGAGCTGCCAGGGATACGCAGCATGGAGATCCAGACACCAGGGAAGGAACAATGATGACTGCGCCATCGGAAGAAGTTTCATCAAAAGTCGAGAATCAGAACAGTATCGACCGTATCCTTAATCTCCCGGCTTGCCTTGACGAAAGGATATGGATTTTCGAGCGAGGTCTCAAGGAAGCCCGTCGCCAGGGCATACTTGGCCCTGAGCTCATGGTGAGCGCGAAGCTCGAGGAGATTAAGCTGTTCCATGTCGATCCCTCGGGACGGCGGTGCTTCAGGGATTCCGTCAAGGATGCAGCAACGGCAATCGCGGCGCTTAAGGAAAATCCTGAGCTGCAGGTTGCAGACGGTGTTTATGATGGGGCAGGCATAATCGCTCTTTACGCGACCGCGACGTCGGAAAATTCATTGCTGAATTTTGTTTCTCTGTCGTGTTTGCAACATCATCTAAAATCGGCATTTGACTTCAGTTTGAATTTAACCGGAATTGAAAACGTGGTACAGACAATCGCTCATGAGGCGGCACTCCATGAGGGTTTAAATTTAGGGGATGACTTGTTCTGTAATGAAGAAATTTTCACTGCGGAAAACTGTCGAGACCGGAAGCTTGATGACTGATCACGGCCCAGGTTTTGCTTACCGGTACTTGTCGTTGTCAGTGCACTACTACAAATGACGGCGGCCGGTTTCGCGCGTGCTGCCGACGACGATTAGCACTGCAATGGGATCTGTTCACTGCCTGTTCGTGTCGGACAGCCGGTTAAACATAAACCGTTTCATCAACGGAACACATTCCTCGCAAAGTGCAGGTATGGCAGTGTCATTGTGCTTGGCACCTTTGATGACGTATAGCTCGCTGTAGGTTCTGACGGTCTGGGCGTATTCGTGGATGGCTATCGAGCCGAATCCGCGATTGTCCCGGTCGGCGGGCACTACGCCATCTTTTTCGCCGTGGATATTGAGCAGCGGAATGTCATTATGGTTGATGATGCTGAGATCGGTGAGCAGGCCCGCGAGATTGATGACGCCCAGGAGCTTGAATTTTTCATTGCGCTCGGGCAAGGCTTTGTTTTTCAGTAAATCCTTTCGGAAATGTGGATTCATCGAATCCTCGGCATCTAGATATGCGGTGTGCATGGACGTAATGGCGCCGGCGGAGTGGCCCCCGATGAACACGTTTTTGGGGTCTATGCGGAACCGGTTCCTGGCTTTGGCGTCTTTCAGTAAAAAACGTAAGGCATCGCTCTGGTCTGTGGTGGTTTTCTGCAGCGCCTTGAAGTATTTTTCGGCGGAATCAATGCCGCTGGACAGGCGGTATTTGTTCAGTGCGACTACGTAGCCGGCTTTGGCGAGCTCTTCAGCGACATCGTTCATCCAGTCATCACCTTCGTAGACGAAGCCGCCGCCGGGCGTCAGCAGCAACAGGGGCCGTACAGCCTGGGTGTCCCCTTTGGGCTCGAATACGCGTAGTTTCAGTTCTTCTCGTTTGTTGCTCAAGTCGTTGTATTTTGTCGCGTAAACGATGTCGCCGGTAAAAATGACTTCGTCGAAAATTTTGTTAAGGTAGCGTCTTTTAGCGGGGCTTTCGTCAATCTGCGCAGCGGTATGCAGACTTGATGCAAGTAACAGGCTGGCCATTATTATTCTGGTAATCATGGGTTGCTACCATCCCGGCTGTTGAATGCTCAGATGTTACAGCGGCGAAAAAACATTGCTGATGAACAAGCATAGTGGCTTTATTAGCAGATGGGTATT
>CAZXLJ010000077.1:6079-12834 GCA_964641175.1 uncultured Cellvibrionaceae bacterium
TTGCATTCGCTGATGAGATCCTCCGGTAGCCCTCGGGCGAGAGCGGGCGGCACCTGGCAGGGGAGGATGTAACTGCCCGAGCAGCATTCTACAAACTATTTGAGACTTGCCATGCCTACCATCAAATCCTTAGAAGTACACCAAGCCCGGCTGAATGCCGGGACGACCACAGGATTCATAGCATGCCCGGTGTGTCTGAGTTTTGAAACCTCGCATTTTGCCTGCGTCGACGGGCGCAACTATTGGCGGTGCCAGACCTGTGAAGCCACTTATCTGGACCCAGACCAGTTGCCGAATGAAGCACTTGAGAGTGGGCAGTATCGATTGCACCGTAATGAAGTGAATGATGCCGGCTATCGGGCGTTTCTCTCTCGCCTTGCCGAGCCATTGCTGGCGAAATTGACACCGGGGCTGTCCGGGCTGGATTACGGATGTGGGCCGGGCCCGGCACTGGCTGCGATGTTGACCGAGGCAGGTCAGCGGATGGCAGTGTTTGATCCGTTGTTTTTCAATGAGCCAGCGCAGATGGAAAAATCCTATGACTTTATTACCTGCTCGGAGGTGGTGGAGCACTTTCATCGCCCTGCCGAGGAATTTGCACGATTGCAGGGCCTACTGAAACCCGGTGGCTGGCTGGCGGTAATGACTTGCTTTCAGACTGACGATGCGGCCTTTGCTAGCTGGCATTACCGACGTGATCCCACGCACGTGGTGTTCTACCGGGAATCAACCTTTCAGTGGATTGCCCGTCACTACGGGTGGTGCTGTGAGATACCCTGCGCCAATGTCGCTCTCATGAAAAAAGCGCTATCTGGAACCTGAGCAGCGGACAAGGAGCGATCTCTGATCTTACAGCGCCCTTTCAGGGACTCTCATC
Source organism: uncultured Cellvibrionaceae bacterium (assembly GCA_964641175.1). Classification (GTDB taxonomy): domain Bacteria; phylum Pseudomonadota; class Gammaproteobacteria; order Pseudomonadales; family Cellvibrionaceae; genus CAYNST01. The sequence goes on from CAZXLJ010000077.1 coordinate 6,957, forward strand.
TGATTCACCAGTTATCCAAAAATTTATCTTATTTTTATCTCTTCGGTGGACGAGATTGTCGGCCTGTCTAATACTTTTTTCAAGATCGTGTTCTAACGAAGTCCTCATAGATGTAATAACGAAATAAAAAGGGCGACGAGAGGGGAGGATTTATTCAAATTAGATATTTGGGTGAATCGTACGGTGTACTTTTCTCGGAAGCGACTAAATCTGCTGCGTAGAGCGCCGGAGTTCCGGATGTGTGGGTCTGGCGAACCGTCGTTAAGTTACAGATCCGTTTTAACTAATAAAAATCCAATAATGCGGGGTATCTGCAATGAGTCACCCGGGTTTGCCATCGCTCGCCTGCGCTTTTCTGATTCTTGGAGGCGCCTCGGTGATTGCGCATCCTACGTCTGACGTGGTGGACATCCAGGAAATCGAGATGGTCGGGGTTCAGAATTACATGACAGAAAAATGCATCAAGGTACTGGCTGGTCAAACTGTGAAATACAGTTTTACTTCCGGGTATCCGTTGGACTTCAACATCCATTGGCACACGGACTCCGAAACCTTCTACGAAGACAAGGCAGACCATGTGAAAAGCAGGGCCGGGGATTTCCGGGCAAGTAGTGACCAGCATTACTGCTTTACCTGGATAAACCACGCAGAGTTTGGGGACAGGTGGGTAATTCCCCTTAATGTCACGATAGCAAATCCATGACTGCGTTTTGGAAAACCAGGAAGTTAGTTATCTCCGAAAGGCGGCTTAAGGCGAACAATCTCAGGGCTCTTAATATGACTCGTGGTGCATCAAAGAAAATATTCTCATATCCCTGGGTCGGCCTTTTATTGGCGGCGATCTTCATACCTTCGATTGCATCGGCAACGCATTTTAGGGGGGGTTCGATAACGTGGCAGTCGAAGGCGATCGACGCGGACGGCATTAAGAATGATGTGGAAATCACCGTGAAGACTGCATGGCGCCGCGACAATATCGGCGCGGTTAGCTTGATCAAGACGCCGGTGGATTTCACGACGACACAGACCAGCGAATCGACAATTTTTATTAATGGCACTGTTTCAACTGCGGACTATGCGTTGCGCACAACTGTTTTCCAAGGGAAAGATCTTGATCCTAATGTTCGCTATTTAGTGGTTTTCGAAGGCAATGCACGGATATCAGACCTGCAAAATAATGCAGATGGTCGGTGGCGGATACAAACCCAGATCTTCCTGATGAATGACAACCTGGCTCCGAAAATTGACCTGCCAATTGTCATGGAAGTTCCAAGGCTGCAATCGGACGGGTCAACGCCGCTAACGGATTGGACCTACAATCTTTCCTCGACCGACCCGAACGCGGACAAACTGCGGTATCGGCTGGCCAATCTGGATGAGCTTGGAGCCGTGAGTTCGACTAACGCGGCGGGTCTGTCCATTAACCCGAATACGGGCGTTATTACCTGGACGAATTCAGGCAATCGCGTGGCCGGTTTGTACAGTGCGGGCGTGGTCGCCGAAGATGTCGACGAAAATGGAAATGTTAAATCAAAAACCCACGTTGACCTTATTTTAAGTTTGATTAACCAGCCTCAAGTTGACTTTACACCTCCCGCGGAGATTCCGGGTACAAACAATATCGTGGTAGAGAAAGGGAGCAGTTATTCCTTCTCAATTGCAGGCACCGCGATCAATACCCAGAGCCTGGGAACATTGCAGGGCGCCCTTGTGGAAGTCACGGCCGATAACTACACATTTACGCCGGGGCCGCCCGGCGTGGACTGGACCCCGGTAGTTATCCCATTACCTTTGAAGTACGCGATAACGGTAACGCACGCACCAACAATTATCTTGGCCTGACATTTATCGTGCCTCATCCCGACGCGCCCCGGGTCGCTAATCTGGAGGCCGACCGGGTTACCTATGCGGCGACTGCTCCGATTCTTGTAGATCAGGATCAAAATGCGGTGGTCACCGACAGCAACACCACGGATTTTCAGGGCGGCCTTCTTAAAGTCAATGTCACGTTTACCGACGGGCAGCTGGAAGGGCTTAGCGTGAATTCCACGGGGACGGGGACAGGAGAAATTTCCGTAGATGGCGATACCGTATCGTATGAGGGGGTGGATTTCGGGACTATTCACCCCACTTTCAACGGCGCAGGTACCGCCTTGCAGATCAACTTCACCGGGCCAACGAGTATAGATGCGGTACAGGCACTGATCCGAAGTCTGGCCTATCGGGATACATTCCCGCTGCGCGCCGAAGGTGATCGGGCGCTGTCCCTTTACCTGCGGGACCCGGAAGGCAACAGCACGTCCAATGATTTTTATGTCTATGTTCAGCCCCATCCCGAGGAAGATGATTATTCAGGGCCGCCGCTGGAAGCGGCAAACACGATCAGCCTCGTGGAAGGCGATGCAATCTCCCTGAGTAACGAGAACATCAGCTACGCGGACCCCGAAGGTGACCCGATCACGTTCACCGTCAGTAACGTCACTAACGGTCACTTCGCGCTTGTCAGTGCGCAAGCGGCACCGATAACAAACTTTACTCAGAATCAGATCAATCTCGGGCAGATCGCCTTCGTTCACAATGATAGTGAAAATGCCCCGTCATACGATCTTGTAGCATCTGACGGGACAAATAACACCGCGCCCAGTCCGGGCGTGGTGAACTTTACCAATGTCGTGGACCATGCACCGGCCTTTAGCAACAGCCCTTCTACAACGGCGACAGAAGGCGCTGTTTACAGCTACACCCCCACGATCACCGACGCTGACCTTAACGACCCTAAAACCTTTAGCGCGACCAATCTGCCGGCCTGGCTGACCATGGACAGCACAACCGGCGCGCTCACCGGTACGCCGGGGTTCGCTGACCGGGGTGTTCACACTGCCATTACTTTGACCGTAACCGACAGCGGTAACTTGACCGGTTCGGTCGGGCCATTTGCCATCACCGTGAATGCTGCACCGGATGCGGATGGAGATGGCGTTCCGGATTATGTGGAGCAGGCTGCGGGAACCGATCCCGATGACGTTGCGGATTACCTGGACAGCGATGGCGACGGTGTCCCCGACTACACCGAGGAGTTTGCGCAAGGAACCGATCCCGATGACGCCGATTCTTTTCTTGACGCAGATGAGGACGGTGTGCCGGATTATGTAGAGCTGCAAGCCGGCACTGATCCCAATGACGATGCTGATTTCACCGACCGCGACAGCGACGGTACGCCGGACTATACCGACACCGATAATGATAATGACGGGATTTCTGATGCCGTCGAAGGCACCGGCGACCCGGATGGCGACACGATTCCTAACTGGCTGGATACCGACAGCGACGGTGACGGCATCCCCGACAGCGTGGAGGGTACCACCGACTCTGATGGCGACACCGTCGCCAATTTCCTGGACACAGACAGTGACAATGACACCCTGCTGGATAGCTTGGAAGGGACGGTCGATACCGATGGCGATACGGTGCCCGACTATCTCGATGCTGACAGCGACGGTGACGGCGTCACGGATCTGGTGGAAGCCACTGAGGGCAGCGATCCGCTGGATTCCGGCGATCGCCCGGCTGATGCCGACAATGACGGCCTGCCTGATGTGCTCGATCCGGTTGATACCAACTGGGACGCCGACGGTGATGGCATTCCGGATGGTGCGGATGTTGATGAGGGCGGCACCGATACGGACGGAGACGGCATCCGTGATGCGGTCGATGTGGATCAGACCGGCGGCAATGACAGCGATGGTGACGGCATTGATGACAACGCGGATACGGTCGACAACACACCGGATGGCGACAACGATGGGTTGCCCGACGATCTCGATCCGAATGACAGTAACCCGGACACTGATGGCGACGGCATTCCGGATGGCGCGGATGTGGATGTCGATGGCGATGGGACGCCGGATAATGGCACCGACTCGGATGGCGACGGTATCAATAATCTGTCGGACGCAGACTCTACCGGTGGGACTGACAGTGACGGCGACGGCATCGCCGACGACATTGACACGGTGGACAACACCCAAGACGGTGACAACGATGGCTTGCCGGATGACCTGGATCCCGACAGCGGCAACCCTGACACGGATGGAGACGGCATTCCCGATGGCGCAGATGTGGATATTGACGGCGATGGCATGCCGGACAACGGTACTGACACGGATGGTGACGGCATCAACGATCTGTCTGATGCAGATACAACCGGTGGCTCCGACACCGACGGCGACGGCGTAGACGATAGTGTCGACAAGGTCGATAACACCCAGGACAGTGACAATGACGGCCTGCCGGACGCTCTCGACCCGGATGATGGCAACCCGGACACGGACGGCGACGGCATTCCCGATGGCGCAGATGTGGATGTTGACGGTGACGGCACTGCGGACAATGGCGCTGACTCCGACGGTGACGGCATCAACAATCTGTCAGATGTCGACACTGAGAGCGGCACCGATAGTGACGGCGACGGTATAGCCGACAGCGTCGATACGGTTGACAACACCCAGGACAGTGACAACGACGGCCTGCCGGATGACCTGGATCCGGACAGCAATAACCCTGACACCGATGGCGACGGCATTCCTGATGGAGCCGATGTGGATGTTGACGGGGACGGCACTCCAGACAATGGCACTGACGCTGATGGCGATGGCATCAATGACTTGACCGACGTAGACACAACCGGCGGCAATGATAGCGACGGCGATGGCATTGATGACGACGCTGATACGGTCGACAACACACTGGACAGCGACAACGACGGGTTGCCTGATGCTCTCGATCCGAACGACGGCAACGCCGACACTGATGGCGATGGCATTGCGGACGGCGCCGACGTTGATGTCGATGGTGATGGCACGCCGGATAACGGCAACGACAGCGACGCCGACGGTATCAATGACATCTCCGATGTAGACACGGCAGGTGGTCCTGACGTAGACGGCGACGGCATTGTGGATGACCGTGATCCGGTGAACGACAGTCACGATGCCGACAATGACGGCCTTCCGAATGCACTGGATCCGGATTCGGGTAATCCTGACACGGACGGAGACGGTATTCCGGATGGCGCTGATGTGGACGTTGACGGAAACGGTGTAAACGACAACGGCACGGACGCGGATGGAGACGGCATCAATGACTATTCCGATGTAGACAGTACCGGGGGAACCGACACGGATGGTGATGGCATCGATGATGATCGCGACACGGTGTCCAATCCCGATGACGTGGACAACGATGGGCTTCCCAATGACCTCGATCCCGACAACGGAAATTTCGACATCGATGGTGATGGAATTCCGGACGGCGCTGACGTGGACGTCAATGGTGACGGTACCAACGACAACGGTACGGATGCTGACGGTGACGGCATCAACGATCTGTCCGATGTGGATACTCTCGGCGGAACCGATGCGGATGGTGATGGCATCACCGACAGTGCGGATCCCGTCGACAATCGGTTGGACTCCGATAGTGACGGGTTGCCCGATGGTCTGGATCCCGACAGTGGCAATCCGGATATGGACGGCGATGGTATTCCTGACGGTGCGGACGTTGACATGGACGGAGACGGTTTGCCGGACAATGGTACCGATACAGACGGTGATGGCATCAATAATCTGTACGACGCAGACAGCACCGGGGGTGTGGATGCCGACGGTGACGGGATCGATGATGCTGTCGACCCTGTAGACAACCGCCAGGATAGCGATAACGACGGTTTGCCGAATGCATGGGACCCGAATGACTTGAACCCGGACAGCGACGGCGACGGCATCCCCGATGGTGCCGATGTGGACGTTGACGGCGACGGCATCGCCGACAATGGAATCGATTCAGACGGAGACGGTATCAATGATCGGTCGGACCCGGA
>CAZXLJ010000077.1:12934-15606 GCA_964641175.1 uncultured Cellvibrionaceae bacterium
GGATTCGGATGGCGATGGCATCCCGGATTATCTGGATGCGGACAGCGACGGCGATGGTGTGTCTGACGCGGATGAACGCAATTCTGATAGCGACAGCGACGGGGTGCCGGATTACCTGGATACCGACAGTGATAACGACGGCATACCGGATCTGGAAGAAGGGGTCGCGGATAGGGATGGCGACGGAATTCCGGACTATCTGGACATCTCACTGGATGAAGACCGCGACGGCCTGCCTGACATTCTGGAAGGAACCGGTGACCGGGATGCCGACGGCATTGCTGACTTCCTTGATGTTGACAGTGACAACGACGGCATCCCCGACTACCTCGAAGGGCCCGCGGCTTACTCGGCCAATGCGGTGGACACCGATGCCGACGGCATTCCCGATTCCCTGGATGCGAGCATAACGGGTGGTACCGACAGCAACAGCAACGGCATCGACGACGCGTACGAGCCGATCGATACCGATGAAGACGGTATTCCTGACTATCTGGACGTGGACAGTGATGGTGACGGTTTACCTGACCGTCTGGAGGCGGCGATGGTGCCCTTAAGCGGGGTCGACAGCGACGGTGACGGTATCGACGACCACCTGGATGCGGACGCAACTGGCGGTGCGGACCTGAACGGTGATGGCGTGGACGACGCATTTGCACCTCGTGATGCGGATCGCAACGGTGTACCTGATCACCTCCAGCGGGATTCGGATCGTGATGGCGTCCTGGACGGCGTCGAGGGCGGTGCGGCTGGACTGGACAGTGATGGCGACGGCATCGATGACGCCTTCGATCCCGACCAGACCGGCGGCGATGATGCAGACGGAGACGGCATAGATGACGCAGCCGCCTTGCGCGACTCGGATGCCGATGGCGTACCCGACTACCGCGACCTTGACAGCGATAACGACACCATTGGCGATGCTCTGGAGGCGGGGCTGCCCGATGACAACCGGGACGGCTTTGCCGACAGCGGCGCCACCACGAATTCGCCGCCGGATTCGGACGGCGACGGTACACCGGACATGCGTGATACCGACAGCAATAACGACGGCGTGACTGATATTGTTGCCACCGGCAATGGTCTGCTGGACCAGAATGGGGACGGCAGGATCGACAACATCACTGACCGGGACGGTGACGGTATTCCGGATGTCATCGACAGCACGGTGGGCGATTTCGGAGGCATGCTCGACACCGATGGTGACGGGGTTCCGAACAGTGTGGACGTCGATGATGACAACGACGGCATTCCCGACGCAGTAGAGCTTGCGGGGCTTCCGCCCATGAGTGGTAAAGACAGCGACGGTGACGGCATTGACGACGCAGTGGACGTGTCTCAGACCAACGGACTGGATCTCAATCTTGACGGGGTAGACGACGCGCTGGACGGAGATTCGGATGATGACGGCTTGCGCAATGACCTGGATCTTGACAGTGATAACGACGGAATACCCGACCTTTGGGAAAGCGGAATCCGCAGCCTGATCGATGCAAATCTGGACGGCAGGATAGATGACATCATCGATGTGGACGGCAATGGCGGTCACGATCCCGTAGGTACGGCACCGACCGTTGGCGACACGGATCGCGATGGTATTCCGGACTTTCTGGACCTGGACAGCGACGGCGATACCATTTTTGATCTGCTGGAAAGTGGTCGGTCGATAACGCTCGACGCCAATAATGACGGACGAATCGATATCTTCGTCGATCTCGACCGGGATGGCATTGCCGATAGTGTTGACGCAATCCGGCTGGACGGGAGCGCCGGCAATCTGTTGCAGCTGGTTGACTCCGATAATGATGGAATATGGAATTTCAGGGACACCGACAGCGACAACGACGGATTTACCGACGACCTGGAGAACGGCGATTTCAACAGCGATGGCATTCCTGACCACCTGCAAAATCGAGGCGGTTTGAACACGGGTGTACGCGGGGGTGGTGCTATGGACGGGCTGGTGTTGATACTGATGGTGTTTGGGGCAGTGGCCGCAGGTGTGCCCCGCAGGCTCAAGGGAAGGGCGTTGGGGGCGGTGCTGCTGGCTGGAAGTCTGTTTATCGGGTTTGGCGCTCCGCCGGCATACGCGCATGAAGACGGTAACTGCGGTATTCGAAAAATAGGTTGCTGGTATGCCGGCATCGGTATCGGCGTTGCGCATCTGGATCCTGAGGGCGAAGTCAATGGATGGAGTACGGCTGAAACCCGCAGCTATGGGTTTGGAGTCCATCTGGGGCAGCGATTCGCCCGCCGTTGGCATTGGGAGCTGACCTGGTACGACGCGGGGGAAGCAGAGCTGGAAAACGTGAACCCCGCGTTGAATCTTGCTTTGCCTTACGCGGTAATCAATTATGAAATCCCGTCCCTGATGATCGGTTACCGGATACTGGATGGCAACCGATGGGGAGTCTACGGTCGTGCGGGAGCTTCGGCGCTGCAGACTGAAGCGAGCGACGGTCGTATTACGCAAGAACTCGAAAACTCAGTGCAAGCGGCACTCGGACTCGGACTGGAATATCGCCCGTCAGGTTCCGGCTGGGCTATTGGCCTTGATTTCACCAGCTATGACAGAGATGCCAGCTCAGCCGTACTCAAACTGTCACGGGATTTCGGTCGCTAGGGAACCTCTGATCAAGTCCGGACAGCGTCTGCGCGAGCCAAAAAGTTCA
>CAZXLJ010000078.1:0-15184 GCA_964641175.1 uncultured Cellvibrionaceae bacterium
GGGTTCGTGGGCCCCCGCGTTCGCGAGGGCGACGAGCAGTTGGGGCAAGTTCCCGATCGAAGAGTACTTTTCGTACACAACCTAGGGCCCCGGTTTCAACAGAAATTTTCCCACACTGTCATAAATCGCTGAACGCCAGGGATCGGCTTCATTGACCAGGTGGTGACGGGCGCCTTCAATCAGGGCGAGCGTATGCTGGGGAAAGTGCGCCTGGATCATGGGGACATTCACCTGCCAGTTCACCACCCTGTCCGCCGTGCCCTGGACAATCAGCAGGGGCGTCTGAGAAACCGGCTGCCGCGGGAAGTCACGGACCCACGTGCTCATGGAGTTGATCCAGCGAAGGGACAGGCGGCGTGCCTGCAGAGGATCCTGGTCGCGCAGGAAGGCGTGGAACTGCTCGTCGTGGGAGTTGGGGATGCTGAAGTTGCGGGGGATATCCTGCAGCATCCCCCCCACCAGCCGATGTACCAGACTGCCGATCCACCATTGCGTTGGTTGCACCAGAGGGCCCAGTAAAGCCAGGCGCTGGTAGGGATGCGCCCCGCCGGAGGTAAACACATCGTTCATGAGAACCGCGGCGCCGGTGCTCTGACCCACCCCGAACAACAGTTCCGCACGCGCTGGATCGCTCGTCTTCCAGTGGCGCACCAGCGTGCGGATCACTTCGGTATATTGATCAAACCCGTCAACCACGGTGGGCTCGCCGTCGCTCAACCCATGCCCCGGCAGGTCCACGGCCAGCACGTCGAATCCCGCCGCCAGACAGTAGCGAATGAATGGCTGGTAAAGCCCGACGTGGTCGAACAGACCGTGGACCAGCAACACCGTGCCGCTTCCCTGAAAGGTCCTCCGCCAGGAATACACCGCGACCCGGGTGTCCGCAAAAACCGGCGGTGCCTGCACATAACCCCAGTGAAAGGTACAGGGTATCGAGTCGAGGGTCGTATCGAACGTGTAATGGCGCAGATAATGATTCAGGGCGTCAGGAACGGCCGCCGGATCAAACGGGCGGAACCAGTCCAGCCCCCCAAGGGATTCCCGGCATTGCTCACAGGCAGCGCGGTCAAAACTTGCCATGAATTGATACCTCGCAACAGTAAACGCACCCGATCACATGCGCAGCCGGGTGTGCCCATCGATATCGATGCAATCGCCCAGACTTGCAAACCGGTATTCTTTCGTAAGCGGTTTTGCACACGCGGCTTCGATGCCATATACCACCGATGCGTGAAATCCGGTCGGCGCGCTCAACCGCAATAATCCATAGGTATCATAGGGCGCCTCAAAACCGGTCAGTGCCGGGTTCAGGCAAATTTTCTGCAACCCGTGGCCGAGACCCGTCCCGACCTGCTTTACCAGTGCTTCTTTGGCTGTCCACAGCCGGAAAAAGTAATCCTCTCGCGCCACGGCCGGCAAGGCGTTGAAACTTGACTGTTCTCCGGCCGTCATCACCATGCCCGCAAGGCCCTGAAGATCGCGGTTTGAGTTCGCTTGCTCGAGATCGACTCCAAGCTCCAGCTGATCCGACAGAACCATCAATAACCAGCCGTGGCTATGGGACAGGTTGAATGATCCTGGCACACCGGCCAGCCAGGGTTTCCCTTTGGCCGTCAGCTGCAGGGGGACGCGCACGGGTGGGCACCCCAGTTTATGCCCGAGAACCGAGCGCAGCAGCAGGCGGCCGGCGAAAAACATCTGGCGGCTGGGTTCATGGCGAAAACGCCGCCAGCGGGACAGTTCATCCTCAGCCAGGAGGCGCTCGCCAATAGCTTCCCAGGCACCCAGCTCCCCCGACGTCACCCTGCAGAGGATGGAATGGATAACTGGCACTGTGGCTTGTGATGTTTTTGCGATCATAACCCTGCATCAGCTCCAGTCGATGGGGTCACTATCGCGCAGCGAGGTGCGCAGGGTGATGTTTTCGTTTTTGACAACGGCAGGCATGGTCGCGGCAAGCTGGTGGAACGGTAAAGCCAGCCCGTCCTTTTCATTGCCGTACACCCCTACCCATGCATTTCGGCTGGTTTTCTTGGCGGCGTAAAGACACTTGTCGGCAATTTCAACCACCTGTTCCCAGGAATACGCCTGGGGCACCGATGGGTAAAACGGGTAACACGAAAAGCCGATGGAGCAGGTTTTCCGGATCACCTGATCACCAATGTCAAATTCGGTCAACTCCACTTCCTTGCGAAACCGCTCAGCCAGCACTGCTGCCCGAGAGCGGTCAAAAAACCTCACCACCACCAGGAATTCCTCCCCGCCCCAGCGGATTATGTGATCGGACTCGCGGAACACCGATCGCAAAATCGCCGCAAACTGTTTTAACACCTGATCGCCCGCCAGATGACCGTGGTTGTCATTGACCTGTTTAAAAAAGTCGATATCCAGCAGCAGGAACAGCAGATCAGAATCCGGGGGAAAGCTGCCACTGGCTTCGGCAACTTCGTAATGACGTTTGCACAGGGCGATGTCCCCGGGGATGGACCGCATCAGGCTGTGCCGGTTGTTAAGCCCTGTCAGATAATCGCTATAGCTGGTGCGCTCCAGTTTGTGGTTCTGTCGTTTCAGCACTTCCAGCATCTTGGCCTTGGCCACGGCCGAGACCGCATGGGGCTCGAGGCGGGCGAACAGGTCCTTGTCGCGACCGGTAAAACGGCCGACGCCGGGCGCTCGGCCCAGCATGAGCATGCCGGTCAGGGCGTGATTGACTTCGATCACCATCACCAGCAGGCTTGCGGCGCTGTCGCCTATCTGCGGCATGAACGACAGCTGTGCCGGCTCCAGAATCATGACGCCTTGCCTGCCCAGCTGTCCGGCATCCTGTTGCGCTTCGAACAAGGCCCTCGGAATGGCCAGGGGCAGAGAATTCTTCGCGGAAAAGCTGCCATAGGTATCAATGAGATTAAACTGGGTCCCTGCCTCGTTCACCAGCCAGAACGCGCCGCAATCACTGGCTTCCAACAGACTGCCACACTCTCGCAACAGTATTTTCGCCAACTCGGTCATGTCTTCCTGCTGATTGATCAGCGTCACGATGTTGTCGACAGTCTCCAGGGTTTTCTGGGTTTCTCTGAGTGCATTGGTGCGGTCATCGACCTTGCTCTCCAGGCTCCGGGCGGTATCGAGCAGCAGCAGGTGAGTTTTCAACCGGGTCAGCAGCTCGTTTTTCGAAACAGGCTTGATCAGAAAATCATTGCCGCCGGAAATGAAACCGGTCACCAGATCGGCCGGCACATGTTTGGCAGTAATGAAAATGATGGGTAGCTCGTGTATGGAACGGAATTTTCGAATCTCCATCGCCGCTTCGTAGCCGGTCATACCCGGCATCATCACGTCCATGAGAACCAGGTCAATGGACCTGTCTTCCTGCAGGCGGGCGATGGCTTCCTGGCCGCCGGATACCTCGGTAATGAGGTAACGATGCAGTAATAATTGCGATTTCAGCACTTGCCGGTTCACCGGATCGTCTTCAACAATCAGGATATGGAACCGGCGCGCATCCTGATTGGGGGATTCCGTGACCACCACTTCGGCATCATCCAGTGCCGCCTCATCCGCGGACCAGTAGGAAAAATGCGGAGCGGTCGGCCGAACGGGGATAGCCTGAGGTTCGCACCCGGCCAGTCGCAGCGTGAAACAGAAACGCGACCCCCGGCCCGGTTCGGAATTGACCTGGATCTCGCCGCCATGCAGCTCCACCAGATTCGCCACCACGGCCAGCCCCAGCCCTGTACCGCTGTGTTCACGTGCGGCGTCTCCGCGTACCTGGGTGAAGGCATCAAATATGGTTTCGCGATCTTCTTCCGCGATGCCGATGCCCGAGTCTTCGATGCAAATTTTCAGGAAACTCTCACCCGCTTCGGCGCCGATCCTTACGAAACCGGAATCGGTGAACTTGATGGAATTGCCGATCAGGTTATACAGGATCTGTTGCAAGCGGTCCGGATCGGCACTCACTGCCGGCAAATCCTGTGGCAGCTCATTACGGATATCGAGAGATTTGCCGGTCGCCAGCGGCTCGGCCAGGATCAGAATGGGTTTGATGACTTCGTGCACATCCACCGGTATCAGGTTCAACTCAAGGGCGTTGTTCTTGATCCGGGAAAAATCGAGGATGTCATCAATCAGATGGGACAGGCGGCGGCCGCTGCTGACGATCATCTTGAGATAGCCCAGAGACTTGCCGGGCAGCCGATGACCGTCGTGGGTCAGCAACAGTTCCGCCAGACCCACAATGCCGTTTAGAGGCGTGCGCAGCTCGTGGGAGGTGTTAGCCAGGAATTCATCCTTGAGCTTGTCCAGAGACCGCAACCTGGCAACCTTGACCTTCTCGAAAAGAATCTTGCGCTTCTGGGACAGATGAAACGCATAAATTGCAGCACAGCACAGCAACAGGTACGAACAGTAGGCCCACCAGCTTTGCCACGGCGGCGGCTTGATGCGAACCGCAATTGGCTGCTCCAGCTCCCACCAGGTACCGCCACCGTTAGACGCCTGAACCATGAACTGGTAATCGCCGGCATCCAGGTTCGTGTAGGTCGCGACATTGTCGCTGTCGGTGATAATCCACTGCTCATCAAAGCCGCTCAAACGGTACCGGTACTGAATGGACTCGCGATTGCGATAATCAAGCAGGGCGAATTCAAAACCGAACATATTGTTTTTGTGATCCAGCTCGATCCGCTCCAGGTAACGGACATGACGGTCGAAGGGCTGGAAATCCCCAACCGTGACGTCCCGGTTGAATATCCGGAAGCCGGTCAGATACAGCGACGGCACGTAGTCGGGCTCTTCGATCGCCCGTGGATCGAAGGTGGTCAGGCCGTTGGTGCTGCCCACCCAGATGTGGCCGCGCGCATCGCGCGCGAGGGCTGGCCGGTTCATCAGGTTGCCCGCCAGTCCGTGCGTCTTGAAAAAGTTCTTGAAAGTCCCGGCCGTCGGCGAAAACCGGCTCAGGCCATTGAGCGTGCCCACCCAGAGATCGCCCTGTCCATCCTCCTGAATACCCATCACGGAATTGTCCGGCAGTCCGTCGCGGACGGAAAATGTCTGGAAGCGCTCAGTGGATCTGTCCATCCGCGCAAGTCCGTTACCGGTACCCAGCCAGAGCTGGCCCTGACTGTCTTCGTAGAGCGTGTTGATATTGTCGTGCGGAATCGAATGCGGATTGTGCACATCATAGCGATACTGCCGGACGGTACCGTCGGCGCTACTGCGCTTGTGCAATCCTTCCGCAGTCCCGATCCACAGGTCTCCATGCCGATCCAGCAGCAATGCCCTCACAAAGTCGCTGCCCCGACCCGCTTCATGGGTGGGAGTGACGGGTACGTGGGTGAACTGCCCGCTATCCGGGTCAAGCCGATCCAGGCCGCCACTTTCCATGCCTACCCATATGGAACCATCCGCTTCGGGCACCAGGGACCAGATAAATGCGCTGGTAATGGAATTCCGGTTACCTTCTTCCGGCAGGAACTGCTGCATGCGGCCGGTGGCTGTATCAAAGCGGTTCAGGCCCCCGGACCAGGTACCAAACCAGTAGTCGCCATCTTTGCCCTGCACGATGCTCAATACGGCATCCCGACCCAGACTTTCGGGTTGGTCAGATGCGGGCCGGAAGCGGCTGAAACGATTGGTCGCCCCGTCAAAGAGATTCAGACCGCGTTCGGTTCCAACCCAGACCTTACCGTCACTGCGCGGCAAAATGCTGACCACCGAATCGTTGCTAAGACTTGACTCATCCAGTGGCGAGTGGCGGTAGACGGAAAAAACCCCCGCCGCGCTGTTTGCATAGTCCACGCCGAAGGGAAACAGTGCGACCCAGTAATCCCCGACTTTGTCCTCATAAATCATCCGCACATGGTCGCTGGTCAGCGATGTGGGATCAAAGGCGGCATTCTTGTAGGTCAGAAATGAATTGCTTTGGCGCTGATAGAGTGACAGGCCACCGTGATCGGTCGCGATCCAGACGTTATCCTTGCTGTCGACAGTAATGCGCCAGAGGGTATCGCCTCCAAGACTGCCCGGATTATCGGGATCGTTTCGATAATGCTCCACTTCACCGCTTTGCTGGTTGAACCGGTACAAGCCGTCCAGCGTTGCGATCCACAAATTGTGGTAACGATCTTCCTGGATGTCGCGGATGCTGACCCGCGAACCGAAATCAATGGAACCCTTTTGATAGGTAAAAGGAGTGAAGGTACGCGAGGCCGGATGGAAATTACTGAGGCCGTTGCGGGTGCCGACCCAGAACCTGCCTGCCGAATCTTCCAGAACGGCAGTCACGCGGACATCGCCATTGGCTGTGCCAGGCCGCGACGGTGACTGAAAATGCTCAAACCGGCCGGTCGCGGGGTCCATTCGGTCGAGCCCGGCGCGGGTGCCCGCCCACAAGTGCCCGCTCCGGTCCTCGTAAAGGATGTGCACATCACTGCTGGCGAGGGAATGGGGATCCTGGGCCGAGTGCTGAAACCGTTCAAACGTCTGACTTTCGGGAACGAAGCGGTTCAGACCGTTGTTCGTGGCAATCCAAAGCTCGCCGCGCCCGTCGACCAGCAGATCCCAGACGTAATTGTTACTCAGACTTTTCGGGTTATGGGCGTCGTGGGCGAAGACCGTGAATTCGTGTCCATCATAACGGGCGAGCCCATTGCTGCCACCGATCCACATGAAACCTTCGCGATCCTGGGCCAATGCCATGGTCTCGGCAACATTGGGGGTATCCTCTGCCATTATCCTTTCGAACTGCAGACGCTGGGCCCGGCACTCCGGGGCCCCCAGCACGCCCAGCACCAGCACGCCCAGCACGAGGACTGCTGCGAAGCGGGCTTTAATTAACATCGGGTACGTGAAGCGCGTCAGACAAGCAGGTGCCCCTGTGCGGAGTTCCTCGAACCGGTGCAAGCTCGCAGACGGGCTGCGATAGCTGCCGAGTGGTGGACATGAAACGGCCAGTAATATAGCAGCAGCGCGCAGAAAAGCGCTAATGGAACCCGTCGGCCTCAGTCACCATGCTCTACCAGGCAAGCACCGGGATACTGTCGGATTCGCACCAGGTTTCATCAAGGTTGCACACGTCAATATTGATGTACAGGGTCTCCGGTTCTGTAATGACCAGGTGATCCACACTGACGCGATTGAGTTCGGCTTCGTGCAGGTCGTAACCGCAACCCATGGTGTAGTCAGGGAAATACTGGCACATCTGCAAACCGGTGTAGTCACAGGAATGGGACGGCCCGCAGACCTCCGTACTGAGAAAAGCCCCGCCGAGCAGGTCATCGTCATTATTGACAGACAGGGTGACCCGGTAATCACGGTAGCTTTCCACGTCCCAATAAACCTCGAAAATGCCGTCGTCCACGAACGGGTCGATTTCGAGTTCGACCGATTCGTCAAATTCACTGGAAACACCGAATGAATCCACAATGAAATAGTGATAGAGCATGGGTTCGTCTGAGGAAGGCTCGGGCACATGAACCACCGTCTTGGACTCGCAACCACTCAAGGCGATCAGCATCACCGGCAAAATCCAGCTGACAACACGCATACAGTTTCTCCCAAGCAAACCTGAACATCCCGGATCAACCCGGTAATCCACCCCGCGGCTGCGGGTTCTATGGATGAATTCTGCGCAGACTTCCCTGAATGCCCCATGAAGCAGCGCCAATCCGTTGATGAGCACCAGCACCCATCGGGGGCGATGCGCGGCTATTCAGTCTCAAAATCACGTGGCACAATAGCCGGCTGGCCGACACCCGCCCGAGCACTGCACGGTTTTTCGCCCTTGCGTCCGGCGCGAACCGGCACTAAATCAATGTTGAAGCCCGCGTGAAAGGTGGTGCACATGCGGCGCGTCCAACACCGGAACAATCAGCGCAAATGGAGGACGCATTCGCATGGCGGATGAGACCCTGACCACCCGATTAAAGCCAGCCAATGCCGATAGCTTGAGCAAGCAGCGGATTGAGCTGTTTTACCGCAACAATCTTTATGTCGTCGAGGCCTCCCGCCTCCCTTTTAAAATCGGTCGCGACAGTTCCCTGTGCGACCTGGTGGTACTGAGCGACCTGGTGTCGCGAATGCATTGCATGCTGCAGGTTCGCGGAAATCTTATCGGGTTACATGACTCCAGCACCAACGGCACCAGCGTCCGCATCGGCACGGCTGCCAGTCTGTATATCCACAACAAGTTCTGTCCGCTCGCCGGTCACGGTGCCTTGCAGCTCGGTCACGACCGGGTGCGAGACGACGATACCCATGTGATCCTGTTCAAGGTTATCGCTGATTGAACATCCTCTTTCCCCCGCCCTGACCTTCCATAATCCAAAAACCGGAATTTCGCTTTCCTTATACTTTTTTGTCGCGCGAATAATGGCTTTTTGCACATTCAGGTTTGGTTAAGTAATAACCAACTATAAATAACCCAAGCTGACGCCAAATCCGGTTTGGGCATTGCAAGAAAACCATTCGAAGGTTTTTCTCCAGGCACCAGATTCCGAACCCGGGTTTTGGACCACAGCAGAAATCAACACTACTGATGAGTGATAGCCGGATGACGGAATACTTTGCGGACACTGATATAGCGATCCACCAGCACACCCTGGCCGATTCGGTGACTTTCACGGGGCGCGGCCTGCACACAGGTTTGAAGGTGATCATGTCCATCCTGCCGGCTGAGACCGACACGGGCATTGTTTTCGTACGACGCGACGTCAGCCATTCCGACAATGTAATTCCCGCGTTATGGAATTTCGTGACTGACACCGAACTGTCCACCACGGTCAGCAACGGCATGGGCATTCGCGTCAGCACTATCGAGCACCTGATGGCCGCCCTGCATGCAGCCGGCATCGACAATGCGCGGGTTATTCTCGACGCGCCGGAAGTGCCCATCATGGATGGGAGCGCGGCGCCGTTTTCGAGGCTGTTCCGCAAAACAGGACTGACCCGACAGAATGCCGAACGCAAAGTCTACATGGTGGATCACACCGTGGCAGTGACCGAAGGCAAGGCGGAAGCGGCTTACGAGCCTTCGCTGGTCCCCTGGCTGGATATGACCATCGAATTTCCGGATCGCGTGATCGGACGGCAGAAAATATCCATGCCTTTTACCAGTACGGGTTTTGAGCAGGACATCGCACAGGCGCGCACTTTCGGGTTCGAAGAGCATTTGCAGTCGCTCAAGCGCAGAGGTTTCGCCAGGGGCAGCTCCCTGAAGAATGCGATTCTTATTTCGGGGGATCGGGTGGTGAATTGCGAGGGTTTGAGATTCTCCGACGAGTTCGTCCGCCACAAATACCTGGATGCAGTGGGCGACCTTGCATTGGCGGGCCATCACATCATTGGCCATTTTAAAGGGCATCGTTCGGGCCATCGCATGAACAACATGCTGCTGCGCGAAATGCTGAACACCGAACACGTTCGGCTGCGCCCGATCAGCGAAGCGCAGCATGCGTGGGCGTCGTTCATGCACGAACAGGTTCGTACCAGTGCCCCGCTGAGTGCTTAAGGAAGGGCGAGCCGGAATCTTTTCCGATTAATTTCTGAAATGCGGATTTTTAATGTGAATTGTGAATAAGTCACGCTAGCACTGTGACGGTCAGGGTATCGGCTGTGGATGAATGTCGAGATAATATTCCCAACAAAGACAGAATTGGACCAAATCATGGAAACGATAAAAACCATAGCTCAGGCGCTAGGCCTGGCGATAGTAGCCACCGTCATCGTGGGTACTCTGTCAACAATGCAGGTTTCACAAACCGGCTCAGTCTCGTTTGCGACCGCCGACACCCAGAATGTGCAGACCCCCAATCTGGATGCCGGCCAGTCAACCAGCCTGAGTGCAGGGTTGCCTCAGGAGTAAGCCTGTTGCGATGAAACCGTTCGCACGGTTTCATCGGTCCGCAGTAGCGTTTTCGTCACTCCCCAGCCTGCCTTCCTTGTAGTCCCTGATTGCCTGTTCAATCTCCTCGGAGCTGTTCATCACAAACGGTCCGTATTGCACGATCGGTTCTTTCAAGGGCACCCCGGCAATCAAAAGCATTCTCGCAGGGCTGTCACCACTGCTCTTCGCCTGCAAGCCGTCACCTGCCCCGAGGCGCGCCAGTTGCTGTCGCTGCACGACCGTGCCAGCGATGTCTACAGCACCTTCGTACACGTATATCATCACGTTGAGACTGGTCGCCAGATCCACTGTCAATTCACCGCCCGGTACCATTCGCACATCCCACAGCAAAGGTTGTGTTTGCGGGCGCTCAAAATATCCCGCCAGTGGCTGGTCTTCCCCCGCCAATCGGGCCTGTCCGGCAATTGCCACTATTCCGAGTGTGTCTGAGTGGAACACCGGCATTCGGGCTGCCGCGACGTCCTGATATTCGGCCGGTGCCATTTTCCCGGATGCCGGCAGGTTCAGCCATAACTGAAACCCGCGCATCAACCCTTCAGTCTGCTGTGGCATTTCGGAGTGGATAACTCCGCTGGCGGCCGTCATCCATTGCACATCGCCATCGTTGAGCAGCCCTACGTTGCCCAGGTGGTCCCGATGTTCCATCTTGCCGTTCAGCATATAAGTAATGGTTTCAAACCCGCGGTGCGGGTGCGGGGGGAAACCACCCAGATAATCCGCCGCCTCATCTGAACCGAATTCGTCCAGCATGAGAAAGGGGTCAAACCGTTCTGGCCTGGCTCCGCCGAATACGCGCAGGAGCTTAACGCCAGCGCCGTCAGAAGCGGCTCGCGCCGTGATGAGCTCAATGGGTTTACGCAGTTGCATGGGCACGATCCTCCGTTATTGCCGCTATTTGAGCCTGCGCCATGTCGAAGCCTTGCTCGGCATGTTGTGTCGCCAGCCCTTCGGCGTAAATGATGTGAATGTCAGTTAGACCCAGAAAACTCAGTACTTGTCGCAGATAAGGGATTTCCGTGTCCGCGTCTGTGTTGCGATACACTCCGCCACGAGTCGCCACGATGTAGACTTTTTTGCCCTTCACGAGGCCTTCCGGACCCGACGCTGTGTAGCGGAAAGTCACACCCGCCCATGCGACATGATCCAGCCAGGCCTTTAACGTCGACGGAACGGAAAAGTTGTACATCGGTGCTGCCAGTATCAGAACGTCTGTCTCCAGTAATTCCCGCGTCAGGATTGAGGCCAGTTCCAGGCTTGTTTCCTGAGCAGTCGTCCGCTTTTCCGGGGCCGTTTGCATGGCAGCCACCGTGTTCGGGGTCAGATGGGGAGTGGTGTCCGCACTAAGATCGCGGCGGTGGATTTCCACTTCACCATAATTGCGCTGTAACTGCGTCAGCAGCTGGCCGATCAAGCGGTTTGATGCCCCGTCAGCGCCGGCGAGGCTGGAGGTTACCGTGAGTATTCGGGTTTTCATAGAGCGTCTCCTTTAATGAGCATGTCGCACCTGCGCTGTCGCGCGTTTGCATTGGATAGATCCATCTTAGCCCTTAGAATTCGAACAATGGTCGCAACTTTTACGCCCAATTAAACAAGTTTTTCGATACATCCACTCCGGAGACGATTTATGCATTCACCCATACCCAAGATCTCGCTGGAACATTGGCTGGCTTTTAAAATGGTTGTGGACGAGGGCAATTTCGCAAAGGCGGCGGAAAGGCTCAACAAGAGCCAGTCGAGTATCAGCTACGCCGTAGGTCGACTGAACGAGCAGTTACCGGCGCGGGCGCTGGAAGTGGTGGGGCGCAAGGCCCAACTGACACCACTGGGGACCGCCCTGTACCGGTATGCCGAACAACTCCTGAAGCAGGCCGTAGCAACCGAGCAGGCGGCGAAATACCTGGCCGGCGGTTGCGAGTCGACTTTGACGTTGGTAGTAGATGCCCTGGTACCCATGCAGCGGGTGTTCTGCGCATTGCAGCAGGTGTCGGAGTTCAGCCCGATGACTCGGGTCAAGCTGCTGGAGACGTCATTGTCCGGCACGGAAGAGGCGGTGCTGCAGCTGGGTTGCGATGTCGCACTGATGGCCCATGTGCCACCGGGATTTCTGGCTGATCCGCTTACCACCGTGCGGATGATCGCGGTGGCCGCGGCGTCGCATCCGCTATCACGATTTGACTCTATCAGCGAAGCCGAGCTCAAGATCCACCGTCAGATCGTGTTGCGAGACAGCGGCCTCCGCCGCGAACAGAACTCTGGCTGGCTCGGCGCTGAGCAGCGCTGGACCGTCAGCCACTTCGCCAGCAGCATTGAAGCCGTGCGCTCCGGACTTGGATTTGCATTCGTGCCGGAGCATCGGGTGGAGTACTTGTTGGCGAGCGGAGAACTGAAGCACCTGCCCCTGGACATCGGCAATGAACGCTTTGTGCCTTTGAGCCTGGTGATCACCGGTCCCGATCACGTCGGGCCAGTCGCTGCGAAGCTGGCCCAGGCGATCAAGGTGCAATTTAGCCACCCCGCCGCCGCATTTCAATGAGCGCCGGGAATCCTCCGCTTAGGTCCACATAGCGTCTGGCTTACAGTGCCTTGCGAGATCAGGGCGGCGCTCCGAGGGCGTTCTGACTGCCTGTCGAAAAGCGGCAACGCCGAACTCGTAAAGCGATGTAAGCCCCAGAGGGCGCGGCCGGCTAGGCGCGGCCAAAATGTCCATCCGCGGCGTTGCGCTTCTTGCGAAGGGCTAAGGCCATTCACTACGAAAGCGCCTCGCGGGCTGCACATCCTGGCTTGCACAGACGCTGTCCAAACTTAATCAGGTTCCCTGGCGGCTTTTTAACTGAGGCGTCAGTCCCGCCGATTGCCGCTCCAATGAGGGCGCGGTCGAAACGCTAGAGGTATTTGTCAGATCGGGCAGGTCTCTGGTGAACATGGCCAGGCCGCGCTGATAATACTGGCGGCTTTGTTCGTGATCGCCAAGATGCGCCACCAGAGTGCCGAGTTCGGCATAGGCCTGGGGCAAGGGATGAAGTTGCAGACTTTTCAGATAATGTTCCCGCGCCGGACCCCACATTTCATTGCGCAGCGCTATACGCGCACAAGCCAGCTGGGTAACCGCGTCTTCGGGATGCGCGTCGAGCCACTTCTGCACTTGTTGCAACTGGCGGTGACGGTCCGTGGGTTCAAGCCGGCTGTACATTTCCACCAGCCCGGGTGACCACTGCTGCTTCAGCGACTTGACCAGTTGCCCCGCAAGAACGTCGTGCGACTCGATATTCGTGGCTGCACGCGCATAGTGTTCGAGCACCTGCGGATCCTGTTTGTAGGCTTTCGGCACCCGCGTCCACAGTGCCTGCAGCTCTTCAGCCGCTGCCTCGCCAGCTTGCGGGCGTTTTTCCTGAATCTGGAGCAGTTGCCCGATATAGGCACTGCGCGTGGTGTCTTCCAGATCCTCGCGTGACATCAGTCGCTTCTGTTCCAGTTCCGGCAGCAGATGCTCCAGAGCCCGCCAGTCCTTTTGTTCGCGATACACCCGCCGCAGCAGATCAAGCACCACGGGGTTAAGTGGATGACCAGTCTTGCACCGATTAAGTATCGCCAGGCAATCGTCAAGGCGGTTGTCCAGAAGTGCCATGCGCGCCTGACTCAGGGCGATGGCCAGATCCTCACCATTGCCATTGCTGCCGCTCAGTTCCGCCTGATGAATGTAATCCCGTGCTTTTTCGGTATCACCGCGTTCGTAGGCACTCTGCGCTGCGGCCAGATAGTGAACCACCGGTTGCTCCGTCCGCCGGGCGGCCGTTACCAGGTCTTTTTCGGCCGCCTGCCAGTTGCCTTCCAGATAATGGATCAAGCCCTGCTGGGTCCGTTTCTCCACGCGGCGTTGCTGGCGCTGGCGAGTATGGCGCCAGGTATGCCGCAGACGGCGCACCAATCCGATCATCCACCACAGCAGCAGCAATGCCACGCTGATCATGAGCACTGCGAACCCGAGGCGCATCTCCAGGGTTTTACCGAAACCGGCTATCAGCACATAGCCCGGGTCGTGCTGGAGAACCCGCAGAAGCAAGGCTCCGGCTACCAGTGCCAGGGCGCTCAGCAACACGACTTTTCTCATGGCGCCACTCCTGCCGTTCCGCCCCGTCGTTCCATGTCCTGGATATAACCCATCAACTTCTGCAGCGATCCGGAGATATCCGGCAGAGCGGGTGCGATGTCCACCTGCTGCAGTTCCTCAAGAGATTTGCGGAATTCGGTCAGTTCTGCGGAAGGCTGGAAGTGATCGGCCAGAGCGCTCGCCGCCTTCGCGAGACTTTCCCGATACACACGGGCGTCCGCTTTGAGCAAAGCGATTTCTGCCTGCTCCAGCAACAAACCCGCGTGCAGGCGGATCAGACGCAGTGCCGCCTGGTCAGCCAGGGGTTCCGCCGGTGTCTGTGCATCCTGGATACGGAAATACTGGTCCACCACACCCACCATCGATTTGAGCTCGGCCCAGGCTTTTTGTGACCAGGACATGTCGGGAGTGGCCGTGGATGCCGGCTGTCCGGCGTCGACAGCCTCAAAGCGCGCGGCGGTAGTGGCGGGTAGTGTCTGCAGGCGGTCCCCCAGACTTTGCAGCCGCGCGTACAGCCCTTCGCGGTCTACTGATTCCACCATGTTCAACGCGTTAATATCAGCGGCGAGGTTCCTGCGGATCGCCTGCAATTCGGCACTGCCGGAATCCTGCGCCGCCTGCCGGACCAGGTCGTCGGCACTGCTGATCAGGGTCGTGGCATTATCGGGCGTCCCTTCGATCAGGACGCGCTGGTTTGCAAGGCGCAACAGATAAACCGCCTCCGCCAGCAGCCAATGCTCCCGGTTGGAGGCGGAAAGTGCTACCAGGCGGCGTTGGTGATCATCCAGACGCTCATTCAGCAGACGGGTTTCCTGCCTCTCGCGCTCCTCTGCTTTCAGGAATTCGCGCTGCATCTCACTTTGCAGCTGCGCCGACTGCCGTTCTACCGACTGCTGCAGTTCGCGACCGCTGGCCTGTTCACGCTCCACAATCACGCGCAACTCACCCAGGCCCAGCCCCTGCTGGTGGACGCTTTCGACCAGGCCGGCCTGCTGCTGCGCCCATTCCCGCTGCTCACGCTGATCCGATAACCACAACCATGCAACCCCGGCAAGTGCAAGCAGACTCAAAATACTTGCTACCCCGGCCAGCGCCGAGCGCCGCGCAGGCGGCTCGCGTTCCGGTGGTCCGGAAGGCGGTACCTGCCCTGTCAGAGGCGGTTCTGCGGCACC
>CAZXLJ010000079.1:0-15110 GCA_964641175.1 uncultured Cellvibrionaceae bacterium
GCTTACATCGCTTTACGAGCTCGGCGTTGACACTTCTCGACAGGCAGTCAGCATGACTTCGAAGTGTCGCCTGGATCTCGCAAAGCGCTGTAAGCCAGACGCTATTCGGACTTAATCAGAGGTTCCCTAGTGATCCGCGACGGTAATCCGCCGCAGGCGGCAAACGGTTGCCGCTCCGCTCCGCCCAGCCTCTTTTTGCAGGCGAAGAATATTCCTCAAAAACATCGAATTCTCGTGGAATCGCCTCTCCAAGTCCTGATTACCGGGGCTCGACGGTGGCAATGATAACTTTGGCACTGCGGTTGCAGTAGAGCCAGAAACCGGTTCGAGTGCCGGAATTCCCACGGAGAAACATTGTGTCCATTAATTTCCAGAAAGCGTTCGGTACCTACGAAGCGGCGCTGAAACTGCGGTCACAACGGGCCGAAGTGCTTTCCGCCAATCTCGCCAATGCCGACACGCCCAATTTCAAAGCACGGGATTTTGACTTTCACCAGGCCTTGAAGGCGCAGTTGGATAACACCGGTGGCATGCGGGCAGATCGCGCCAATCATCTAAACAGCCAGAGTCAGGAAGCTGGAGGATTGCACCTGCAATATCGGGTGCCCACTCAGCCGTCGATTGATGGCAATACCGTGGATGAGCATGCGGAGCATGGTGAATTCATGCAGAACAGTCTCGAATTTCAGGTGGCCTTCACGCTGTTGAATAGCCGGCTCAAAGGCATGATGAACGTCATCAAGGGTGATTGAACATGAGTATTACCAATATTTTTGACATCGCCGGTTCCGGCATGAGTGCCCAGTCGGTCCGGTTGAATACCACCGCCAGCAATATTGCCAATGCCGAGGCGGCATCATCGAGCTCCGAAGCGGTGTACAAAGGCCGCCACCCGGTATTTTCGGCGACTTACCAGAATATGCTGGGCAGTCCCCAGGCCGGTACAGGCATGGGCAACGAAGCTTCGGTGGGCGTGAATGTGGAAGGCATTGTCGAGAGCGATGCACCATCACAACGCCGCTATGAACCCAACCACCCTCTGGCGGATGAAGAAGGCTATGTGTTTTATCCCAATGTCAACGTGGTGGAAGAGATGACCAATATGATTTCCGCCACCCGGTCGTTTCAGGCCAACGTGGAAGTCATGAACTCCGCGAAGCAGATGGTTCAGCGTGTGCTGACTCTCGGCCAATAATTTTCCAACTTATCCGGAAGCAGAAAAATGTCTGACGCCATTACGGGAAGCAGTATCTATAACGATCTTGCTGTGACCCAGAAATATAAAAAGGAACCTGAAAAAAATGACGAACTGGGTCAGAAGGCGTTCTTGAAGCTGATGATTACCCAGCTGGAAAATCAGGACCCTTTAAGCCCTCAGGAAAACTCGGAATTTATCGCGCAGCTTGCGCAGTTCAGTTCCGTTGAGAGCCTGGACAAGCTGAACAACAATTTCGATTCCTTCACATCGAGTTTTATCGGCAATCAGGCGTTGCAGGCGTCAAGCCTGGTAGGGCGTACCGTGACCGTGCCGACTGAAGTGACGCGATTGAACGAGGGTGGTTATGTCAATGCCGTGATCGACGTTCCGTCCAGCATGGGCGAATTGTCTCTGGACATTTTTGACTCCACCGGGGCGCTGGTTGAAGAAATCAATCTGGGAGCCCAGTCCGAGGGCGAACTGAACCTGCGCTGGGACGGGCATCTGCTGGAGAACAACGGAAAGCTGATGGACTGGAGCAGCAGTCACGAGGGAGGCTTGCCACCGGGTGTTTACCGCTTCTCCGTCAACGGTATTGTCGAGGGCAAACCGACCCAACTTGAAACCAGCCTGAGCGCCAACGTCAATAGTGTGACGCTCGGAGCGGATGGCCAGTTACTGCTGAATCTGGCGGGAGTCGGTCCAGTCAAATTGTCCGATGTCCGACAATTTAACGAATAAATTTTTATTTTTACTGAAATCACCATTTTTGTTTGAGTAGTACTCACAGGAGATATCTATGCCGTTCGATATAGCGCTAAGTGGAATCAGGGCAGCGTCCAGCGATCTGTCGGTTACCGGAAACAACATCGCGAATGCTTCCACCAAAGGCTTCAAATCGTCACGCGGCGAATTCGGAGATTTATATGCGACCTCGGTTTTGGGGGCGGGCAGTAATCCGATAGGCAGCGGGGTACGCCTGCAGGACGTCGCCCAGCAGTTTACCCAGGGCAGCGTGGCGTTTACGGAGAACGAACTGGATCTGGCCATCAATGGAAACGGATTTTTTGTGGTCCGTCAAAATGGTGAGCAGTTCTATACCCGTGCCGGTACATTTGGAATGGACGATGACGGATATGTGGTGAACAACAACGGTGCCAAACTTCAGGGATTTTCCGCGGACGCTCTCGGCAACATCAGCGGTCTGCAGAGCGATGTGCGTATTCAGACTGCGAACCTGGCACCACGCGGCACGACTCGGGTGGAGTCGCTGCTGAACCTGGATGCGACAGCGCCCGTTCTGCAATCAACCGGGCAGCAGTTCTCCACCGAGGGCAACGCCATCGGTGTGACCCGGGTAGGACTGGAACAGAGCACCACCACCAATCTTAGTGCGCCGACATTTACCCTGCCCATGGCAACGGATTTCAGTACCACCACCGCAACATTTGATGTGGAGCTGTCGGCGGCCAGCGGCAACAATGGCGCCGTGCGTGTCAACCTGAACACCGCAGCCGGGGTGCCGGCCAATATCACGACGTTCAATGATCTGCGCACTCTGGCAGGCGCCATTAATGCTCAACTTTTTTCTCCGCAGGCGCCCCAGACCGCGATTGATGTAATCGCGACGGCGGTGGACGCCGGCGGTGGCAACTACCGGCTGGAATTCAATGCCCTGCAGGCGGGTGAAGCTTCCCAGATTCGCATCATGAACGGTAACCCGGCAGCCGCTTCCCTGCAGTTGCCGACTGCGCCGGCGACCAGTGTTTCAGCGCCTGGAATTGCCGCGGTAAACAATAACTATCCGGCGCAATCCATCGATATCGTGGGTGCCGACGGCAATACAGTGCGGTACACCTCCGAAGCCGGGGCATCAGCTGCGCGGGTCGCCTCGGAACTGAACGCCCTGTCCGGCGTATCCGCAACTGCGCAAACCTCGCTGCGTTTTGTGGCGAACAATTACAACAACAGCAACGGTAACCTGGAGGTGAAGATTAATGGTGTCAGTCTGCAGGCACCTACCTTGCAAAGTCTGGGGACCCAGATCAATAATTTCAGCAACACGATTCTCCCGGGTATTACCGCGGAGCTGGATCTGACAACCGGTGACCTGATGTTGCATTCGTCCGTGGGTGACGATATCAAGGTGGCTATTGACAGCATTGACGATGGTGACAGCCTGGAAGTGCTCGGCAACCCCGGAGCGCCGTCCGAAGTGCTGGAAGTAGACACCAACAATACCCTGAATATCGCCAATGCGACGGCCGCAAATGGCAATAATGTTGTCGTCGGCGGCACCATCGAGATCGTGCTGGATGAAGGCTATACCGCCCAGAATGCCAACCCGCCATCGATCGGCCTGTTCGGACCGCTGACAAGTTCGGCGTTTACCTCGGTCACGCTCAACGCCTTTGATCCCACCGACAAAACCACCTACAACTCTGCGACGTCCATGAAAATCTACGACAGCCTGGGCAATCCCCATGTGATGACGCAATATTTCGTGCGCCAGGAATATGACATCCATGACCCGACCACCGCTGCCAACGCCTGGACCATGTATGTCCAGATCGACGGCCGCGACGTAGGTGATCCGGATACAACCCAGCCACCACCGGCCAATACATTGCCGACCCGCGCGGGATTCAATCTGAGGTTCAACGAAGACGGTTCGCTGGATCGTACCTATACCGGCGACGTGTTGATATCCAATTGGGTTCCCATGGATGCCAGCGGCAGACCCAACGGTGCTCTGGGACCGACAAATGTCCTGGCAGGTGGAACCACCAATATTCCCCCAGTTCCGGTCAATTCAAATTTCGTGATTGATTTTGACGGCACAACGCAGTTCGGGAGCGTCTTCTCGGTGAACGATGTCTCTCAGAACGGTTACACCACGGGGCGTCTGTCGGGTTTGAATATTGATGATAGCGGTGTGATTTTCGCGCGCTTCACCAATGGAGAGTCGCAGACACTGGGGCAGATTTCGCTGGCGGATTTTAAAAATACCCAAGGGCTCCAACCGATTGGTGACAGCATGTGGGCGGAAAACTTCGAATCCGGTCCGCCCAATATCGGCGTGCCGGGAAGTGGGGCGCTCGGTGCAATCCAGGCGGGGGCACTGGAGGAATCCAACGTGGATCTTTCCGAAGAACTGGTTAACCTGATCGTCGCCCAGCGCAACTTCCAGGCAAACGCGAAAACCATCGAGACCGCCGACCAGGTAACGCAGACCATCATCAATATCCGCTAATTACTGTCGAGCTTAATCCGGTCGCGAAGGGGGAGTCTCTCTCCTTGCGCGTCCGGATTTAATCGGTTCTTCCGATCATGCTTCATCGGTTAAAGACTGCAGCACTGGCTGCCCGCGATCTTTCAATCTTTCGAAAACGCCGCTTCATCAAGCGCCATTCCTGATTTTCGGCGGCATGGCACCCCTTTTGCTATCCCTCCTGTAGATGCATTTTCCGAGTTGGAAATTTGACTCTCTTTACAGGCGAAATATGGACAAAGCACTCTACATTGCGATGACCGGGGCCAAGCACAACATGATGGCCCAGACCAGTCACGCCAACAATCTGGCGAACGTGAATACCACCGGCTTCAAGGCGGATTTCGCTGCAGCGCGCAGCATGCCCGTCTATTACGGAGACGGTTTGCCTACGCGTGCCTACGCTCTGACCGAACGGCCGGCCACGGACTTTAATTTTGGATCCATGCAACAGACCGGACGGGATCTCGATGTGGCGATCGAAGGCGCAGGATTTATTGCCGTGCAGAATGCCGCCGGAGAAGAACGTTACACACGCGCCGGCTCTCTGCATGTCGACCCCCTGGGGGTATTGCGGACCGGCAATGGTTTGCCGGTGATCGGCAATGACGGGCCGGTCGCGATACCGGCTGCTGACAAAGTCACGGTGGGTCTGGATGGCAGCATCACCATTATTCCGCTCGGGCAGGGCCCCGAAGCTCCGGTTGTGATTGACCGCATCAAGCTGGTCAATCCGGATCTGAAAATGGTCAACAAGGCAGATGATGGCCTGTTCGAGATCAAGAATCTGGCGGAGCCGCTGCTGCCGGATGCGGGGGTACGTCTCGCCTCGGGATTTCTCGAAAGCAGCAACGTCAATGCCGTCAGCGAACTGACGAGCATTCTGTCTTTGTCCCGCCAGTACGAAATGCAAATCAAAATCATGAAACAGGCGGAGGAAATGTCCGAAGGGTCCGCCCGCCTGTTACAAATGAATACTTAATTGAGGAAAGGCTATGCACGCAGCACTTTACGTCGCCAAAACCGGTTTGTCGGCACAGGACACGCAACTGACAACTGTTTCCAACAACCTGGCCAATGCCTCGACCGTGGGATTCAAACGCGATCGGGCGGTTTTCGAAGATCTGCTTTATCAGGTCAACCGCCAGCCCGGTGCCCAGTCAACTGAAGAAACGACTTTGCCGTCTGGACTGCAATTGGGAACCGGTGTGCGGGTAGTAGGCACGCAGAAGCAGTTTACCGAAGGCAACATGCAGGTCACGGAACAGTCACTGGACGTCGCAATTGACGGACGCGGATTTTTGCAGGTTCTGCAGCCGGACGGGACCATGGGTTACACCCGTAATGGTCAGCTGCATCTGTCGGCAGAAGGTGAGCTGGTAACGGCCAACGGACTGCTGATCCAGCCTGGTATCAATATTCCCCAGGATGCGCAGAGCGTGACGATCGGTACCGACGGTACGGTGTCGGCCCGGCTGGCTGGCGATGCCCAGCCGCAGGTGCTCGGTAATATCCAGTTGGTGGATTTTGTGAATCCGGCAGGCCTGGAAGCCATGGGCGGTAATCTTTTCCGCGAAACCGGAGCCAGTGGCAACCCGGTTGAAGGCGTTCCTGGTCAGGACGGTATGGGGCAGCTGATGCAGGGCATGCTGGAATCATCCAACGTCGATATCGTTGAGGAAATGGTGAACATGATCTCCACTCAGCGAGCCTACGAGATGAATTCAAAAGTTGTCTCTACGGCGGACCAGATGCTGCAGTTCGCTACCCAAAACATGTAATTGGTTGAGTATCCGGGAATGACATTATTTCGTTGTATTCAAAATCTGCTGGTCGGCGCTTCGGTGGTCTTGCTCGGCGCCTGCGCCAGCCAGCCTCGCACTGCGCCGGACGATCCGCATTTCGCTCCGGTCATGGCGCCGGCGCCACAACCACTGGCGGGCTCGAACGGGTCGCTGTTTCAGAGCTCCGGCTCCATGGATCTGTTCTCCGACCGCAAGGCTACCCGGGTGGGCGACATCATTACCATCATGCTGGACGAAGCCACAGTTTCCCAGAAATCATCCAACGTCGGAATTTCCAAAGAATCTGATGTGACAGTTCCGGAAGCCAGTTTTCTCGGCCGTGGAATCACCGCCGGTGGCTTGAC
Source organism: uncultured Cellvibrionaceae bacterium (assembly GCA_964641175.1). Lineage (GTDB taxonomy): Bacteria > Pseudomonadota > Gammaproteobacteria > Pseudomonadales > Cellvibrionaceae > CAYNST01. The sequence continues at coordinate 6,619 of CAZXLJ010000079.1, forward strand.
GCTGGGCGCCAATCTGGGGGCGCAACGGGAATTTTCCGGAGAGGCCGATGCAGCGCAACGCAATAATCTGCGTGGCAACATTTCGGTCAGTGTGGTCGATGTCTGGCCCAACGGAACCCTGGTCATCCGCGGAGAAAAGTGGATGACCCTCAATCATGGCGACGAATACATCCGCATCAGTGGCCTGGTCCGGCCCGATGACGTGACACCTGACAACACAGTGCTGTCCACCAAGGTTGCCAACGCCCGCATCAGCTACTCCGGTACCGGAGATCTGGCGCAATCCCAGTCCATGGGCTGGCTGGGTCGATTTTTCAACGGTAGTTACTGGCCTTTCTGAGAATTTAACCATGCACATTTTTTTATCGGGCAATGCAGTTATCAAAGCGCTGCGCGCAGTCGGGACGGCACTTTGTGCAGTCGCGCTGCTGGCCACCGCGCCGGTGCACGGCGAGCGGATCAAGGATCTGGCTTCTGTGGATGGCGTGCGCGCGAATCAGCTGATCGGCTATGGCCTGGTAGTAGGGCTTGACGGTAGTGGGGACCAGACAAACCAGGCGCCGTTCACTACACAGTCCTTTTCAGCGATGCTCAAGCAGTTCGGGATCACCATTCCGCCCGGTACCCGCTTTCAACTGAAAAACGTGGCGGCTGTTGCCGTGCACGCCGAACTGCCGGCGTTTGCCAAGCCCGGGCAGTCCATCGACATTACGGTGTCTTCCATCGCCAATGCGAAAAGCCTCCGGGGCGGAACTCTCCTGATGACGCCTTTAAAAGGTGTGAATGGTGAAGTCTACGCCGTCGCGCAGGGCAATCTGGTGGTGGGCGGATTTGGAGCGCAAGGAAAAGACGGGTCGAAAATTACCGTTAATGTGCCCAGCGTAGGCAGAATTCCGAATGGTGCTTTTGTGGAGCGCACCGTAGAGACCAATTTCGGCCATAACGGGCGGATTATTTTTAATTTGCACACGGCGGATTTCACCACCGCCAAGCGCATGGCGCAGAGCATAAACGACATGCTCGGCCCTGGCGTCGCCCTGCCGATGGATGCGGTGTCGGTTGCCGTTCAGGCACCGCAGGATCCGTCGCAACGGGTGGACTTTCTGTCTCTGCTCGAAAATCTGGAAGTGCAACCCGGCGAAACAGCAGCCAAAGTGGTGATCAATTCCCGCACTGGCACCATCGTAGTCGGCCAGCATGTACGGGTATCTCCAGTGGCCATTACCCACGGCTCTCTTACAGTGACCGTGAACGAAAACGTTTCCGTCAGCCAGCCCAACGCCCTCGGTGGCGGACGTACGATTGCAACGCCCAACAGCGAAGTGGCGATCGAGGAAGAGGGCAACAAGATGTTCCAGTTCAGCCCCGCGCCGACGCTTGAAGACATTGTGCGCGCCGTGAATGAAGTTGGGGCTGCGCCTGGCGATTTGATGGCGATTCTTGAAGCATTGCGACAGGCCGGTGCCTTGCGCGCAGAAATCATGGTGATCTGACGATCATGAATAAAATCGCTTCCCCGGGCGCTGTACCGAACTTCAACGACCTGAATGCACTGCAGTCGATCAAGACTGAAAAGAATCAGGATGAAGCACTTCGTAAAGTCGCCCAGCAGTTCGAATCGATTTTTATCAACATCATGCTCAAGAGCATGCGACAGGCCAATGAAGTTTTCGAAGACAGCACGCTTTCTGGCGGAGAAGAAGGTGGCATGTATCGCGATATGTACGACCAGCAACTCGCTTTGACCATGTCACACGGACGCGGCGTCGGCATTGCGGATGCGCTGTACGCACAGATGAAAGACCGCTACAGCGACCGGCGCAGTGACACCCCGCCTGGCGATGCATCCGCGCTGGTGCCGCCCGGCGCGCGAATTGCTATACAGCAACCGGCACCGCCACAGTCACTGAAAGCTGACGGTATTAAGCAGGCCGGTGACGATGATCGGCAAATTATGGCCGATTCGCCCAGGGCATTCATGGATTCCGTGTTGCCGGTCGTCAAAAAAGCGGCGGCGAGTATCGGAGTGAACCCACTGATCCTGGTGGCTCAGGCAGCGCTGGAAACGGGTTGGGGAAAATTTGTGGTGAAGGATTCGGCGGGCAACAGCAGCAACAATCTTTTCAACATCAAGGCGGACAATCGCTGGCAGGGCGAAAAGGTCGAAGTGAGCACTCAGGAATACCGGGAAGGCCGTCCAGTGATGGAGCAGGCAGCCTTTCGCAGCTACAGCTCGATTGCCCAGAGCGCCGAAGATTTTGCGAAGTTCATTCAGGACAATCCCCGCTACCAGAACGCGCTGAATGCGGTGGCGGACGGCAAGGAATTTATCAGGGAATTGCATGACGCCGGCTACGCAACCGATCCGGCCTATACCAAAAAAGTGTTGGGAGTTTTCGACACTCTGAACAAATTGATGAGTCGCTCCGGCGATTCGGTTTTGTGATTGAGCGGGCGGTGTCCGAGGTAAGCTATGGCCAGTGATCTTTTAGGAATCAGTGTTTCCGGGCTGAAAGTCAGCCAGGCCGGGCTGCGCACTGTCGGGCACAATATTGCCAACGCCGATACGGAAGGCTACAGCCGCCAGCGGGCCGATGCCGTCACCAATTCTGCTTCACTGTATCAAGGCAATTGGGTCGGCAATGGCGCCAACATCAGCAACATCGAGCGCACCGTCAATCAGTTTGTCACCACCCAGCTGCGCACGGATACGACCTTGTTCCACGACATGGACAGTTTCTATAACCAGGTCACTCAATTGGACAATTTACTGTCCAATGAAAGTACTGGCCTGTCGAGTGGTCTGAACAACTTTTTCAATGCCGTGCAGAATGGCGCGGACGATCCCACTTCCCTGGCAGCACGCCAACTGGTCATCAGTGAGGCGGACAATCTCAGCGACCGGTTCAACACCGTGTACAGCCGGATGCAGGCCATTGATGCCGGCGCTCAGGCCGGGATCAAAGGAGCCGCTGCGAAGATCAATGCCCTGGCGACCAGCATTGCCCAGCTGAACGGAAAGATTGCCGATGTCTGGGGTTCGTCCCGATCGCAGCCAAATGATCTGCTGGACAAGCGCGATCTGGCCCTGAAGGAATTATCTGCGCTGGTACCCATCCAGGTTTATGATCAGGGCGGTGGCCAGATCAATGTGTCCATTGGTACCGGTCAGTCACTGATTCTGGGTCCGGACGCCAGCTCTCTGGAGGTGAAACCGCGAGCCTCTGATCCATCGAAAATGGACATTCTGTTAAATACCGGCAAGCGTTCCGAGGTCATTACGCAGTCGCTGACCGGTGGAGAGATTGGCGGACTTTTACGGTTCAGCGACCAGATCATGCAGGATGCCTATAACCATGTCGGGCGTATGGCAATCGGTATTGCCGAAAGCTTCAACAAGGCCCATGCGCAGGGACTGGATCTGGACAGCCAGTTTGGCGGCCTGTTTTTTAACGACATCAACGACCCGCAGCTGGCCACCAACCGCATTATCGGCAATGCGAGCAATCGCGGCACCGAAGGCGGGATGGCCCTGTTTGTCCGCGACGCCGGGCAGATGACCGGCAGCGATTACTCAGTCAGTCTCCACGAGGGTGGTTTGTACCGCATCACCCGCGCCAGCGACAATACCGAAGTCGCCAGCGGCACGATGTCCGGCCGCTTGCCGTTCTCTGTCAGCTTCGATGGCATGGAGTTGCAGTTCCAGCGCGGCTCCTTCCCGGCCGGGGAAAAGTTCACCCTGCAGCCGACGCGCGGCGCGGCCCAATCCATGCACGCGGTCATTGCCGAAGGCTCAGAGCTCGCATTTGCCAGCCCACTTTCCACACAGGCCCATTCCGGCAATACCGGTTCGGGCAGGATCAGCTCGGGCGATGTGACGTCGGTCCTGGACGCCAAGGGCAATCCCATCCCGCCCTTTGCGCCGGACGGAACCATGGAGCCGCCCCTCGTGGTGGTTTTCCGCACGCCCACCACTTATGACGTTCTGGATAATTCCGACCCCGCCAATCCGGTGCACCTGGATCCGCCGATCCGCGATCAGCGCTTCGTGCCTGGGGCGGACAATCCGATTTTCGGGAGCGGGGCAGGGCAGACGCGGATCACTTCCGCCGGCCAGATGATTGGTCTGCCGGACGGGCGCGCCGCAACCACCGATCCCGCCCTGGCCAATAATGGCTACCCGGCAGAGATGCTGTCGATTTCCCGTCCCTCTGCCGTGTCGGGACAACCTCCCGCGGTTACTCATCTGTCGACTGATCAGAATGCCTCAGCCCGGCAGATAGCCAGCCAGCTGGGCAGTATTCCGGGCATCACCGCCAATGCATTCACGCATGCGACCCTTTCCGGTCTGAACCTGACGCCGACCAGTCCCCTGCAGATTGAACTGAATGGTCAGCCGTTGCTGCCCTATGTGGCCGATCCGGTATCCGGAACCAACATACTCGCAAGCGAAGTTCCCGATCCTGATACAGATCCCGATGCCTTCAACGATTATCTGAGCGCGCGCATCAACGCCAATCCTGCCCTCAAGGCGGCGGGCATTTATGCCTCGGCCGGTGTAAACGCCGATACCGGCGCTGCGGAGCTCAGGGTTCACGCGAGCGAGGGCGATGATCTTCGTTTTGGTCTGACAGGCGCCCCGGGTGATACCGTCTCGATCAGTGACACGGAGAATTCCGGGGTTACCCTGTCCGGTGCAGGTGCGGGTATAGCGTCCAGCATTGTGGTGGGCGGAAAGCTGGACATCACGCTGGCCGAAGGTGTGAGTCTGTCGACCCTGCCTGCCGGCAGCATGCTGTTTGGCGATACGGCCGCAGCGGATTTTGCGGTACCTGCGATGTGGGGCATTCAGGCGTCCATCACCGGGTCCCCGGCAGCCGGCGACCGGTTCACGCTGAGCTTTAATGAAAACGCGTCCATGGACAATCGCAACGCGTTGAATCTGGTGGCCTTGCAGGAAGCGAAAACTTTGGCCGGAGGCAGCGCATCTTTCAGCCAGTCCTATGGATCGCTGGTGGAAAAAGTCGGCACCGCCGCCCATTCCGCTAAACTCAACCGGGACGCTGCCGAACATGTGATGGGTCAGTCCGAGAGCCTGCGCGAATCGATATCCGGAGTGAACCTGGATGAGGAAGCGGCCGACCTGATTCGGTTTGAACAATTGTTCTCGGCCAATGCGCAGGTGATTTCGGTGGCCCGCGATATATTCGAGCGTCTGATCAATTCATTTTGATGATGATTTGTTTTTGACAATAGTAAGTTTTTGACGATGGTTGGTTTTTGACGAATGTCAGTGGAAGCGTAATTTATGCGAGTTTCATCCTCACAAATGTTCGAGATTGCGCGCAAAGGCATGGCCGATGCGAATCAGGCGCTGAATAAAACCCAGCAGCAGATTTCCACGGGCAGGCGTGTGCAGTCCGCGGCAGATGATCCGGTGGCCGCAACCAAGATTTTGCAGTTGACCGATCAGCTCAACGCCATTGGTCAGTACAACAAGAACATCAACATTGCCGAAAATAATCTGGAGCTGGAAGAAACGGTTCTGGGCGGCATCAACTCCTCCATCACGAGACTGCAGGAGCTGGCTGTTTCTGCGGGGAATACCGGCACTTTGGGATCCTCCGAATACCAGGCGATCGCCAGTGAAGTCGGTTCCAAGATGGATGAACTGATGAGCATGATGAATACGAAAAATGCCAACGGTGATTATATTTTTGGCGGTCATAAAAGCTCGCAGCCGCCATTTTCAGGTTCCGATACCCAGGGCTTCCAATATCACGGTGACGAAGGGCAACTGCGTATCAAGGTTTCCGCCAGCACTACCGTGGCCGCTTCGGATTCAGGCAAAGCACTTTTTGTAGATATCCCCAGCGCGGAGAAAACCTTCACCACCATGGCCAGCAGTGCCAACCGTAGCAATCCTCCAGCGCAGATCACCGTCGGCCAGGTGGTCGACCAGGAGGCTTATGACGCTTTTTATCCGGAGGATCTGGTCATTACATTCAACCCTGACTCCGATGTGGCACCTCCGTCAAAAAACTTCACTGCCGTAGAAAGATCCACCGGGCGAGTGGTAATCGCGAACCAGCCATTTAAAAACGGTGACGAGATTGAAATGAAGGGAGTCTCCGTCCGGATAGTGGGAGAACCTCAGGCCGGCGATAAATTCATGGTGGAGTCGTCAGAAAATCAGGGGCTGCTGACCACCGTGTCGCGTCTGCGGGATGCATTGAAGAATTTCGACAACTCGCCGGAAGGTAAAACCCGCATGGGTGAAATGGTTGCTTCAACCTTGAAGAATCTCGGCAAGATTCAGGAATCCGTATCCAATGTCGTCACCGAAGTCGGGGCTCGTCGCAACACTCTGGATACCACTCGGGAAATTCACCTGGATACGGAATTTGTCGGCAAAGAAGCACTGTCGCAATTGCGTGATCTTGATCTCGCCGAAGCCTCGACCCGCATGGCCCAGCAGTCTTTGATACTGGAAGCTGCCCAGCAGGCGTTTATCCGGGCCAGCCGTTTGAGCCTGATTAACAAGTTGTAATCTCTCCTTTTTAGTAATCACCTTTACTTGCCGGCTCGAGCCGGCAGATCCCCGCTGCGTTCACCTGCTCTCTTCGACAAATCCCCGTCTTCAACAGCGGCAGAAAATCGCCGGTCGGCCGCGCTGTTTTTCTAAAACGCCAGTAGACCCTTCTCAAGTTATTGATAAATGGACGCTTACCAAGCTGGCACGACCGCTGCATTAGGACAGGTAACAAGCCATGTATGTCAAAACCTTGCCGCCGGCGCCGACTCAGCCAAAGCTTCGACGAGTTCCGCCAGAATGCTCAGACATACATTGTCCGGTCCTTAACAGGACGGGTAAATTTAACGAACTTTTGTCCTCGTATGGAGACCGGTTATGCCACTGGTTATTAACACAAATATTTCTTCACTCAATGCACAGCGTCAGCTTGTGGCATCCGGAAATGACCTTTCCCAGGCGATGGAGCGACTCTCGTCCGGTCTGCGGATCAATTCCGCTGCGGATGATGCGGCGGGGCTTGCGATCTCTAACCGGATGACTTCGCAGATCCGCGGCCTTGACCAGGCGGTGAGGAACGGCAATGACGGTGTCTCCATGATCCAGACTGCTGAAGGTGCGCTGGATGAAACCACCAACATTCTGCAGCGCATCCGCGAACTGGCAATCCAGTCCGCCAACGGAATTTATTCCGATAGCGACAGGGCCACGCTGGATGCTGAAGTTCAGCAGCTCAAGCAGGAACTCGACCGCATCGCCACGTCCACAACCTTTAACGGGCAGAAGCTGCTCGACGGCAGTCTGGGCGAAGTAAAACTGCAGGTGGGTGCCCATGCCGGGCAGACCATCACCATGAATATTCCGGCGATGGATGTTAAAACCCTGGGCGGTACTGCCAGTGGGGATATCGTTGGTATGCGAATGTCTGTCGACCCTGACAACATTACCTTGATCGATGGTCAGGACCCCGATACTTCATTGTTTATTAACGAGCAAAACGTGGGTAACCTGGTCGGCGTTACCAACATGAAGGAACTGTTGGAAAAATTCGAACAACACGTATCCGGTGTAGAAACACGTGCGTTTACTGAGGTTCTTGCGACAGGGGCCGGCACGGGTATCCTACGGGGCGACGCAGTCCTGGAATTAACATTGTTTCAGCCAGACGGTTCTCAGAATAGTTATCAGATCGGCGATACCGGCAGCATGCAGGAACTGGCCGAGCGCATCACCGATGTAACCGGCGGATTAGTTAAAGGAGAGCTGGACGATAATGGCCAGTTGATCATGTCCAACCCGGAGGGCGCGGCAATTGGGGTGCGGTATGCCGGCGGCGCTTCAGCCGATAGTACCGGAATTGCAGCATCGCCGGGTGCTGTGCCCATAACTATCGCCGACGCTTACCAAGCGACATTGAGCTTTACCTCCAAGGACGATAAAGGAATCACCATTAAATATGGAGCCACAGTAGCTGGCAACGCGGCGGAGCTGGGAGTCAATGCCCGCGCTGAAGCGGGCGATATTTCTGGTCTCGACGTTAGCGACCACGGCGTGATTCCGGAAGGGACGCTGCTGATAAATGGTGTATCGCTGGCGACGGTTCCAGACGGTGCCAGCGCAACCGGGCAGGCCGAGGCTCTGCGGGACGCAATCAACGCCAAATCGGCCGAACATGGTGTTGTGGCGGAGCTGGTCGGAGACAGTCTCAAGCTGAATTCCGTCAGCGGCACGGAAATTTCTATCGAGCATGGAAAGGGCGCGCCCACCAATATGCTGGCCCTGACAGGCCTGCTGGAAACCAACAGCGCCAGCAGTGTCGGTAATGCCATAGCTGATGTGTCGGTAAGTACGGCCGAAGGCGCAACCGCCGCGTTGAAGATTGTGGATATCGCGCTGGAAACCATCAACGATACCCGCGCACAAATGGGAGCAGTGGCCAACCGGCTGGAATTTACCATGA
>CAZXLJ010000080.1:0-15024 GCA_964641175.1 uncultured Cellvibrionaceae bacterium
GGGTGACAAGCGTGGCAGATTTAATGGTTTTCACCGGAAACGCCAATCCGGAACTCGCAGAAAGAACCGTTGAAAAACTGGGCATTCCGCTAGGCGATGCCGAAGTCACACATTTCTCCGACGGTGAAATCTGTATCTACATCAACGAAAACGTACGCGGTCGCGATGTTTTCGTCATGCAATCCACCTGCGCCCCCACCAACGATAACATCATGGAAATGTTGCTTATCGTCGATGCATTGCACCGTGCTTCGGCCGGCCGCATCACCGCTGTTGTTCCCTATTTCGGCTACGCTCGCCAGGATCGGCGCGTGCGTTCGGCCCGGGTTCCGATCAGCGCCAAGGTGATTGCCGACATGATGGCATCGGTCGGCGTGGACCGGATGCTCACGGTGGATCTCCACTCCGAGCAGATCCAGGGTTTTTTCGACATCCCGGTGGACAACGTCTACGGGTCACCTGTCCTTATCGCGGACATTGAACAACGCAATTTTGAAGATCTGATCGTCGTCTCCCCCGATATCGGTGGGGTGGTACGCGCGCGCGCCGTCGCCAAACAGCTGGGGACAGACCTGGCCATCATTGACAAACGGCGCCCCGCCGCCAATGTTGCCGAAATCATGAACCTGATCGGCGAAGTGGAAGGTCGAACCTGTCTGCTGGTGGACGACCTGGTGGATACCGCAGGAACCCTGTGCAACGCGGCCGCAGCCCTCAAAGATCACGGCGCCAAAAAAGTGGTTGCCTACTGTACGCACCCGGTTTTGTCGGGCCCGGCTGTCGAAAGGGTCAGTCAGTCGAAGCTGGACGAACTGGTGGTCACCGACTCTATTCCTCTGAGTGCAGAAGCGCGCGCCAGTGGCCGTATCCGGCCGCTGACCCTGTCAACCATGCTGGCTGAAGCCATGCGCCGCATCAGTAATGAAGAATCGTTGAGTGCCATGTTTCGCCACTGAGATTTCGTCACTGAAGTGTCGCTGCTGAAGTTTCGCCACTGAAGTGTCGCTGCTGAATTTACCGCCGTGAGCGGACCACATTTGAATTCGCAGACACGCAGTGTCTGCCATAAAACGCCGGACCCGTCCGGTTTTTTTGATTACCGGGCACTCTGGTCGCGGATGCCTGGATAACCTGAGGAAAGACCTATGTCAGCTGAAACATTCAAGATAGACGCCAAGGTCCGCGATGTTGCCGGGAAGGGTGCGAGCCGCCGCCTGCGCAATCTCGCGGGTCTGGTACCGGGCATCGTTTACGGTGGCAGCAAGGAACCCATGCAGATTACGGTTGAACACCGCGAACTGGTCAAACATCTTTCAAGTGAAGCGTTCTACTCGCACATCATCGACCTGAACATTGATGGCGGCAGCGAGAACGTCATCCTGAAAGACGTGCAACGCCATCCAGCCAAAGACCGCATCCTGCATGTCGACTTCATGCGAGTATCCAAAACCCGGAAAATTGCGGTCAGCGTGCCTTTGCACTTCCTGAACGAAAGCACCAACAATGCGGTCAAGCTCGGCGGTATCGTTGCACACACCATGTTGCAGCTGGATATCACCTGTCTGCCCGGCGATCTGCCGGAATACATTGAAGTGGACTTGCAGGATGTTGAACTCGGCCAGACCTTGCACATCTCCGACCTGAAATTGCCCAAAGGCGTCGAATCCGTTGCTCTGGGCCATGGCCCGGATCACGATCTGCCCGTAGTTTCCATCAACAAGCCCAGAGGTTCTGCGGCGGATGCCGGAGATGAGCCCGCGCCTGCCGCCGAATAGCGCCAGCGCCGTCATCTCCCGTTGCAGCCATGCATGCACCTGTTGAGCTGATTGTGGGCCTGGGCAATCCAGGCTCACAATATGCCGGTACCCGCCACAACGCAGGGGCGGATTTTGTGGCCCTGCTCGCCGAAACCTTTTCGGCACCGCTGGCGGATACTCCCAAATTCTTCGGTCGATCAGCGCGCCTTTTGATGGCGGGCTCCCGGGACGTCCGTCTGTTAATTCCTTCTACCTACATGAATCTGAGCGGCCAGGCCGTCGCGGCGATGGCAGGTTTTTACCGGATTCCCGCCGAGCATATTCTTGTCGTGCACGACGAACTTGATCTGCCTCCTGGTGTTGCCCGGCTCAAGCGCGGGGGCGGCCACGGCGGTCACAATGGCCTGCGCGACATCATCAGGGCCCTGGGCAACAACCGTGAATTTGCCCGGCTGCGTCTCGGCATCGGCCACCCTGGGCAGGCATCCCAGGTTGTTTCTTTCGTGCTGCAAAAAGCGCCTGCCGCCGAACGGCAGGCGGTGCACGATGCCAGTGAAAAGGCCATTGCGGTCATGGATCAGGTCGTTCAGGGTGAGTGGGAGCGCGCTGTCCACAAGCTGCACAGCCAGTAACATTTAAATCATTGAATCATACAGTCAGGAACTCTTATGGGCTTTAAATGCGGAATCGTCGGCTTGCCGAACGTGGGTAAATCCACACTGTTCAATGCCCTTACCCAGGCAGGTATCGCTGCCGAGAATTTTCCGTTCTGCACCATTGAGCCAAACTCGGGCATCGTGGCGGTGCCGGATCCGCGCCTGGAGGCCATTGCCGCCATCGTCAAACCGGAGAAAATAATTCCCACCACCATGGAGTTCGTGGACATCGCCGGTCTGGTTGCCGGCGCCTCCAAAGGCGAAGGCCTGGGCAACAAGTTTCTCGCCAATATCCGCGAAACCGAGGCCATCGCCCATGTGGTGCGCTGCTTTGATGACGATAATGTCATCCACGTGGACGGCAGAATCAATCCGGTCGGCGACATAGAAACCATCAACACGGAGCTGGCGCTGGCTGACCTGGAAACGGTGGAAAAATCCCTCAATCGCTACAGCAAGGCGGCCAAGGGGCAGGACAAACACGCGAAGATGATGCAGGGGCTGCTCGAAAAAGTCCTGCCGCATCTGAACGAAGCCAGACCCCTGCGCGCCTTTCCCCTTAACGATGAGGAAAGCCGCGCACTCAAGGAGCTCAATCTGCTGACGGTCAAGCCGACCATGTACATCGCCAACGTCGCCGAGGACGGGTTTACGAACAACCCTTATCTGCAGGCGGTAGAAGCGCTTGCGAAAAGTGAAAATGCAGTGGTGGTCCCCATATGCAACAAGCTGGAAAGTGAAATTGCCGAGCTGGAAGATTCCGAGAAAGCCGACTTTCTGGCCGAGATGGGAATGGACGAGCCGGGCCTGAATCGTGTAATTCGCGCGGGTCATCAACTGTTGGGACTGCACACCTATTTCACCGCGGGCGTCAAAGAAGTTCGCGCCTGGACCATTCCCGTCAATGCCACCGCCCCCCAGGCCGCCGGCAAGATTCACACGGATTTCGAAAAGGGATTTATCCGGGCAGAAGTCATCGCCTACGACGATTTCATTCGTAACAAAGGCGAAGCCGGTGCCAAGGAAGCCGGCAAATGGCGCCTGGAAGGCAAAGAATACGTTGTTGCAGACGGGGACGTTGTCCACTTTCGGTTCAACGTATAACGCGCAAATCACTTTTCAGGAGAGACCTTCGGTCTGTATGCCCATGGACGCAAGCAAGTCCACCCGGATGCAGACCTTGATGCGTCCGGCCAGAAAATGGTTGCTCGTATTCTGCAGTGTCGTGCTGTTGAGTGGCTGTGTGGTGCGCGTTGCTTACAACATGCTGGACCGGTTGATGCTGTGGAAGGCTGAAAAGCTGGTCAATCTGGTCGGCGCCCAGGAAGAAGAGGCCAAAACAGCCCTTAATAGCTTTCACCATTGGCATCGGCAAACCCAGTTGCCGCTGTATATCGCCTATCTGACTGAACTCAGGACACGCATTTCCGAAGCCGACTTCACCGGCGCCAGCGTGCACGCTGAAACCGATAAGGTGCAGGATCTGGCGGATCTGTCATTGAACCGCCTGATGCCGGACATCGTCCGGATTCTCGCCACGCTAAGCGATGCCCAGGTCGAGGAATTGATGAAAAATCTGGAAGTGGAACGGCAGGAGTTCATTGATGAATACGTCGACATTTCCCCCAGTAAACAAGTGAAAAAGCGCGCTGATGACCTGCAGAAACACCTGACTCGCTGGGCCGGTTCACTGACCCGGGAGCAGAAATCCTGGGTTCAGGAGTGGGCGCAGGCAATGACTGATTACGAAGAGCCTACCGCGGTCCAGCAAAAACAGATTCTCGATCGGGTAGCAACACTGCTGGCGGCGCGCGCCGATACCAGGCGATTGCATAAAGGCCTGGGCGAGGTTCTTTTTTATCGGACCGACAACTGGGATCCGGATATCCAGAAACTTTATGATCACAACCAGGCGCTGACCTACAACCTGATCGCCCGCGTTCTCAACAGCCTGAGTGAACGGCAGAAAGCGCGCTTCCATAAGCGGATCGACAATTACATCCATGACTTTCAGAAGCTTTCGGAGCCCGCACAATTGCAGCAACCTTCGCAAGCGTCGCCTTAATTACCGTCTCCGCGCAGCGCGCTGCAAGCAACTTCACGCATATCCTACCCAGGTTTCCATGTCCTGCTGATGCCATCCGGCCATGGCATCCATCGAATCCTCAACCACCTGCAGATAGACGTCGACAATTTCGCTGGCCAGCTTGAACAGCTGCCGGCTCTCGGCGGTTATGCTGGCTCCGGAGAGAATATCCATCTCCACGGTGTTTAACAGGAACATCAGTTTAAGCTCGTACGTCTTGACCATGGATAGGGTGGGCACCGCCCCGCCCAGAAGCCCTTCCAGCCGCTCGGCCTGGAGTCTCAATTTTTCGTTGGCACTGCGGGCGCAGCCGATGGCATAGCGCAGTTTCCGTTCGAGTTGAATGTCGCACTGCTTGCGAGCGGCCGCGTAGGTGGCCAGCCCTCGGATGCGGGCCACCTGCTCAATCATTTCCGGCGCCTGGCGGGTGGCAAAGTTCAGCAGTTCTATCTGCTTGAACATTTGCGGGTAGCCGGACTGGATCTCCGGAGCTTCCAGACCGAATTCCTCGGCGATTTCATCTGACACCGGTCGCTCCAGCATGCGCGCCAGACTCGTCACGATCCCCTGCAACGCAATAATGAAATGCGAATGCAATTCAAAATTGTCGATGACATCGTCGTCCTGCCAGTCCGCCCGGATCGTCTCCCACGCTCCGTGAAGGTTGGCCTTCTCACGCTCCGACAGCAAACCGGTTTCTGCCACCAGCACTTCCAGGCACCGCAACAGCCGTTCCAGCTGCCGTTGCAGGACCGCGAAATCGCCCCGGAAGAAGGGGCTGCCGGCAAGCAGCCCCATGCTCATGCCACGATGTCGCTGAACGCCTTTGGTTAGCTGATTCAATTGGCGAATCAGCAGAAAAATATCCTGGCGGCGTCGGTACGCCCGGCAATAAGCGACGTCGGGATCGCGCATCGCGCCTGCTTTTGGTGCTCTGAGCGGGTCGACCTGCCTGCTTACTGTGCGTTTTTCTTTCGTCAGCACTGCGCGACGCTCCAAAGGTGGGAAGATATTGTTTATCGTCGGCCACCTGCAAGCGGTGTGCCGCGCATGGTTCCCGGGTCGACAGGACTCGAAACCGGGCGTCGGCCATCAATCAGCAGGCAAAGGATGCGTAAAGCGCTGCAGCCAGCCTATAATTGCCCCCCTTTTGTCTTAATCAAGATGATGCGCCGCATTGTCGTGACATCCACAGCGACCTCCTGATACTCATGATCAACGACACTTACCAACCCAGCCTCGTCGAACAGCAGTCCCAGACTTACTGGGAAGACAACCACAGCTTTGTCACCGTCGAAGACCCCAGCCGCGAAAAGTACTACTGCCTGGCGATGTTTCCCTATCCGAGCGGGCGGCTGCATATGGGGCACGTGCGCAACTACACCATTACCGATGTCATTGCCCGCTATCAGCGCATGCTGGGGAAAAACGTTCTCCATCCCATGGGTTGGGATGCCTTTGGCCTGCCGGCGGAAAATGCTGCCATCAAGAATTGCACCGCGCCGGCGCAATGGACCTACTCCAACACCGACTATATGAGAAGTCAGCTCAAGGCTCTCGGTTTCGGTTTCGACTGGTCCCGTGAAGTCACCACCTGCCGGCCTGAGTACTACAAGTGGGAGCAGTGGTTCTTTACCCGCCTTTATGAAAAAGGTCTGGCTTATAAAAAAGTCTCCTCGGTCAACTGGTGCCCCCACGACCAGACCGTTCTGGCCAATGAGCAGGTCGTCGAGGGCAAGTGCTGGCGCTGCGAAACCGCCGTGGTCCGCAAGGAAATTCCCCAGTGGTTCATCCGCATCACGGATTACGCCGAAGAACTTCTGAACGATCTGGATAAGTTGCCTGACTGGCCCGAGCAGGTGAAAACCATGCAGCGCAACTGGATTGGCAAGAGCCGGGGTGTGCAGATGCGTTTTGATCTGCGCGAGGCGGTTGGCGAGCATACGGGTTTTCAGGTCTACACCACCCGCCCCGATACCCTGATGGGCGTCACTTATCTGAGCCTGGCCGCAACCCATCCCATTTCCTTGCAACTTGCGCAGGTTAACCCGGCGCTCGCCGCCTTTATCGAGCGCTGCAAAGTGCAATCGGTAGCCGAAGCGGACATGGCCAACATGGAAAAACTCGGCATGGACACTGGCTGTGTGGCGCTGCATCCGGTCACTGGCGCCTCCGTACCCGTGTGGGTCGCCAATTACGTGCTGATGGATTACGGCTCCGGTGCCGTGATGGCGGTCCCGGCCCATGACCAGCGGGATTTCGAATTTGCCAACAAATATGGCCTGCCCGTCAAGCAGGTCATCGAGCGTGTCGATGGTCAGCCCGTCGATCTTGAACACTCCGCCTTTACCGACAAGGGGCGTCTCGTCAACTCCGGCGAGTTCGACGGTCTGGAATTTGATGCCGCCTTTGACGCGATCGCCGCAAAGCTGGTGAGCGCAGGCAAGGGTGAGGTTACCACTCATTTCCGGCTGCGCGACTGGGGGGTTTCGCGGCAACGTTACTGGGGCGCTCCCATACCGATTTTCAATCTGCCAGACGGTGGTGAAATCCCTGTTCCCATGGAAAGACTGCCCGTTTTGCTGCCTGAAGAAGTGGTCATGGACGGCGTGCAGTCCCCGATCAAGGCCGATCCGCAGTGGCGCAAGGATGTATTCCAAGGGCAGGCCGTGGAGCGTGAAACAGACACTTTCGATACTTTTATGGAGTCGTCCTGGTATTACGCGCGCTACACATCGCCCAATGCCGATCAGATGGTCGACCCGGAAAAGGCGAAGTACTGGCTGCCGGTCGACCAGTACGTCGGCGGGATCGAGCACGCCATCCTGCACCTGCTTTATGCCCGCTTCTTTCACAAGCTGATGCGCGACGAGGGGCTGGTACATTGTGATGAACCGTTCGCACGGCTGCTCTGCCAGGGCATGGTGCTCAAGGACGGCAGCAAGATGTCCAAATCCAAGGGCAACACCGTGGACCCCGAGGATCTGATCCGGCAGTACGGCGCGGACACGGTACGCCTGTTTTCCATGTTCGCTGCCCCACCGGAACAGAGCCTCGAATGGACCGACACCGGGGTGGAAGGTGCCTTCCGGTTCCTGCGCAAATTGTGGAAAACGGTGGCCCAGCACGTCGAAGCGGGTACGCCCGGTCAATTTACACCGGAAAGCCTGACGGATCAGCAGCGCGACCTGCGTCGCAAGACCCACGCCACCATCCGTAAGGTCAGCGATGACTTCGGCAGGCGCCTGACCTTCAACACCGCGATCGCCGCGGTGATGGAGTTGCTCAATGAAACCGGCCGCCTTGCCGATCGCAGCACCCCGGAGGGCCTGGCCGTGGAACGCGAGGCGCTGGATGCCGCGATCCGCATGCTGGCACCTATCGTTCCACATATCACCCACAGCCTCTGGCTGGCCCTCGGCAACGAGACCGACCTGCTGAACACGCCGTGGCCCGAATGTGATGAAGCGGCGCTGAGCCGCGACACTATCACCCTGGCGGTGCAGGTCAACGGCAAACTGCGGGGCCAGTTCGAAGCGTCGGTGGACGCCACCCGTGAAGAGCTGGAGGCCCTCGCCCGAACCGATGCCAATGCCATGCGCTTTATCGAAGACAAACCGGTGGTCAAGGTGATCGTGGTGCCAGGCAAACTCGTCAACATCGTTGTGCGCTCATGACGGGATCAGGAATCATGTCATGCGGACCGGCCCTATGGCTGGCGCGCCGTCTCGCCCTCGGGACCATACTGCTGGTGCTCGCCGGTTGCGGCTGGCAGCTGCGCGGGTTCAGTCACAACACCGTTCCGGAAACACTCCACCTGTTGTCCGCGACCCGGATGGATGCGTTCAGTGTGGCGGTCAAGGATGCCATGCGCCGCCTGGACATTGATCAGTCGGATCAGGCGCCATGGCAACTGACCCTCGGACAGGAGCAGCTTGACCGGCGTGTCGTGGCGGTGACCCAGATCGGTTCGCCATCCCAATATGAGCTGACCCTGTCTGTCTCTTTTCGCTACACCCCCAACCACCCTGTCGACGCTGTCGATGCCCGCGCCGATGAGGAGGCGCTGGTGTATCTGACGAAGACCGTGTCAGCGTCCCGCGTTTATGATTTCGATCCGGCCAGTACAGTGGCCAAATCGGAAGAGGAAGCCATGCTGTTGGCAGAGATGCGCCGGGAGTTGGCACATCGCGTACTTGAGTCCGCGCCCGGCGATGCCTAGGATCAATGGGGACCAGCTGGAGCAGGCGTTAAGGCGGGGGTTGCGTCCGATTTATCTGGTGACCGGTGATGAGCCTCTCCTGATTCAGGAGGCTTGCGACCGTATCCGGCAAGCCGCCCGCGCAGATGGCTATACCGAGCGCGAGATCTACCACACCGATCCCGGTTTCAGCTGGGGCCAGCTTTCTGCCAGCGCCAACAGCATGAGCCTGTTTGCCGATCGCAAACTGCTGGAAGTGCGCCTGCACAGTGGCAAACTCGTTGACGCCGGTGGCGACGTGCTCAAAGCTTTTTGCGAACGCCCCGTGGAGGAGACCCTGCTGCTGATCACCGCGCCCAAACTGGATCGCGGGGCGGCCAAAAGCAGTTGGGTGCAGGCCATCGAACAATGCGGACTTGTCGTTACTGTCTGGCCGGTCAGTGAACACCATCTGGCCAACTGGTTACGCCAGCGTCTGCAGCGCGCCGGCCTGGAGGCGGAGCCGGCGGCGCTGGAAATTCTCAAAAGCCGAACCCAGAGCAACTTGCTGGCTGCCGCCCAGGAAATCGAAAAGCTGCGGTTGCTCGATCATCAAGGCATCATTGACGCCCAGGCCATGGCTGATGCCGTGGCAGACAGCGCCCGCTTCGATGTGTTTTCCCTGGTTGATAAAGCCCTTCTGGGTGACGCGCGAGGCGTCGCAGCGCACTTGCAGGGCCTGAAGGCGGAAGGCAGCGAGGTCACGGTCATCCTGTGGGCGATGAGCCGGGATATCCGCGCCCTTGCGGCGCTCAAACATGCGCAGCTTCGCGGCTTGTCCCTCGAATCGGTGGCGCGCCAGTACGG
The DNA here is from genome assembly GCA_964641175.1 of uncultured Cellvibrionaceae bacterium. Lineage (GTDB taxonomy): Bacteria > Pseudomonadota > Gammaproteobacteria > Pseudomonadales > Cellvibrionaceae > CAYNST01. Next base: position 9,547 of record CAZXLJ010000080.1, read on the forward strand.
TGTCTTCGATTTCCGCCTGCCCGTGGTCCGCGGGGCGCTGCAGCGATTGAACCGGCAACAGCTGCGAGCCCTCATCCACCTGTGTGCCTATGTGGATCGGTGTATCAAGGGGCTGGAAAGCGATGATCCCTGGACCGGATTGCTGGAAATGGGAATGCGCCTGGCCGGCACCGAACCGCTCACGACGGGAATGCACGGGAACTGAAGCGGACGATAACTGCCCCGGGCGTACCGCCGCTCAGAATTGCCCCACTCTCTAAAACAGCTTCGGCATTTGCGGCGCATCGACCGGCGCCTGGGTGATTAACGAGGTCGCGCCGGTTTTGCTGAATTCGGTCAGTTTGGCTTCTGTAGTAGAGGCTTTGCCGTTGGTAGTGCTGTTGGACTGATAGTAAACAATGCCAAACGGGACCTTGTCCGAGATACAGGTTTCGACCTCCGCCTGAATCCGCATGGTTTGCACCAGCACTTTGACTTCGGTGTTGCCTGCACCCTTGAGGTTTTCACATTTGAACTGGCCTGCCGGAACATCCACTGTCTTTTCGCCGGCCTGCTGGTAGTCATAATCCACTTTAACGCCCATGGACTTCATCATCATCTGTGCAAAAGCGCCACCCTCGGTGATCCGCATCGGGCTTTGATCACCCTGCTGCATGATTATTTCCCGCCCGTACTTCTGCAGATTACCGATGACATTCTGAGACTGGGCGCCCATGACGCTGGCGTCGACAAGGGCCTTGATAACCATGGGCTGGCCGACCGGTTTGCGTTTGCCTTTTTTGACCTTGAAGTTCTCCATGGCGGTTTCAATCCAGTAATGTGGCGCTCCCTGGTAATCCACCTTTTCCAACAGCGATGTCTTGACCAGCATGACAGTTTGCTTGCCTTTGGCATCCGTGGTTATTTCTTCCCGGGTCTGCCAGCTGCCCACGGGGGTCGCCTTGAAAAAAGCGTCGGGAGCCACTGCTGCGCACAGTTGGCTGCCAAGAACCAGGGCAGCGCCGATCAGTGATTTGATACCCCGTATTCCGGTACCTGATTTCTTGATATCCCGCACACCGGCACCCCAAGTTGTCTTGCGTGTCATAACCTATGTCCCTGCCAAGTTAAATTGAACTGGCAGCTTACGCATTCCCTTTTAAAGAATCTGTGCATTATTACCACCCGAGCTGTCGGATCCTCGTAACGGTCTAAGCGGTTTCCGGGTCATTCGCAAATATTATAGACAGAGTCCGTCGAGGGCCTTGCCCGCGCCAGCCGGCGCCCGCGCTGCTTATACACAACTTATCCACAGGTTACTCACTGGTTGAGCAACTTGCACCACGGGTCAAAACGCATTATCTTGTATGGCACTTACGAACCAGACACCATATATGGTGTTTCCAACCTCACCATACATCACCTATCACAACGGGGCTCGATTGCCGGCCAGAACCTTCCGGTACGCCGACGAAGCACCCGAGTCAAGAGATCCACAGGGGAGTCGACCAATGCAAACTGATGTAGAAACCAATACGCCACCCAACCCGCAAACTGCCCACCCCACCGTCGGCTCCGCTTCCAGTGTCCAGATCACCGCGCCGGGACAACTGCGTGTGATCAAGCGCAACGGTACGGTCGTGCCCTACAACCTGGAAAAAATTTCCATCGCCATGACCAAGGCTTTCCTTGCCGTTGAAGGTGGAACTGCCGCCGCGTCGAGACGGGTCCATGAAACCGTGGCCAAGCTGACTGACCAGATCACTGCAACGTTCAAAAGACGGATGCCATCCGGCGGCACTATCCATATTGAAGAAATCCAGGATCAGGTCGAACTCGTGCTGATGCGTACCGGCGAGCACAAGGTCGCCCGGGACTACGTGATATATCGCTCTGAGCGAGCCCGCCTGCGGGCCGAGAAATCCAGGATCACCGCGGACCTGGAATTCCCCAAAGTGCGCGTCATCATGCCGGACGGCAGCGAGCGGCCCCTGGACATCGAGCGCCTGACTACCCTGGTCTCGGAGGCTTGTGAAGGCCTGCAGGAAGTCGACCCCCAGGTCATCCTCAAAGAAGCCATGCGCAACCTCTACGACGGTGTTTCCTACGCCGACCTGAACACTTCCCTGGTGATTTCCGCTCGCACGCTGGTGGAAAAGGAACCCAACTATACTTTCGCCACCGCCCGCCTGCTGCTGGACAAACTGCGCAGTGAGGCCCTGCGCTTCCTGCAGGTGGCCGAGACCGCCACCCAGCATCAAATGGCGGAGTATTACTCGCCGGCGCTGAAGAACTTTATCGTCAAGGGCATTGAGCTGGAGCTGATTTCACCCGACCTGCTGTCTTTCGATCTCGATCGCGTCGGCGCGGCCCTGCGCCCCGAGCGGGATAACCAGTTCAGCTATCTGGGCCTGCAAACCTTGTACGACCGCTACTTTATTCACAGTGAAGGCGTGCGCTTCGAACTTCCCCAGATCTTTTTCATGCGCGTTGCCATGGGTCTTGCGGTCGCAGAAGATGACAAGAATGCCCGTGCCATCGAATTTTATGACCTGCTGTCATCGTTCGACTACATGAGTTCCACGCCCACGCTGTTCAATTCGGGGACATTGCGTCCACAGCTGTCATCCTGTTATCTGACCAGTATCCCGGACGATCTCACCGGGATCTACGGTGCGATCCAGGACAACGCCATGCTTTCAAAATGGGCTGGCGGTCTGGGCAATGACTGGACGCCTGTGCGCGCCCTGGGCTCCTACATCAAGGGCACCAACGGCAAATCCCAGGGTGTGGTGCCGTTTCTCAAGGTGGCCAACGATACCGCCGTGGCTGTCAATCAGGGTGGCAAACGCAAGGGTGCGGTCTGCGCCTATCTGGAAACCTGGCATCTGGATATCGAAGAGTTTCTGGAGCTGCGCAAGAATACCGGCGATGACCGGCGCCGCACCCATGACATGAATACTGCCAACTGGATTCCTGACCTGTTCATGAAGCGGGTCTTCGATGACCAGTCCTGGACACTTTTTTCGCCTAACGATGCGCCCGACCTGCACGATCTGTTCGGCAAGGCATTCGAGGTCCGTTATGCCGAATACGAGCAGATGGCTGCGGATGGCAAGCTGAAACTGTTCAAGAAGGTCCGCGCCCTGGATCTCTGGCGCAAGATGCTCGGCATGCTGTTCGAGACGGGCCATCCCTGGATGACGTTCAAGGACAGCTGCAATCTGCGCAGTCCGCAACAGCATGTAGGTGTGGTTCACTCTTCCAACCTCTGCACGGAAATCACCCTGAATACCAAGGCAAACGAAGAGATTGCCGTATGCAATCTCGGCTCGGTCAACCTCGCTCAACATATCGTTGACGGCAAACTTGATGAGGAGAAGCTGCAAAAGACTGTCCGCACCGCCATTCGCATGCTGGACAATGTCATCGACATCAATTACTACGCGGTCAACACTGCCCGCACTTCCAACATGCGTCACCGACCTGTCGGTCTGGGCATCATGGGATTTCAGGACGCGCTTTATAAAATGCGCATCCCGTACAGCAGTCAGGAAGCCGTGGATTTTGCCGACCGCTCCATGGAACTGATCAGCTATAACGCCATCGATTCATCCAGTGATCTCGCAGCGGAGCGTGGCAGTTACAGCACATTCGAAGGGTCTTTGTGGGCCAGAGGCATTCTCCCTATCGATTCCATCGAGCTGCTGGCAGAAAACCGCGGCCATCAATATATCGAACAGGATCGCAGCCAGACGCTGAACTGGAAATCCCTGCGGGAGAAAGTGAAGACCCAGGGCATGCGTAACTCCAACACCATGGCGATTGCGCCGACGGCCACCATCGCCAATATCACCGGGGTATCGCAGTCGATTGAACCGACTTACCAGAACCTTTATGTCAAATCCAATCTGTCCGGCGAGTTCACCGTGGTCAACCCCTACCTGGTGCGCGACCTGAAAGCACTGAAACTCTGGGACAGCGTCATGGTGAACGATCTGAAATATTACGAAGGCTCGGTACAGAAAATCGACCGCATTCCGGAGGAACTGAAGCAGCTTTACGCCACGGCGTTCGAAGTGGAAGCGCGCTGGATTGTCGACGCCGCCAGCCGCCGGCAAAAATGGATCGACCAGTCCCAAAGCCTTAACCTGTATATCGCCGGTGCCAATGGCAAGAAGCTGGATTTTACCTATCGCATGGCCTGGTTCCGCGGCTTGAAAACGACCTATTATCTGCGCGCCCTGGCAGCGACCAGCACCGAGAAGTCGACCGTCGAAAACAGTAATCTCAATGCGGTCAAACTCAATGGCAGCGCCAGCAGTGCCACAAGCGCGCAAGCAGCGCCAGCCGAGGTGCCGCTGGCCTGCTCCCTGGATGATCCAGACTGCGAAGCTTGTCAGTAAACCCACAGTACGGTTAGAAGCTGCTTCGTCACCGAAGTGGCTTTTACATAATCACAGAGTTAACAAGGTCAAATTATGCTTAGCTGGGACGACTACAACGACGATTCCCCCATCACCCATAAAACCGCCGCGCCGAAATCGCCGCCAAAATCCGCCGTCGAAACCGTTGCCGAACCGGCAGCAGACTATGTGACCGCACCGGTAGCGGCGCAACCGGCTGCAGCGCCTGCGACCGAACGGTCGGCAGAAAAAACCGCACATGTCTCGACCGAGGACGCCGTGGCGAAGGCTCGACGTGCAGTGGCGGAACTTGACCCGGCACCGGGTCTGGAGGAACTGAAAATGGGCGCCGCACGGATCCAGGTTGATGACAAGCGGATGATCAACTGCCGTGCCGACCTGAACCAGCTGGTTCCATTCAAATACGACTGGGCCTGGCAGAAATATCTGGATGGCTGCTCCAATCACTGGATGCCGCAGGAAATCAACATGACGGCGGACGTCGCCCTGTGGAAAAGCGCCGACGGTTTAACGGATGACGAACGTACCATCGTCATGCGCTCGTTGGGCTATTTTTCCACGGCCGATTCATTGGTTGCCAACAATCTCGTGCTGGCCATTTATCGCCACATCACCAACCCGGAAGCGCGTCAATATCTATTGCGACAGGCGTTTGAAGAAGCCATTCACACCCATGCCTATCAGTACTGCATCGAATCTCTGGGCATGGACGAAGGTGAAGTCTTTAACATGTATCGCGAAGTGCCTTCCGTCGCCAAAAAGGCTGCGTGGAGCATTGCGCATACGCAGGACATCAGCAGTCCGTCATTCGTTACCGGCACCCCGGAAACAGATCAGGAATTACTGCGCAATCTGATCGGCTTTTACGTGATCACCGAGGGGATATTCTTTTATTGCGGTTTCACCCAGATCCTCTCCATGGGCCGTCGCAATAAAATGACCGGCGTTGCGGAACAGTTTCAGTACATCCTGCGCGATGAATCCATGCATCTGAATTTCGGCATCGACGTCATCAACCAGATCAAACTGGAAAACCCGCACCTGTGGACCGAGACATTCCAGGCCGAAGTCA
>CAZXLJ010000081.1:0-14969 GCA_964641175.1 uncultured Cellvibrionaceae bacterium
GTTGCTCTTCTTGCGAAGGGCTAAGGCCATTCGCTACGAATAGCGCCTTGCGGGCCGAACGTCCTGGCGCGCGCAGACGCTGTCCGGACTTGATCAGAGGTTCCCTAGAATCGGCGGTGGTACCAGTTAACCGGCCGGGCATGTTTGTCCACCAGATCCACCACGTCCAGGACCAGTGCAAACAGGGCCATGCGCACCAGCAGACCGTTGTCGGCCTGGCGAAATATCGCCAGATTCGGATTCTGGTTCAGGTCATTGTCCAGTTCATTGGCATCCGCCCGCGAATCGCGCGGCAATGGGTGCATGATGACGGTGTTGGGCTCGCAGTATTGGGTATAAATGGACTGGTTGAGACGGAAGCGGCCACGGTAAAGATCCGCTTCTTCCTTGCTCGCGAAGCGTTCTTCCTGGATCCGTGTGGAGTAGACGATGTCTACATTGGAGATACTGGGGAACAGCTCCGTGGAAACGTGGACGCTGTGGCCGGCCCTGCGCGCGTGTTCGATATGCTCATCCGGCATGGCGAGCTCGACCGGAGAGACAAGAACGATCTGCAGATTGTCAAAAAGTGTGAGCAGGCGAGACAGCGAGTGTACGGTACGTCCGTAGCGCAGGTCGCCGATCATGGCGATGCGCAAACCGTCCAGTCCCCGCCCCCTGCCGCTCAATTCCCGCCGGATGGTGTAGAGATCCAGCAACGCCTGGCTCGGATGCTCGTTGGTGCCGTCGCCGCCATTAATCACCGGCACACGGCTGGCAGCGGCAAACTCGGCCACCGAGCCGGCCGCGGGATGGCGCATGCAGATGACGTCACTGTAGCCGGATAGAACCCGGGCGGTGTCGTACAATGATTCGCCTTTGGCAATGGCCGAGCTCTTGAATCCCGTCGTCTCGCGGACCTCTCCGCCCAGCAGGTTGAAAGCACACCCGAAGCTGACGCGGGTCCGCGTGCTGGGTTCGAAGAACATGTTGCCGAGGATGGCGCCCTCCAGAACCCGGGTCACCCGCTCCCTCAGGGCATAGGGAGCCATGCTGTCAGCCACGGTAAAGATACGCTCTATATCCGACCGGTCGAATTGATCCACCGAAAGGATGTGTGCACCTGCAAATTCCACGTGACCCCCTGCTGCTGCAATTTCGGCGCTATTGTAACGGCGCCCGGGCTCCCTGCAAGCACTGGAATAAAATAAACGGGCTTACCAGCTACACTTGCGACCCAACTGATACTTGCGCGCCAGTTCATCCGCATAACGGTACAGTTGCTGCAACAGAATTTTTTCCCGTTTCCCAAGTTGGGACGATTCATCGAGTTCTCGGATCCGGGCACGCAGCTGTGCGATCGATTGCACGCCTTCACCGCCTTCCGTCAAACGCCGCGTACAGAATTCCATCCAGCGCATCCGCTCCCCATCGGTCAGGGAAGCTGGAAAATGGCGCGCCCGATAGCGCCACTGCAGCTCGTTGAGGCGTACATCCTGGAAGTGCCAGCGCGCATCTGCCAGAGTCTCCGCATCCGCTTCCCGCAGCCGCGCCATCAGTCGCTTGTCTGCATCGCCGATGAAGCCGTTGTACAGCATTCTTTCGGGATCTTCCCGGGGCGGTAATTCGCGCTGCGCGAACACCGCCCGGACTTTTTCTGCCAGGTCATGTTGCAGTATAAGCTGCCAATGCTGCTCGCATCTGGCCCGGTCAATTCCAAGTCGACGGGCCGCCGCCGTGTCCAGCATTTTCGGCGGCAGCAGGAGCGGGCATTTATTCAGATGAACGAGCTTTAACGGCACCCGTTTCTCGCCCTCGGACAGGTCTTCCTGCGCCGTAAATACCCGCTGGGCAATCTGTGCGGCGTCAAGTCTGATCAGGTCGGCCGGGTCCGCCGAGAGGTCAAAACAGATCACTGCATTGGCGTTGGATGGATGCATGGCCAGTGGCACGATCAACGCGACACATCCGCGCTCGACTCCGAACATGGAGGAAACATGCAGGGCCGGCTTGCGCAGCATTACATCAAGTCGTGTGGCGCATTTGGCCTTGAGGCGGTGCTCGAAGGCAAAACGGAACAACGCCGGCTGGCGCTCCTTTATCAGGCGGGCCAGCGCGATAGTCGCCTCCACGTCGGACAGCGCATCATGCGCCGACGTGTGTTGCAATCCGTTGGCCTCGGCAAGATCCTCGAGGCGGAAGCTCGGCCGTCCATCAATCATCGGCCACTCCAGCCCTCCCGGGCGCAGCGCGTAACACAGGCGCACCATATCGATGATATCCCAGCGGCTGTTGCCGTTTTTCCACTCCCGTTCGTAGGGATCGAAGAAGTTGCGGTACAACATGAAGCGGGTTACTTCATCATCGAAGCGCAACGAGTTGTAGCCGACTCCGCACGTGCCCGGCACCGCAAGCTGCGCCTGTATTGCCGCGGCGAATGCTGGCTCGGCCAACCCTTCGTCATAGGCTTTCTGTGGGGAAATTCCGGTAATCAGACAGGCATCGGGATGGGGCAGCACGTCGTCGGGGGGTTGGCAGAAAAGCACCAGCGGTTCGTCAATCACTTGCAGTGCTGCGTCAGTACGCAGACCGGCGAACTGACAGGGCCGATCAACAGAAGGGTCCGCCCCCCAGGTCTCGTAGTCGTGCCAATAGAGGGTTACTGCCATAGCGCGCCGCCAAAAAAGACGGAGCTTACCATTTCACCGGGAGTTTGGTTATACTCCTCGCCCCTTCAAATGCACGGGAGCCGTAGTGTGGCTGAACTAACCTCGCTCTTCGATAACAACGTTCGCTGGGCAGACAAGATCAAGGCTGCCGATCCTGAGTTTTTTGAGAAGCTGGCTCGCCAGCAGAAACCGGAATTCCTCTGGATCGGTTGCTCCGACAGTCGCGTCCCTGCCAATGAAATCGTAGGCCTGCTCCCCGGCGAACTCTTCGTTCACCGCAATATCGCCAACACCGTAGTGCACACCGATCTGAACTGTCTGTCTGTATTGCACTACGCCGTCGCCGTGCTGAAAATCAAACACATCATCGTCTGCGGGCATTATGGCTGTGGCGGCGTCCAGGCGGCTTTGGGTCACGTGCAGTTCGGCCTGGTGGATAACTGGCTGCGAAACGTGCGCGACGTCTATTACAATCATCGCGATTCATTTCAGGAAATGGAAAATCCGGCAGAAAAGGTCAATCTGCTGTGCGAGCTGAATGTTGCACAACAAGTAGCCAATGTCTCTCATACCAATATCGTGCAGAACGCGTGGGATCAGGGCGAGGAACTATCCATTCATGGCTGGATTTATGACATTCAGGACGGCCTGTTGAAAAAGCTGACCCCGGTAATCAATTCCGTCGAGCAGATTCCGGAACAGTACCGGGCAAAGAAATCCGGCTAAGAGGTTCAAAATCCGAAGATCTGAGCCTTCAGGTCTTCGGCAGGGTAACGCCACGCTGCCCCTGATATTTGCCGCCCCGGTCTCCATAGGAAGTTTCGCAGATTTCGTCGCTTTCAAAAAACAGCATTTGCGCTACGCCCTCATTGGCGTAAATCTTTGCCGGTAGTGGCGTCGTGTTGGAGAATTCCAGGGTCACATGCCCCTCCCACTCGGGCTCCAACGGCGTGACGTTCACAATAATGCCGCAGCGGGCATACGTGGATTTGCCAAGGCAGACCGTCAACACACTGCGGGGAATGCGGAAATATTCCACCGTGCGGGCTAACGCAAAAGAATTCGGCGGGATAATGCAGACATCGCCCACCATGTCGACGAAGCTGCTTTCATCAAAGTGTTTCGGATCCACCGTCACGGAATGGACGTTTGTAAATACCTTGAACTCATTGGCGCAGCGTACATCGTAACCGTAACTCGACGTCCCGTAGGAAATCAGCCGCTGCCCGCTGTCGCGGTCATAGCGGACCTGGCTCGGTTCGAAAGGTTCGATCATCCCGTTCTGTTCCGCCATCCGGCGAATCCATTTATCCGCTTTGATTGACATGCCTGACTCCAAAATCCGGCGGGTAGTCTCCGCCAACGACTGAATGGTTGCCTGGGAGCCTCCTGTAACGTCCGGCGCCTAAAGCCAGACGCAATCCGGACCTGACCAGAGGATCTCCAGACTCGGTTAATCGTCACTCATGCTGATCTGGGGAGACTTCTCGCCCCCGAGACTGAGCGCCCACAGGCGCCCGGCTATCGACACCGCCATATCCCGATAGATCAGACTGACGGCTGACTCCGGATCACTCAATACCGGTGGAGCGCCCCTGTCGGTCTGCTCGCGAATATTGAGCTGCAGCGGCAGACGGCCCAGCACGTCAACGGCATAATCGCGCGCAAGTGCAGCGCCGCCACCTTCGCCAAAGATGGCTTCGTGGTGACCACATTGAGTGCATACATGAGTCGCCATGTTCTCGATGATACCCAGCACCGGAATATTCACCTTGCGAAACATTTCGATGCCTTTGCGCGCATCCAGCAGAGCTATGTCCTGGGGTGTTGTCACGATCACGGAACCGGATACCGGTACGTTCTGCGACAGCGTCAACTGGATATCACCGGTGCCCGGCGGCATGTCCACGAGCAGGTAGTCCACATTGTCCCAGCGGGTGTTTTTCAGCAGCTGCTGCAAGGCGCCGCTGACCATGGGGCCGCGCCAGACCATCGGCGTAGTTTCCGTGACCAGATTACCCATGCTCATCAACTGGACGCCGTTCGCGCACGGGATCGGCTGCATCAGGTTCGGCGTCAGCATCTGCGGTCTCTGACTGGAGACGCCCAGCATGTGGGCCTGGCTGGGACCATAAATATCCGCGTCGAGTATGCCTACCCGCGCACCTTCGGCCGCCAGCGCCAAGGCGAGATTGACCGTCGTCGTGGATTTGCCAACGCCGCCCTTTCCCGAGGCGATGGCAACGATATTGCGGACGCCGGGAATATGCGTCTGGTGATTGAGTGGCTGTACCTGGGCGACGCCCCATTCCCAGCCGATGTCCACCTGTGTATGGCTCGATGCCAGTGCCTCTTTGACTTGCTGCTCCAACTGCGTCTGCCAACGGTGCGCGGGGTATGCGGGAGCGAAAGTCATCGAAATCCTGCCGCTGCTGTCTTTGGCGCCGCTCAGTGCATCGGCCAGTGTCAGTCCGGGAACCAATGGCAAAGGTATCGCCTGCAATATTTGCCGGAGCCACTGCTGGTCGTTCTTGCGGAAAAATGACATGGCGATCGGTTCCTTCGTGCACGGGGCGTGCATTCTAACGGTTAAACGGCCGGAGGCACAGGTCGCGGACGCATCTGTCGTGTGACGCGGCTCGCCGACTTCGGATCGCGCAGTTGCTAGCATGAGCGCCAATTGCTGGCCTGAACGGGAAACTGACGCATTGTGATCCAGGCCACGAACCGAAGTTTCATTAGCCGAACGTCTAAGAGATTTCCGCCTGACGCGACAGTATCATCGGGCCATCGGAGCACCAGCCGGGATCGGAACAACAGCCGGGATCGGAACAACAGCCGGGATCGGAACAACAGCCGGGAAAAGTGCCCGAACTGGCCACTTTTTTTCGCAATAAAAATGATCGACCTGACTTTACTCATGCCAGGCCGCCGCATCTTGCCCACCGGGTACCATTCCGGAACGACGCGACTGACTTTGCCGGAATACTCGCCACGCTGACCGGATGCCGGAATATCGAAGCGTTTTGCGACATCCGGCTTTCTGAAATCACTAACTTCACATTAGGCAGTAAAACACCATGACAATTAATTCATCGATTTCTCTCTTCCGCTGGAGCGGGATTGCGCTGGTGCTGTGCACCGCCGCGGCTTGCGGGGGCAGCCAGACCGGCTCTTCCAGCAGCTCAAGCAGCTCTTCTTCAAGCTCCAGCTCTTCAAGCAGTTCGTCTTCCAGCAGCTCTTCATCGAGCAGCAGTTCCAGCTCTTCAAGCAGCTCCAGCTCCAGCTCTTCGAGCGGCAATATCGATGACGATCTTTCTCTTGTCGTAGCCATCAACTCTGGCGCAACTGCCAGCGCAACTCTCGACGGTGTGACTTATCAGGCCGACAAATATGCCTCCGGCGGCAACGTCAGCAGCACCACGGATGCCATCGCCGGCGTCGCCGACGGGGCGCTGTTCCAGACCGAACGCTACGGTGCCTACAGCTATGCCGTCCCGGTTACCCCGGGCACCTACTCCATCGAACTGCACATGGCAGAAATCTACTGGGAAGCCGCAGGTCAGCGATCCTTCTCACTGGCCGTTGAAGGCCAGGTGGAACTTGCGGATCTGGACCTTTACAGCCAGGCCGGTCATGACGGTGCCTTCAACCACATCGTTGAAAATGTTCGGGTGACGGATGGCTCGCTCGACATTACGCTGACCAGCGCTCTGGATGGCGGCACGCTGGCCGGCTTTGCAGTCTGGTCCGCGGACGGCGCTCTGGACACTTCAGTCCCCGAGCCGCAGCCGCAGCCGAATTGCAGTGGTTACGTCGGCATAACGTATGATGATGGCCCGGTCAATACCGGCGCCTTTGTCAGCGCCCTCAAGCAAGCCGGCCTGACTCCAGTAACCTTCTTCGTTAATGGCAGCGTCATCCGGGGCAATAATGCGGCAATCGCGGACATGCTGAGCGTTGGCTATGTCGAGAGCCACTCCTATGATCACGTGGACATGGGAAGCTACAGCTATCAGCAGGTCACCGATCAATTGTCGAGAAACAACCAGGCGATTCAGGCCGCCGGTGCACCCAAACCTACGGTCTTCCGTCCGCCTTACGGCACGGTGACTGACAACGTCAGAAGAGCGGCCAGCGATCTGGGCCTGGTAACCGTGACCTGGGATGTTGACTCGCAGGACTGGAACGGCGCCTCCACCGCGGCAATCGTCAGTGCTGCAGCCCGCCTGCAAAACGGACAAGTAATCCTGATGCACGAAAACCAGAACAACTCTCTGGCGGCCATTGGCCAAATCGCCGAGGGTCTTCGCTCCAGAGGTCTGTGCCCGGGCCGTCTTGACCCCTCTACCGGCCGCGCAGTCGCTCCTTAAGCGCGATCATCGTGAGGGGGCCGTTGCTTTGCGGCCCCCTCTCGTATTCCTGAACACTTTTCAGACCCCATGATCACCCCGGCGTTGCGTTAAATCCCCGCTCAGCTGTACTTAATATGAACGTCTAAATACGCCAGCCTGCTTGGTCGCCGCTTCGGTCCTCCGGATCGCGCCTCTTCCTCGACCGCTGTCACAGGTCCACAAAACTGCTATGATACGCCGCTTTTTAGCCGGCCCCTCGAGGCCTGTTCCTGCGAAAGGTGGTTTCCGCTTCATGTCCAATACGCGAAAAATTCTCGTGACCAGCGCCTTGCCCTATGCCAATGGAGCAATCCACCTGGGGCATATGGTTGAGACGATCCAGACGGATATCTGGGTGCGTTTTCAAAAGCTGCGTGGGCGCGATTGCGTGTATGTCTGCGCCGACGACGCCCACGGCACGGCGATCATGCTTACTGCGGAGAGACTGGGCATTTCCCCGGAAGAACAGATTGCCGACATGAAAGCCAGCCACGAACAGGATTTTGCGGGTTTTCATATCGGCTTTGATAACTACCACACCACCCACAGCGAAGAAAACCGGATCCTTTCGGAGGAAATCTACAAGCGCCTGAAAAACAACGGGCACATCGCCGAGCGCAATATTGTGCAGGCCTTCGACCCGGAAAAAGGCCTGTTCCTGGCGGATCGCTACATCAAAGGCAAATGCCCGCAGTGCAAGAGTCCCGACCAGTATGGGGATAACTGCGAAGCGTGTGGCGCGACCTACGCGCCGATGGACCTGATCGACCCGGTATCGGCGATCTCCGGTTCGACGCCCGTGCCCAGGGAGTCCAAACATCTGTTTTTCCGGCTGCCCGACTTTGCAGACTTCCTGCGTACCTGGACGCGAGCCGGCCACCTGCAACCCGAGGTTGCCAACAAGCTGGCCGAATGGCTGGACGCAGGTTTGCAGGAGTGGGACATTTCCCGCGACGCCCCCTACTTCGGATTCGAAATTCCGGGAGAGCCCGGCAAGTATTTTTATGTATGGCTGGATGCTCCCATCGGCTATATGGCCAGTTGCCAGAATTACTGCGACCGGGAAGGCAAAGATTTCGACAGTTACTGGGCGCCGGACGCGGATGCGGATATCTATCATTTCATCGGCAAGGACATCATCAATTTCCACGCGCTCTTCTGGCCGTCCATGCTCAAAAGCGCCAACTACAAGACGCCAACGCAGGTGAATGCCCACGGCTTTCTCACTGTCAACGGCAAGAAAATGTCGAAATCGCGCGGTACCTTCATCAATGCCCGCACCTACCTTGAGCATCTGAATCCCGAGTATCTGCGTTATTACTACGCAACCAAACTCGGGTCCGGCATCGAGGATCTCGATCTGAGTTTCGAAGATTTCGTCAACCGGGTGAATTCTGATCTGGTGGGCAAGGTAGTCAACATTGCCAGTCGCTCAGCGCGGTTTATCCAGCAGAGCGGTGGCGTGCTGGCAAGCAGCGTGCATGATCCGGTACTCTGGAGCGCCTTCACTAATGCCAGCGAAGCCATTGCCCAGCTCTACCAGCAACGCGAATTCGCCCGCGCCATGCGCGACATCATGGCGCTGGCCGACCAGGCTAACGAATACATTGCTGCCCAGGCGCCCTGGGCCATGGCCAAACAGCCGGGCCGTGAGCCGGAAGTGCTCGCCGTCTGTACGCAGGCTATCAATCTGTTCGCACTGCTGATGACCTGGCTGAAACCCGTCCTGCCCAAAACGGCGGAAGCGGCTGAAGCATTTCTTGGTGTCCGCCTGGACTGGAGTGCCGCACCGGAATTTCTCGCCGATCACTCCATCAATGCCTTTGTACCTTTAATGACGAGAGTCGATATGAAAGACGTTGAAGCCATGGTCGAAGCCAGCAAGGAAACAATGGCCGCAAAACAGCCCGAGGGCTGGCTGGCGAAAGAGCCGGTGCAGGCCGAAATCGAGTACCCGGATTTTGCCAAAATCGATCTTCGAATCGCACGCATCGTGCAGGCCGAACGGGTCGAGGGCGCGGACAAGCTGCTGCGTCTGACCCTCGAGATCGGCGGTGAAACCCGCAATGTATTTGCCGGCATCAAATCCGCCTATGAGCCCGAAGCGCTTGTCGGACGGCTCACCGTCATGGTGGCAAATCTGAAACCGCGCAAGATGAAGTTCGGCATGTCAGAAGGAATGGTGCTTGCGGCCGGACCTGGCGGCAATGAAATCTTCATTCTCGAGCCGGATGCCGGGGCGCAACCCGGCATGCGGGTTATGTAATAAAACGGCGTTCCTTAATCGGAACGGTCGATAGATATTATCTGCATTTTCCGGTTCCGCCGCTAAGCGAGTTGCGGTTAACTGGGTGCCGCCGGTTGGCACCCATTTGGTAAAAGCGTCGCGCATCCCAGAGCCAAGGGTCTATGGACTTTTTCATAATCTTGATCAGCACTGTCCTGGTGAACAACTTTGTACTGGTACAGTTCCTGGGCCTGTGCCCGTTCATGGGCGTATCCAACAAACTCGAATCCGCCATCGGCATGAGTGCTGCGACGACTTTTGTGCTTACTCTGGCCAGTATCTGCAGCTTCATGGTGTTCAACTGGGTGCTGATTCCGCTCAACCTGGATTTTCTGCGCACCATCTCTTTTATTCTGGTAATCGCCGCCGTCGTCCAGTTCGCCAAGATGTTCATCGAGAAAACCAGTCCGCTGCTCTTCCGGGTCCTCGGGGTTTTTTTGCCCTTGATCACCACCAATTGCGCGGTACTCGGTGTGGCCCTGCAGAATACCAACAAGGCGCTCGGGTTCACCCACTCAGCCCTGTACGGATTTGGCGCGGGGCTGGGATTCAGCATGGTGCTCATTTTGTTTTCCGCCATGCGTGAACGTCTGGCCGTGGCCGATGTGCCCTTGCCTTTTCGGGGCGCGGCGGTCGGCATGATTACCGCGGGGTTGATGTCCCTGGCATTTATGGGTTTTGCGGGTCTGGTGTAGTTATGTTGACTTTGCTTATCGAATACCCGGTGATGGGCGCCTTGCTGGCCTTGGGCGGCATGGCGGCATTGTTCGGGGCCGTCCTGGGGTTTGCGGCGGTAAGATTCCGGGTAGAAGGTGACCCGCTGGTGGAGCAGATCGACGAGATCCTGCCCCAGACCCAATGCGGCCAATGCGGCTATCCCGGTTGTCGACCTTACGCGCAGGCCATTGCCGCCGGCGACGCCATCAACAAATGTCCGCCAGGTGGCCAGGCTACCATCAACCAGCTGGCGGACCTGATGGGGGTGGAAGCGCCGAGCCTGGATGTCGAAGAGGGTGCCCAGGCTGACGTCAAGCGGGTCGCCTACATCCGCGAAGACGAATGCATTGGTTGCACCAAGTGCCTGCAAGCCTGCCCGGTGGACGCCATCGTCGGCGCTGCCAGACAGATGCATACAGTCATCGTCTCCGAGTGCACAGGCTGCGATCTGTGCGTCGAACCATGCCCGGTGGATTGCATCGACATGCTGCCCGTCAAGACCGACCTTAAATACTGGGTCTGGGATATGCCGCGACCTGCCCAAGGGGCACACATCATCGCCAGTGACCGCTCGCCGGATCGAGGCCGGGCCGCATGAGAAAGATCTGGGACATCCCGGGTGGCATTCACCCGCCGGAAAACAAACGGCAGTCGGTGCAGCGACCCATTATCGACCTGCCTGTGTTCAGTGAATACATTCTGCCGGTCAACCAGCATATCGGCACACCCGCACTGCCGGTGGTCGTTGAAGGTGACCGCGTTCTCAAAGGACAAATCATTGCCGATGCGCAAGGCGTTTTCAGCGCAGCCGTGCATGCGCCCACCTCCGGCACAGTCAGCCGCATTGGCGACCATGCCGTGGCCCATCCGTCTGGCTTGCCGCAATTGTGCATCACCATCAGCGCAGACGGTGAAGACCGGTGGACTGAACTGGCACCCTGTGAAGATCCGCAAACGCTTGATCACACCGCTCTTGTTGACCGTATCCGCCGGGCCGGCCTGGCCGGCATGGGTGGCGCCGGCTTTCCCACGGCAGTCAAACTCAACCCACGGTCCACAGATAAAATCCGAACCCTGATTCTCAACGGAACCGAGTGCGAACCGTATATCACCGCTGACGACATGCTGATGCGCGAATGCGCCGCCGGTATAGTGGCGGGGGCGCTGCTGCTGGCCCGCATGGCGGGGGCGCCGGAAGAAATCCTCATCGGCGTTGAAGACAATAAACCGGAAGCTGTCGCAGCCCTCCAGAAGGCCGCAGCGGGAACGCGCGTTGAAGTCGTGGTATTTCCCACCAAATATCCATCCGGCGGCGAAAAGCAGCTTATCCAGATACTCACAGGCGTGGAACTGCCCAGTGGCAAACTGCCCGCGCATATCGGAGTGCTGGTGCAGAATGTCGGCACGGCCTATGCCGCGTGGCGTGCGGTCCGCTATGGAGAACCCTTGATCACTCGGGTTACGACTGTCGTCGGGGAGGCTATTGCCAATCCAGGCAACGTGCGGGCCCGCATCGGCACACCGATCCGGAAAATCCTCGAACACTGCGGCCTGCAGGTCGAGCAGGCGGCGCGCCTGGTCATCGGCGGCCCGATGATGGGTATCGCGATCGAAGACCCGGAGATTCCCGTCGTCAAAACCACCAACTGCCTGCTGGTACCCAGCCATGCCGAAATGCCGGAAGCGCCGCCGGCGCAGCCTTGCATTCGCTGCGGCATGTGCGCTGAAGTCTGTCCGGCGCGACTGCTGCCGCAGCAGCTCTACTGGTATGCCCAGGCTCAGGATTCGGCGAAATTGCTGAGTCACAACCTTTTCGATTGCATTGAATGTGGCGCCTGTTCGTATACCTGCCCCAGCGCCCTTCCGCTGGTTCAGTACTACCGCGCTGCCAAAGGCGCGATTCGCCAGCAGGAGGCCGACAAGCAGAAGGCGGACCGGGCCCGTCAGCGCTTTGAACAACGTCAGGCCCGGATTGAGCGCGCCGAGCAGGAGAAAGAACTAAAGCGGCTCGCCCGGAAAAAGGCCGCCGAACAGGCCCGTGAAAAACTGGCGCAGGTCCCGGGTGATGGCGCGCCCGCCACAGCCACGGCGCCGGTGGTCCCGCAGCAGGCAACAGTCGATGAGCGCGGCAAGCTGGAGCGCACGCTTGCCAGTGCCACTCTGCGGGTCGAGCATGTTCAAAAGCAGCTGGCCGAAGCGACCGACACAGCACAGAAAGAAAAGCTTTCGGCGGCCCTCAAGCAGGCCGAATTGAACCAGCACAATGCACAGCAGAAGCTGGACGCACTGGGAGCGGGTGCTCCGGACCGGCATCCGTTGTCAGACAAGATGGCGCTGTCTCCACGGCAGGCGCAGGAGCAGTCCATCGCGACGCTGGAAAAGCGGCTGGCCGTGGCCGAGGAAAAATATGTGCAAGCACGGGACGGCGCGGCCACCACTCAGGATGCTCTCGCCAAAGGGGTCGAAAAGCTCCGCACCAGACTGGCCGAGGCCCGTAGTGAGCTGGAGAGGTTGTCGGGCACCCCTGCTGCTGAAGTGCTCCCGGACGATACCGAAGCTAAAGCAGCCGCCAGTGAAGCAATCATTCGCGCGCAGCGCAATGCCGCTAAACGGGCCGCCGCCTCGCCTCTGGAAAAACAGCAAACCCTGGTGGAATCTTTGACCACCCGGCTGGAAAAGGCCCGCACGAAGCTGGCCGAGGCCGAACAGTCCGGCGGTGAAAAACGCGATGCCTATGCGCTTAGCGTAGCCACGCTCGAAGATAAACTGCGGGAAGCGCGCGAGGGGCTGGAGCGACTTGCCAGCGAGCCGCAATCATGACCGGCGCTAACCGCCCCGCCCCTACTGGTAACCTCACCTCATGACATTTATCCGGGTCACCTCCCCTCATACCCGCGCTGCGACCACCACCGGCCGGGTGATGCGGCAGGTCTGTTTTGCGACCGTGCCCGGCATCATTGCCCTGACCGCATTCTTCGGTGTCGGCGTGCTCTTCAATATTGCTCTGGCAGTAATTTGCGCCGTCGGTTTTGAAGCAGCCGTACTGAAATTGCGGCGCCGCAACATAGCCTTTTATCTGCGCGATTGCAGCGCCCTGGTCACAGCGATATTGCTGGGCATCGCCCTGCCTCCATACTGCCCGTGGTGGCTGGTGGTCGTAGGTATTTTCTTTGCGATTGTGGTAGCGAAGCATCTTTACGGTGGTCTCGGCTATAACCCTTTCAATCCGGCGATGATCGGATACGTGGTGCTTCTTGTGTCCTTTCCGCTGGAGATGACGCAGTGGGCCGCGCCGGCAGGCGCCCTGGCGGACGGTCGAGACCTGTTATCACTGGGAGACGCCTGGCGGAAAATTCTCGGTGACAGCGCCATTGACGGTTTCACGGCGGCAACACCCCTGGATGTACTCAAGCAGAACAAAGGCCTGACGCTTGCGGCGCTCTATGACACGGATCCGACTCTGGCCAGCGGCCGCTGGGCCGGTACCGGATGGGAGTGGGCGAATCTTGCATTTCTCGGCGGCGGCATTTTCCTGCTTTACAAACGCGTGTTTACCTGGCACGCGCCCGTCGCCATGCTGGCCACTCTCGGGCTGTTCGCCATCGCCTTTTATGACGGTGGCAGTTCCAACAGCGCCGGTTCCCCGATCTTTCATTGGCTTTCCGGCGCCACTATGTTCGGCGCCTTCTTTATCGTCACCGACCCGGTAACTTCGGCGGTGAGCAATAAGGGGCGTCTGATCTATGGCGCCACCATCGGCGCCCTGGTCTTCCTGATCCGGGTATGGGGCAATTACCCTGATGCCGTCGCCTTTGCTGTCCTGCTGTTGAACTTCGCCGCTCCCTTCATCGACTATTACACGGTGCCACGCACCTATGGTCATGAGCGTGCAGAACGCGCCACCAAAGTGAAGGACTCCTGACATGCTTGGCGCCTCGATTGGACGCAACAGTCTTATCCTTGCCCTGTTCGCCCTGGCAACGGCAGGACTGATCGCACTGATTTTCCAGAGCACCCAGGCGCGGATCGCTGATGCGCAGTACCGGGCCGCGCAACGCGCCCTGCTGGAGATTGTTCCGCGCGACCGCCATGATAACGACATGCTCGCCGATTCCATTCCGCTGAACGCCGAACAGCAGCGCGCCCTGGGGCTTAAAGGCGCTTCCAGCATTCATGTCGCCCGCAAGGAAGGTGAAATTGTCGCCTTCATCGTGCCGGCCACGGCACCGGATGGCTACAGCGGGGATATCCACCTGATCATTGGCATTAACGTCGACGGCTCGATCGCCGGCGTGCGGGTCCTCAACCATCGGGAAACGCCCGGCCTCGGCGACAAGCTGGAACTGAGCAAAGCGCCCTGGATCCTGTCATTCGACGGCAAATCCCTGGGCAAACCGCCCGCCTCTGCCTGGGCGGTCAAAAAGGATGGCGGAGAGTTTGATCAATTCACCGGTGCCACCATCACGCCGCGGGCCGTGGTCGGGCGGGTGAAAGCCACTCTTGAATACCTGCACGACAACCGGGAAGCGTTCCTGGCTGCCGCAACCCGGAATAAGGTAGCTCCTCCATGACGACACCAGCTTTTACCGAAATTGCCCGGAACGGGTTATGGAATAACAACCCGGCACTGGTGCAGCTGCTCGGCCTGTGTCCGCTGCTGGCGGTAAGCGGCTCGGTGGTCAACGCACTGGGACTCGGCCTTGCCACCATGCTGGTACTCGCGGGCTCCAATATGGCGGTCTCGATTATCCGCGGGGCGGTCAGCGACGCCGTGCGCCTGCCGGCCTTTGTCATGATCATTGCCGCATTCACGACCTGTACGGAACTGCTCATGCAGGCCTTCACCTTCGAGTTGTACCAGATTCTGGGAATATTCATCCCGCTCATCGTCACCAACTGCGTCATTCTCGGCCGCGCCGATGC
>CAZXLJ010000082.1:0-14949 GCA_964641175.1 uncultured Cellvibrionaceae bacterium
CGGGCTGGATCTTGTGGACGCGATGGTGATCGCGGCGGACAGCTCCGCCTCGGATGAAACCGTCGCCGAGTATGAGCGCAGCGCCTGCCCCACCTGCGGTTCGTGCTCCGGCATGTTCACGGCCAATTCGATGAACTGCCTCACCGAAGCGCTGGGCCTGAGTCTTCCGGGCAATGGCACCGTCGTTGCTACTCATGCCGACCGGCGGCAACTGTTCGAGCGAGCCGGTCATTTGATCGTCGAGCTTGCCCGCAGCTATTACGAAGGTGAAAATGACCGCGTTCTGCCGCGCAATATCGCTTCCTGGAACGCGTTCGCCAATGCTATTACCCTCGACATCGCCATGGGGGGCAGCACCAATACCATTCTCCACCTGCTCGCCATTGCCAAGGAAGCGGAAATCGATTTCACCCTTGCGGACATCGACCGCCTCAGCCGGCAGGTACCGCAGCTGTGCAAAGTAGCGCCCAACACCCAGAAATACCACATCGAGGATGTGCATCGGGCCGGGGGCATCATGGCAATATTGGGCGAGCTCGAACGCGCCGGCCTGCTGCACGCCGATAGTCCTACTGTGCATTCGCCCACGCTTAAAGATGCGCTGGATAAATGGGACATCATGCGCAATCCCAGCCCGGAAGTTATTCATTTTTACAAAGCGGGACCCGCGGGAATTCCGACTCAGACTGCCTTTAGCCAGGCAACGCGATGGCCGTCACTGGATGCGGATCGGGCGAACGGCTGTATCCGTTCCCTCGAACACGCCTTCTCCCTTGAAGGCGGGCTGGCCGTTCTTTACGGAAATCTGGCGGAAAAAGGTTGCGTAGTGAAAACGGCTGGAGTCGACGAAGCTAACCTGCGCTTTGAGGGCCCGGCCCATGTCACCGAGTCCCAGGAAGAAGCCGTCGCCCATATCCTCAATGACCAGGTGAAAGCCGGCGATGTCGTCGTCGTGCGCTATGAAGGGCCGAAAGGGGGTCCTGGCATGCAGGAAATGCTATATCCCACTTCCTATCTAAAGTCCAAAGGACTGGGTAAAGCCTGCGCCCTGTTTACCGACGGTCGATTCAGCGGCGGCACCTCGGGCCTGTCCATCGGCCACGCCTCCCCCGAAGCTGCGGGAGGCGGCACGATCGGGCTGGTACGCGACGGCGATCGCATTCTCATCGATATCCCTAATCGCCGGATTGATCTGCTTGTGGATGAGGCAACATTAAGCGAGCGGCGCCTTGAGCAGAACGCTAAAGGCTGGAAACCCGTACAACCGCGACCGCGCCGGGTAAGCACCGCACTGCGGGCGTATGCCCTTCTGGCGACCAGTGCGGACGAGGGGGCGGTCAGGGATGTGCAACGCCTGGAGCGCCTGGAGCAGTTATAACTCCAGAGGCTCCAGCATGGCGGGAGTCCGACAGCGCGTGCTGATCAGGCCACGCTTAGCTCCCGCTTTCGTTTACTGAAACGATTGTGATGACCACCCGCTGGACATCATCGGGTGCGTTTTCTGCATCATGTACGGGATGCATGTCCGCATCCCCTTGATGCATCTGTCCATATTCCCGCTCAGTCACCTCGCCCATCTGCCAGGCAGCCACGTTAAGTCCTTTTTCCTCGATGAATTCTTTCACCGTTGCCGCCCGGGCTTCAGCCAGGGGATCTGGCTGATCCGGGTTGGCATTATTAGGGTTCACAGTGCGAACCACAATGTGTGCCGGCTCATCTTTATCTATCGCGCTGAGCAATTCATCCAGGCTTTCTTCTGCCAGATCAGTCAACTCGGTGGACTCTCCTTCAAAACGGACAGTGCCTACATGCCCTTCGCTCCCGCCTTCCAGGTCCACAGAGCGGACGGTTTCAGGCGCGTAGGCGGGCTCCTTAAGTGCGGAATTGGACAATCCATCCCGGGTAGAACCCGCTGGCAGCCGTTCCATATCCGGATCCCGCACCTCGGCGTCTGTCATGTAGGACAAGCCTTGCTCCTTGGCGGGATACTCACGAGCCTCGTCACTGCATGAAATAACCGCGCTCAGGGTACTCGCCCCTACGATGGTAAACATCACTCTTGTAAATTTGCTCATAACCTTGACCTCGCGTTTACCCGGCTAGCTGACGCCCCGGATCTTTTGTTTTTACGGTATTTTAGGGAATTTGTTTTGCAAGGCGCGTGCCCGAATACGCCTATCGACGAAACCCGGCAGTGCTGTTTAGTGGGCGCTTAGACAGGCACAAAAGAAAGGATGCAAGGATAGGGACTCGCTGTCTCAACCCTCGACGAACTAGTCTGCAGGCACTGCCCGACTTTTTGCCCAGGTTCTCAGATACGCCATTTTCTCTGACATGATGACGGACAAGGGGCTGGTCTGCCGGATCGCCGTCTGAATATGGGTTATGGCGAGCGGTTCTGCCTGAGCCAGCGCGGAGTAGGTCGCTGCCACAACGGCCTGCTCAATCTCGGCTCCCGTGAACCCCTCCGCCAGATCGGCAAGATGGTCGAGATCAAATTTATCAGGGGAGAATCCGCGCTTCTGCAAATGAATTCTGAATACGGAACTGCGGGCCGCACTATTGGGGAGATCAACGAAGAAAATCTCGTCAAACCGCCCCTTGCGAAGTAGTTCCGGTGGCAACTTGCTGATGTCGTTACTGGTCGCCACCATAAATACCGCAGTTTTGCGCTCAGCCATCCACGTCAGCAAAGACCCAAGCAACCTTTGGGACACACCGTTTTCACTGTCACCATGGGCCAAACCCTTCTCCAGTTCATCAATCCACAGAACGCAGGGAGCCATCACATCGGCCAGCTTCAGGGCCTCGCGCAGGTTGCGCTCGGTCTCTCCGATGTACTTGTTGTAAAGACCCGCCATATCGAGACGCAGTAGCGGTAATCCCCAGACGCCGGCAATGGCTTTTGCGGCGAGGCTCTTGCCGCCACCCTGCACCCCGAAAAGCAGTACCCCTTTGGGTCGGTCCATTGCATCGGCGCTCAACAGGATTTTCTGACGTTGCTGTAGCCAGCTCTTGAGCCGGTCCAACCCCGCCACATCCTGCAGGCCCGCCGTGCAATACTCGTAGTGCAGTATGCCTTCCATATCCATCAACGAGAATTTTGCTTTGGCAAGCTGAGGCAGATCCGAATCGGTGATGGCACCGTCGTCGAATATGGCCCCGCGCG
The DNA here is from genome assembly GCA_964641175.1 of uncultured Cellvibrionaceae bacterium. GTDB lineage: Bacteria > Pseudomonadota > Gammaproteobacteria > Pseudomonadales > Cellvibrionaceae > CAYNST01. The sequence goes on from CAZXLJ010000082.1 coordinate 3,170, forward strand.
CAAGACGGCGCACATCCTGATGAGGCAGCCCTTTCAGGTTGTTAACGAGCTTCTGCAGCGTTCCGTTGTCCGTCCGGATCCGGCCGCCACCGTTCTGATCGGACCAACGTTTGGCTTCTTCACGCACCATCGCCAGAATTTCTTCTTCGCTGGGCAGGGACATGGTGACTTCCGCCGCGTACCTGGAAATCTCTGAGGGCAGTTTCAAGCGATGGCTGATAAGGATGACTTTATGGGTGGCAGCCTGCTGGTTGAGTGCAATGTCTTTCAGCAATCGCACTACCACAGCGTCGTCCAGAAAGGGGTGGATATCGCAGAGCACGAACGCGGATGCAATCCGATGCTTTTTAATATGACGCAGCATCTGTTCCGGCTTGCAATGGGCATCCTTTTCTTCGATATGGAGGCCGAATCCAAGGCTTTGCATACCCTCCGACACCGACCAGCGCAAGGCAGGCATGTTTTCTTCCCGGAAATATCTCTGCAACAGCGAAAGCGCCCGCGGTTCGTCGAAAGTCTCGACCACGAGCAAACAGACGTTCGAACGAAGCAGTATGCCCAAATCGTTGTAATCCATTTACCTTCCCATCAACGTCAACGAGGTTTCAATGTCAGCCGCAACTTCGCTTTCATTATGGACGAGGAACCGGATGACTGCGTCGGTGAGGGCAAGCTCGGATCAAGAGAGCTGTAGAAGGAAATGGGGGTGTTGATCGATGAATTTGCGGGCAGGTGCGTTCCCCGGAAGCCAGCTGAAATCCATACCGCACAAGGGGGAAAATTACCTATAAAAAAGCAAAAAGCCCTCTAAAAGAGGGCCACTGGTTGCCAGGTTAAAGCACCTCAGGTGGAGGGCGTTTCTTCGGCCTTTTCGTCACTCTCTGCATCATTGGCGGCAGATTTCTTCAACTCTTCCTGTCTTTTCTGTTCCCTTTTCGCATAGGTGATCAAATCGTTCGCGTATTTCTTGTACTTCTCATCTTTGGCTGCTTTGCGCAAGGTATTGACCGAATCATCAAAGCGCTCCATTTGCAGGTAGGCCGATCCCATGTACATATGAACTTCACCCGTGCTGCGCAAATCACCTTTTTTCAGCGCCTTGTTACCGGCTTCGATCACATTCTTGAAATCTTCCCCATTCAGATAAATGGCTGCCAGAGTGGCGTACAGCTTACCGTCATCCGCCTTGCCTGCCGCTTCTTCCATGATTGGAATGGCTTTCTTGGTTTCTTCGGCCTGAGTGAGCGAGACCGCCAGAGTTTCAAGGTTTTTGGAAGTACGCTTTACCTTTTCGCTCTTCAAACCCTTGTCCATAACCCGACTCGCGAGGAACGGCACTTCGGCAGCGTTATAGAGATAGGCCAGATTTCGAAACTCATTTTCGCTTTGGAGCGCATTGGCTGAATTAAGCGCATCCAGCAAAGCCAGCTGTCGGGCATCTTTGCCGTTCATGCCATACAACTGCGCAAGCTGGCCGATAATTCTTGAATTGGGATAGTTGACGACCAGTTTTTCAGCTACTTTTTCGCCCGTCTTGAAGTCTTCCTTATCCAGCAGAATTGCCAGTTGCAAGCGATACCAGGGCTCTTTTGCCGTTTCACCTTTGTCCTCGACGGTTTTGACAGCTTTATTGATCTCGGTCAGAGCCTTGTCCTTGTCGCCCATCTGGAAAAAGATCTGCGCGCGGTAATAAAAGTAATCGTTCGGCACACTGATGGGACACATGGCTTCCCACTTGGCGAAGTGATCCAGTGCTTCTTTATATTTTTCCTGGTTTGTTAACAACTGCGCAATCTGGTAGTAAAGCTGCGTTTCCAGAGATTCCGGAATGTTGGGTGACTGCTGCACGACTTTCTTGAAATAATCGACTGCGCCCGCAACATTTTCCAGGTTGTACTGAATGAATGCTGCTCTTTGATAAAGCTGAGCCCATTCGTATTCATTACACTCATCACAACGACTCAGGAGCTTTTGCAACACCGGCCACGCAGCCTTGTAGTTGGGCTCGGGTGCCTTGCCATTTTTGTCTTCCGGCGGATTGGTGAGTATGTCTACCTGTTCCACTTTCTTGAAGAACGCCTGGGAAAGGGTTTTCAGTTTGCGTTTCGGCGGCGGCGCCTTACACCCTGCCAGCTTGACAGCGGGCTGCGGCTGCTGCGCGACGGCTTCACTACCCTGGAAGTCGATGATGCCCAGTTTAGCCGAGGGCACAACGGCGACGCTCAACATGCAAACCAGAGCGCCGCTTCCCAATAACTTAAGTCCGGGCTTGATATTCATTGCTCTCATCTCAGTCTTTCGCCATCTGGAAGGTGAACTTGTATTTCACGCCGGGTACATCCACCGGCTGACCATCCACTACTCGAGGCTTGTACTTCAATCTTTCCGCTGCCCGAATGGAAGGCCGTCCGAAGACATCTTCCGGGCAATCGTCGATCGCGATGTCCTTGGTTGCGCCATTTGCACCCACGGTCAGGCTCACTGTGCAGTAGCCTTCCAGCCCACGTTGCGCAGCCCGTCGGGGATACTCAGGCTGAACCACCGTCAGGGGGATCATCTCTCCATCGCCACCGAATGATGCGGGACCGCTGATTTGCGCCTTTTCGTTGAAACTCGGATCGATATTGATACCACTGTTCGTGGCTTCCGGATTCGCGAACTCGGGCTGGGGAATTTCTGGCGGCGCTTCATCCGGAGTTTCAGGTTTCTCGGGCTTGCGGACGTCAAAACGGGTGTCTATTTCCCGCTCGGGCATCACAATCTCCGGCACCTTATAGGTAGGGCCCTGCTGAGGCCCCTTTACATTGGTTTGAATCAGCACATGCATCAAAAGCAGTAATCCCAGGGTAACCGCTAATGCCATGGCGCCCGCTGTAAGATATCTGGCAAAGCTCATAGTGGTTATTCCTTACTGGCCGCAATGGAAACGTCAGCAATACCCGTCTGGCGCGCCGCTTGTGCTACCGAGTTCAGCGTCTTGATGTTCGCCTGCCCGTCAGCCTGGATGATCACTGGACTATTCGGATTCTCGGCCAACAGAAGTTCAATCTGATCCTCTACCATGGCCAAATCCACCTGGTTCTTGTCTATCCAGATTTTGTTCTCGGCATCGATCGCTACCAGAATTTTGGCATTCTTGATTTCCGCGGTGTTGGCATCCGGCCGATCGACTTCGACGCCCGGTTCTTTGATGAACGTAGCCGTCACAATAAAGAAAATCAACATGATAAAAACCACGTCGAGCATCGGAGTAAGGTCTATCGCCCCTACGTCGTCATCTGCGGACTTATTCCTGCTGCGCATGTTTATTCTCTATAAATCTGCCGGGTCTGCACCCGGTTTCGGTTAGAGGGTTTCTGATTGCCCGGCGATATCCATCGTCGGGCAAAGAGCGGCTAGTGATCCATCGTCAGATGATCTTCCAGCAACTGTTCTTCCCGCTCGGCAATCTGGTTGACCACGGTGCTGCCGAATACGCCGGATACCGCCGCCACCATGCCCGCCATCGTCGGGATGGTCGCCTGCTTGACACCGCCAGCCATAGATTTCGCGTCGGCACCGCCTGTAGTCGCCAGCACCTGGAACACTTCGATCATTCCCCAGACCGTGCCCATCAAGCCGAACAACGGACACAGAGCGACCATGGTGCCTATCAGGTCGAGATTCAGATATATCTTGTCGGACACACGTGAAATCTTGGCTGTGCGTATTTGACGCGCATACCAGGACTTTCGTTCCGAGCGTCTTTCCCAATCATCCACCGTGCGCTTGACAAGAGACCTGAGCGCCGCGCGGTAAAACCACAAACGCTCAAATATCAAGGTCCACATGACGAACGTCAACGCGGCGATGGCCAACAGCACCGGACCGCCGGAGGCCACAAACGCTCGAATGGCCTCCAGTGCATCACTTATATTCATCGACCCGTCTCCCAAACTTTATTTGGTTGTTTCGGCTTTTTCGGCAATGATACCGGCGCTCTGCTCTTCAAGCACATGCACAATGCGCTTGGCTTTGCCGCTCAGAATGGTGTGCATGAATACGGTGGGAATCGCTACGATCAGACCCGCTACCGTAGTTACCAGCGCCGCCGAAATACCGCCCGCCATCAATTTGGGATCGCCGGCACCGAAGTCCGTGATTGCCTGGAAAGTCTGGATCATACCCACAACCGTACCGAGCAGCCCCATCAAAGGCGCGACCATCGATACAATCTTGATCATGTTGAGGCCGGTTTCGACCGCCGGACGCTCCTTCAGGACGGCCTCCTCGAGCTTCAGCTCGAGAGACTCGGTATCGCTGGCCGGATTGTCTTCGGCAACCTTCAACACCCGTCCCAATGGATTGTTGGTGTGCGCGCGTTTGGATTTCAGCTGCTTGTTGACTTTGCCACTGATGGCAGTCAGAACAATGAACCGCCAGATGATCAGGAACAAGCCCAGACCACCCAAACCGATAAGGATAATTGCACCGACGAGGCCGCCTTGCTTGTAGCGCTCTTTCAGATCAGGCCGATCGACCATGATCTGCATGATCTGCCCACCCAGAGGCAGCGTCGGGTCAATACCGACTTTCGACAGGCCCGACGTTGCATTTGCCAGATCAGAGGGATCCGGCATGCCACTGGGCTGGCTGGTGGGGAGCATCAACGAACCCGTGTTGGGGTCGAAAAACAGATATTCGCCACCGGACACGGCGCCGTAGTTACCAATCCGGATGACTTCACGCTGGGAGGTCTGTCCATCGGCGCTGGCGACAGTCGTGGAGAATTTGACGACTTTACCGGCTTCGACTGTTTCACGTTGGATTTCATAAATCAGCCGCTCAATCTCTTCGATCGTGGGCAAGCTGGTTTCGCCATCCATTTTTCGCGACAGTTCGTTTGCAAATTGTTCCCTGCCGGAAATCTGAACGCTTACCAGAGAGTTTTTCAGGTTCGCCTGCAGATCACCCGAGGCGGTTTTGAGGTGACCGAACAGCTCTTTCAGTGAGCCCATTCGATCATCGCGCTGAGCGCGGGCAAGCTGAATGGCCTTGTCCTGCTCTTCGTATTTCGCTTCGAGCTGAGCCGAACGCTGCTCTTCCGCATCTCGCGTGCGCTCGGCCTGTTGCAGCAGCGAAGCCCGATTGGCCCGCTCGCGCATAAACTCGGCTTCCCGCTGCTGATGTTCCTTGCTCTCCACAACCTGGCTGTTGCGCATCATCTGCAAAAGCTGTTCGAGCGAGGTAGCTTCGTTACGGTCTTGCGCCTGCAGCGTGCCGGATGAGAGCAGCGCAGCGGCCATGGACAAGCCCAAGACGGTGTTTTTGTTCAGGAATCTCATTGTGCAGTCTCCGGAGCAGCAATAGGCAGAAGCATAATGTCGTTTTGCGCTTTCTTCTGAGCTATTCGAATTGCATTTCTTATCGGGTTTTTATAATCCCCGGAATCCAGCTCCGTCCACTGTTGCGCAGTCTTGTCCCACGCTCCGGTTTTCGACCCGTCTGTCGTCTGGTAAACAAGTGCAACCCGACCCACGGCAAGTATGTTGACGGTCACGTCTTCACCGTTGATATTGATTGAGTCTTCGTAGGTGTCGATTTTGCGAGCGTACTCGGATTCAATGCTGTAAATCTCCAGCACCTGACGGAATTTCTCGGCGATGGTGATATCGGCATCGTCCATAAGATCGCGCAGCTTGGTCACTCGGGCCAAACGCTGTTCTTTTCGGAAAGGGGCGTCCAGTTCAATAAACTGCTCGACGCCTTCGAGCATCTCCAGTACCAGAGGCTGGATCTGCCGCTGGATAACGGTGATTTCGCTGATTGAATTTTCCAGGCGGACCAGGATTTCCTGCTGGCTTTTAATCTGACGTTCGAGTTGCCCGTTATATATGCGCAATCCTTCAATAGTCTTGTTGGTTTGCTTGAACTTGGCCACCAGATCGTCTGTTTCTTCCTGCAGACGACTAATGCGCTCCTGGGATTTCTTTGCTTGCGCCACCTTGGCATCCCCAACCGAGACTATGCCTTCCAGAGTCTGATTCGCGAATACTTGCCCCGCAAACATGGCACTCACCGTAAAAGCTGTGGACAAGGCCACCGCCCTGAATTGCTGCTTCTTCATATCCCCCCCAACTCGGGTGCTAGCATTAAAGAAATGCACCGGAATCTCACCTTTGGGTGCCGAATCCGAAAAAAGTGGTTATTTGGTCAAATCACGAAAGGTGCGCATTGTAAAAGGTGCTGTTTCAAACTTACAAATCTTTATGATAAGGTCCGCTTAGAGGGCAACCCCGTCATTACAATTCGTAACAACCCTCACCTACACTAGACACTCTCGGTAACATCCAGGTAACACCTGACTTCAAATCAACCCGTTGCGTCGCTGCGCTTTTCCAAAACTTCAAAGATACAAGGATAGGAGCTGCGTTCATCCGCCGCTATATAATCCCGATGAACCACCACCCATCGCTCTTCATTCAAGGGCGGAAAAAAAGTATCCCCCTCGATATCTGCCACTACCGTGGTCAAATAAATCCGGTCACTGTACTCAACCGTCTGCTCAAAAATCTGAGCACCCCCTATGATCATTATTTCACCAGCATGGTTCGCTTTTGCCTTCACGTGAGCCACGGCCATTGCTTCGTCAAGGTCGGCTACGACATGAATTCCGGCTCGCGATGGCAATTCCCGCCGGGTCACAACGATATTTTCCCGCCCCGGAAGGGGGCGGCCAATCGACTCCCAGGTCTTGCGGCCCATAATGACGGGCTTGCCCATGGTCACTTTTTTAAAGTGCGCCAGGTCGGCAGGCAAATGCCAGGGCAGCTGGTTGTCCTTGCCGATCGTGCGATTGGTGGACATCGCCACAATCAGACTGGTTTTAATGTCGTTATTCAACGTCGGCTCCCGCTTTGAAGCTGTTTCGAGCCGTCTCTCCACCGGCCGCTGCCATTGTCTCCGCGTCCCGCCGTCAAATCGCTATAGGTGCAGAAATTGCGCTGTGGTGCTGGTAGCCCACCAGATCGAAATCTGAATACGAGAAATCAAAAATACTGCAAATTTCCGGATTAATACGCATCTGCGGCAATTCGAAAGGCCTTCGCGACAGTTGCAGATCCACCTGCTGCAGGTGATTCAGATAAAGATGGGCATCACCCAAGGTATGCACCAGTGTCCCCGGCTTGAGCCCGGTCACCTGAGCAATCATCATCACCAGCAGTGCATAGGACGCAATGTTGAAGGGAACCCCGAGGAACACATCCGCGCTGCGCTGGTACAGTTGGCAGGACAGGCGGCCTTCCGCCACATAAAACTGGAAAAATGTATGGCACGGCGCCAATGCCATTTTTCCCTCGGCGACATTCATCTGGGGGGAGAGCGATTCATCCGGTAGCACCGCCGGGTTCCAGGCGGACACAATCAGACGACGCGAATCGGGTCTTGTCCGAATCTGCTCAATGACCTGGCTTATCTGATCGACTGCGCGGCCATCTGGCGTCGGCCAGCTGCGCCATTGGGCACCGTATACCGGACCCAGATCCCCTTCGGGCGTCGCCCATTCGTTCCAGATGCTGACTCCGTGGTCCGTCAGATACCGGATATTGGTGTCACCCTTGAGAAACCAGAGCAGCTCATGAATGATCGACTTGAGGTGACAACGCTTGGTGGTTACCAGGGGAAACCCCATGCCCAGGTCAAACCGCATCTGATAACCGAATACACTCAGCGTGCCCGTGCCGGTCCGGTCCTCCTTGCGGATTCCCGTATCACGGATGTGGTGCATCAAGTCCTGGTACTGCTTCATGGTGGGTACATCTACTTCATGAGTATCGGTGGTTATTCTTGTCTGCTAACTGCACTCGCTGATCAACTGTGTCGGCTCAGCTTTTATTCTTGATGGCCGGAGGACCGGCCGGGGCCTCTTTAGTCACTACTGGCGCAGTCGCCGCTTGCTGGCCGCGGCGGAAATAGCCGGAGTACAGCAGCCCCAGGCCCAACGCCATCATCGGCAGGCACAAGATCTGCCCTCGCGTCATCCAGCCAAACATGTCAAACATGATATGGGAATCAGGCTCGCGAACGAATTCAACGCTGAACCGGAAGATGCCATATAAAAGAAGGAACAATCCGATGACGGCGCCGCGCGGACGCGGTTTGCGCGAATACCAGAAGAGTATTGCAAACAGCACCAACCCTTCGAGAAAGGCTTCATATAACTGCGAAGGATGCCTCAGCTGCCCGGGCGCCCCCGGAAATTCCATCGCCCAGGGCACGGTGGTCACGCGGCCGTAAAGCTCGCCACCAATAAAATTGCCAATGCGCCCGAAGAAAAGCCCGATTGGTGCAAACGGTGCGACAAAATCCACCAGATCGAAAAAATTTCGTTGAATCTTGCGTGCATACAACAGCATGCCCAACGCCACACCGATCAAGCCACCGTGAAAGGACATACCGCCTTCCCACGCACGCACGATCAGCAGCGGATCCCGGGCCCATGCCTCCAGGTTGTAAAACAGCACATAACCGATGCGAGCACCAAGAACCACCCCCATGGCGCCATAGAAGATCAGATCTTCCGCCTGCTTCGGCTCTATTGGCGTCCATGGTTTGCGCCCGCGATAAACACTCATCGCCCAGGCGCCAGCGAATCCCACCAGGTACATGAGCCCGTACCAGTGCACTTCCAGGGGCCCAAGGCTGAGACTGCCCAGCTTAAGAGGGCCAACAGCGAAGGCTACAGGATCAATATTAGGGTATTCGAGCATTCGAACATCCGATCAATGCGTGGACGCGGCGCATCATAACACGCTGCTTTGGAAAGTCACTCCGTCAATTACAGGGCGGAGCGGGCTCAACCAGCCTCGGGCAAACTCGGTTTCAGCAGACGCGTCAAACCCGCCTCTTTGAAGGTCGTTTCCAGCAGCCGCAGGATTGATTCAGAATCCGCCAGCCCCATGACCGTTTCAAGGAGCTTCTCTGCATGATCCATTGTGATCTCGCGAATGACCGATTTGACCTTCAGAAGATTCGTCGAGTTCATGGAGAGAATGTCGTAGCCCATGGCCACCAGCAACATGGAGGCTGCGGGGTCACCGGCCAGCTCCCCGCAAATGCCCACCGGCACCCCCTGACTGTGACTGTCTTTAACCACGTTATATAAAGCCCGCAGAACTGCCGGATGCATGGTGTGGTAAAGGTCGGCCACTCTGGCGTTGTTGCGATCCACTGCCAGCAAGTATTGCGTGAGGTCGTTACTGCCCACGGAGAGAAAGTCCGATCGGGCGGCCAGCTCTTTCGCCTGATACACCGCCGAGGGAACCTCTATCATCACGCCCACGGGGGGCTTTTCGATGACAAATCCTTCGTCAAGCAATTCCTCGAAGGCCCGATGAATCAGCATCTGGGCGATTTCCAGCTCGGAAATTGACGAGATCATGGGAAGCAGGATACGAAGATTGTTCAAGCCCTCACTGGCTTTGAGCATGGCCCGTACCTGGGAAAGGAATATTTCCGGATGATCCAGGGTAATGCGGATGCCGCGCCAGCCCAGAAACGGGTTGTCTTCGGCAATTGGAAAATAGGGCAAAGCTTTATCCCCTCCAATATCGAGGGTCCGCATGGTGACCGGATGCGGAAAAAAAGCCTGCAACTGCTCGCGATAAACCACCCGCTGCTCTTCTTCAGACGGAAACCTGTCGCGCAGCATGAATGGCACTTCGGTGCGATACAGTCCCACGCCTTCCGCGCCGCGCTCCAGAGACAGGATCGCATCGGCCATCAACCCGGTATTAACCCACAGCGCCACACGGTGCCGGTCCCGGGTCTCACAAGGCAGGTCCTTGAGCTCCTCAAGGCCCGCCGCCAGAATCCGGTCGCCCTCCACAATGCTGCGGTACTGTTCAATCAAGGGAGCCGACGGATCGCTGTACACAGCTCCGTAATAGCCATCAACGATGAGCTCCCTGCCATCCAGTCGGGTGAAGGGCAAATCCACGGCGCCCATCACGGTGGGGATACCTATGGACCGGGCAAGGATGGCAACGTGGGAGTTGCCCGACCCTCGTACCGAGACCAGTCCGACAAGCTTGTCCTGCGGCACCTCTCCCAATACCGCTGCAGTCAGCTCTTCGCCCACCAGGATTGTATTGTCTGGATACTCGGGCGCCTTCTGGGCGGACTCCTGCAGATAGGACAGCACGCGGCTGCCCAGATCCTGCACATCGGAAGCGCGTTCGCGCAAATACGGGTCGTTCATGTCGGAGAAGGTTTTGACATGCTCGAGAATGACCTCACTCCAGGCATACTGAGCGGCAAGGCCCTGACGAATGCGTTCAGTGACTTCGCGCCCGAGGGATGCATCATCAAGCATGCCCAGATAGGCATCAAACAGGACTTGTTCTTCTTTGTTGAGGCGGGCCTTGAGTTCGTGCCCAAGGCGTTTGACGTCCATGCGCACCGCCGCGAGACAGCGCTGAAAGAATGTGAGTTCTTCTTCTACATTGTCACAAGTCTGATAGGGTACGGCGGAGAGATCAGCGAGGGGAGAGATGACTACTGCGCGCCCGATAGCGACACCGGGCGCGCCCGCCACTCCGGTAAAGCGCGCCTCCCTGGCTTTCTGGTCCCGGCCAATTCCCGCCAGCGCCCCCGTGGCTTCCGCGTGTGCGATCACACCTGCGAGCTGCGCCGACATGGTCACAAGAAACGCTTCTTCACCTTCATCAAACCGTCGCCGCTCTACCTGCTGGACGACGAGAACTCCAAGCACTTTGCGATGGTGGATGATGGGCACCCCGAGAAAGGCGCTGTAACGTTCTTCGCCGGTTTCGGGAAAGTACTGAAACTTGGGATGGGAATCGGCCTGGTCCAGATTGATGGGTTCTTCCCGTGCGGCGACCATCCCTACCAGGCCGTCCTTCGGGGCAAGCCGCACGGTACCTATTGCTTCTTTATTCAGGCCCTCGGTTGCCATCAGCACATACAAACCCTGCTCATCACGCAGGTAGACCGAACACACCTGGGTGTTCATGGCGGCTTTGACACGGGAAACGATAATAGACAGCGCGCCGTTCAGATCCCTGGCGGAGTTGACTTCCTGAACGATGCTGCGCAGTGAATTCAGCATGCGGTCACTTCCCGGCCCGGGAAGCGTTCTTCAAAGCGGGCGTGGACAGGTGCCAGTTCCCGCAGTGCCCGTCGATACACATCTCGCTTGAAAGTAACGACATTGTTCATCGGATACCAGTAACTTACCCAGAGATAGTGATCAAATTCGGGCGTGACACCAATGCCCAAATCGATATCTGCATCGGTTCCCCGCAGGGCAAGCAGATACCATTTCTGCTTTTGCCCGATGCAGACCGGCGCCTGCTGGCGGACAAACCGGGTCGGCAAACGGTATCGCAGCCAGCCTCGCGTCACACCCAGCACATCGACATGTCGGGGCAGCAACCCTACTTCCTCTTCCAGCTCCCGATACAATGCCGCTTCGACGCTTTCCCCCGAATTGATGCCGCCTTGCGGAAATTGCCATGCATCCTGACCGCCCACGCGCCGGGCCCACAGCAGATCACCGCCAGGGCGAGTCAGGATAATGCCCACGTTGGGGCGAAAACCGTCGGCATCAATCACGGTAGCCTCTCTGATTTGAACTGTTGTTATAATCCCCGACCCGAAGCCGGACCGTGGCCGTTCATTTAGGGCCTGTTAACACTAATCTGATTGCACCTGCCGGAGGTCATTTTTTCGGCGGGCAAGGCCGAGCGAGTGCTGTTTGGTATTCCAAATAAGCGAGC
>CAZXLJ010000083.1:0-14926 GCA_964641175.1 uncultured Cellvibrionaceae bacterium
TAAATCAGGATATTGGGTGAAACCCAGCGCAGCAGGTCGTCGAACCCCGTGTCCGGGTTTTCCCGAAGGGTGTCGGAGACAAAGTCGTTGTCAGTGTCAATATTTTCGAGCTGGTCGGGCGAGATTGGCGGGGGTGCCGGTGGCAGGGCGCCGTCTGCCCCACGGGAATGAATAACGGCAACCACCCGTTCGGCGAGCACGTTGGTGCAGCCGCTTTGCCGGCAGATGCGAAATTGGGCGGGCCCGGTTCCGAGTGTGATGGCATTGGACCAGCTGCCGGTGCCCGCGGGGCTGAGGCTGTAATGGAGTGGATTACCCCAGGCATCCAGCAGGCGGTTATTGGCGTCGAAGGCGCCGCTCAAGCCCAGAGTACGCGCCGGCACAAAACCGTGGGCTTGAGTGCAATTTAGCGTGGCGATAGCAGGTGCGGAATGGCCATTGGAAGCCGGTATGGCGGGGCAGGGCAGACGCCCGTTCACGGCCGCGAAGCCCAGAAGGGCATCGTGTACTTCTTCAAGCAATGCCTCGGTCGCCTTGCGGTTACTCAGATCGCGTTGGGTGGCCATGGGAACCAGGATGGTGCCCAGCATCAACCCGAGGATGACCATCACAATGGCCATCTCGATCAGCGAAAAGCCCGTCTGTCCCGGCGGCGTGCGTCGAGGTGCCTCAGGGCGCAAGTCGGACGAGGGAATCATTGAAGCTGCCTGTTTGGTGGATGATTTTCATTGCCTGGAAGATGTTGTCTGGAGTGAGATTCTCCCCTTCATAGTAGTCAACCACAGCCGCAGACGGACGGGTCTGTGTGACAAGTGCGGTCCCCGGCGCCAGAACCACTCCGGCGGCGGCACCTGTCATATCACCGGAAAGGTTCAGGCAAAGCCCCTGAACATCGGTGCAGAACTGGTAGTAGAGCAGGTTGCCCCAGTGAGTCCGCAGGTTACCCGAAGGGGTGACGCCCGTGGCGCAGCCCGTATTCCAGAGCACGGGCTCGGAGTTATTGAGGGGCACCTTGCCGGTCTGCAGCGCTGGCTGGCTGTCGAGCATGCTGCTGCTCCAGGGCGCTGCCCAGGGCCAGCTTGAACAGGCGGTGCGATATCGGCGCAGCAGATCTGCCACATCACGCAGTACCTTCTGCTCCATCTGGCTCCAGAATGGTCTGACATCCAGCCCGAGGAGCTGGTCATTGTGGCTCTCATCGGTGAAGCGCGAAAAAGTGCCCACCAGAACATTGGCATTCTGGCCTTCCAGATAATCCGCCGTCGCAAGGCCGGAGCGCTGCTGATTGCCGATGGCGATCCCTGGGGCAATGACCACCGCGGCAACGGGATTACCATCAAGGCTGTAATGGGCCGAAGTGGAACTGTTGCGGCTGGTACTTGGTGTGATGGTGTAGGCCGGCGCCACCGCGTACCACAGGAGGGTGCCGCTGGCGTCGGTGGCGGCATCCAGTCCCAGAGTGCGGTAAGGCAGGCGGCCGATTTGACGGGCGCAGCCCCCGGCGGTGGCATTGCTGAGGCCGTCGGCGACGTTATCGGCGACGTTATCGGTGTCGGGGCACGGCAGCGTACCAGTTACGCCCTGCCGCAGCGCATACCCTAGCAGCGCTTCCCGGGCGAGATTCAGCGCGCGGGCATTGTCCTGCTGGCGTTCGGAGCGGATCTGGTTGACGGACAGGCGACCCAGGGTCATGGAGGTGATGGCAAACAGGATCAGGCTGAGCATCACGAAAAGGACCGCGCCCCGTTGCCGGGAAGGGGACTCAAAGGGGCTCATCGGGCGCGCTTTCAGGGTCGGCCCGGGGCGGCAGAGCGGTCACCTGATAGGCCTCTTCAACCCGGTCTTCGCCAATCAGCCAGACCTGGCCCGGTTTCAGCCATTGCACGCTGCCTTCGGCGCGCACAGGCACCTGCAGAGAGCCCGCGCGGGGCAGGCCTGCGCGGATCTGCGGGGCAAGGCCGCCAGCGCTCAACTCGCTTTTACCGTTGACCCAGACTACATGGCGACCGTCGTGGCGCAGCAGCACCCCGGAAAGCTGCGCCCGTTCAGGTGGAGGTGTTTCTACCGCCACGGGTTCGGCAGTCGCCGGGGCTTCCGAGGATGAACCGGTCCGGCTGTCGAGGATGGATGGTGGCGCCGGATCGCGGGGTGCGGCCCACTGATCCAGCGCCAGACGCTCCTCCACCGTCGTGAACAGCCGCCCGAAACTGCCACCGGAATCGGCGTGGGCCTCCATGTTATTGAGGGCGATCAATAAAGTGACAGCCAGCAGGGCGGCGGATTTCAAATTCGTTGTTAAATTCAGACTGTTCATAGGCTTGCCTGCTGCCATGTAAACGTGACGTCTTTGAACGCGTACCAATTCAGGTTGCAGCTGGCTTTCAGGGTCAGAGTGCGGTTTTCCACGGCTGCGGTGTCCCGTTGCAGCTCACACCGCTCCACGTTGAGCAGACCCTCCCCATCGCGCGCCAGGGCGTCCATGAAACGGTAGAAATCACCCTCGTGCCGCAAGCCCAGCTCCAGCGTCATGGGGGTGATGTACATCTCCAGCTCACTGTTGAAGTACAGACTGTTGGTCTCGCTCACCCGGTTGGTACTCTCAAGGCTGAATTCCACCACCGGCAGGGCGTACAGCTCGCCGAGGCGCCGGATGGTTTCGATCCACCGCAGGCGGCGGCTGTCGCCGATCCAGCCGCGTGCCTGCATCTGCTGGTAGGCGGGCAGGCGCGCATCAAGAATCTGGCGGGCCTGATCCGCGTCGATATTGACGGTTTGCTGATACTGGAACTGGCTCAACGCCGCTGCCAGGTGTTCTTTTTCATGCCGATGATGAAGGGCTGTCCCGATAAAAATCACCAGGGCAAGGCTGAAGGGAACCAGAACCGGCAGATGCTTGCGCCAGGCCATTTCTTTCATGTGTTTAATCATGGCGTGCCCTCTGGATCAACAGCAGGATTTCGTACTGGTCGTCTTCAGCAGAATCAATGCTGGAGTCCAGGCCGCTGCGATCGGAAAACCGGGCTTTGGGGCGAATGTCCACCGGGCTGCGCACCAGCTGCAGGCGCGCCACCTCGGGCAAGGCTTCCAGGGCAGCGGCAAATGCCTGCATGGTGGTCACTGTCTGCCGGTAAGGCACGGCCTTGCGATCCAGAGTGCCGGCGATGCGCAGGACAGCCTGCTGCCGGGTCAGCGACCCGGAATCCGGGCTCTGCGCAGTTTCATACTCTTCCGGCGGCGGCTCCTCATCCGTGGTTTCGCTCTGTCCGCTCAGCGCCGCTTCGCGCAGAATCCGGTCCGCATCGTCGGGCTGATACTTTTGCCACTCCAGGCGGTTCAGCTCCAGCGCCTGAAAACGGACGTCGCCGAACACCCTGCTCAGCGGTTCAAACATGGCCTGAGGCGATTGCCGGCTCTCTGCGGCGAGCTGTGTCGCGATCTCCACCGTGGTCTGCAGACCGGGTGCGTCCGCCAACTGCTGTTCAAGCTCGGCAAACTCGCTTGCATGGCGGCGGGACAGCAGCGTGGTGCCGGCTTCAACGGCCTGTTGCTGCTGCTTCAATTCAATGGTGTTCAATCCGATCAGGGCGGAGCCCGTCAGCAGGGTGAGCACGCCCACGGTCGCCGCCGTGCGTACCGCGCGCCCGATCAGGTAGCGGTGAAACCACTGCTTCTGCTCCGGCTGGCCGTAGTGGCTGCGGAACAGGGGCTGGCGCGAGCAGACGTAACTCAACAAGGCATCGGTGTGCTGATGCTCACAGCCACGCAGCTGGAACTGTTCGAACACCCGCCCGAGACCGACAAACCGGTACTTGATCTGGGCGGTATCCAGGGGAATGGCGGCGCTGGCGGTCACCTGCTCATCGGGGACCAGGCAGACCACGCTCAGGGTGTCGGTGAAGCCGATGATCCGCTGGTTGGTGACGAAGTGGCGGATCTGTTCTGCCGTGACGGTCAGTTGCTGGAAGGAATGGGCGGTGTCGGCGCGTTCCTGAAAGCTGCGCTCCAGTTTTGCCAGCCGCGACAGCAGCAGTTGGCCGTTCTTGAAAAAGGTTTCGCGCTGGGCCTGGCGGATATGCCGGCTGACCACCAGGGCATTGGCTTCGTGAATGCCGGCGGCCTTGAGCACCTGCTCCGACAGCAGCGGCAGGGACCAGATACCGGCGACGGGCACATGACGGGCCAGCATGATTTCCAGCCATGGGCGCAGCGCCTCGACTTCGGGCAGCGCTGCCAGCAGAACTTCGTCGTCGCGACGGCCGTCTTTGCTGCGGCTCAGGACTGCGGCGTATTTGTGGGGTTCATCGCGATAATGGCGATCCAGCAGGCGCGTCAGCAGGGTTTTGCGCGCGCTCGGTCCCACATGGGGAATGGTGGCGCGGCGGAAATCCTCTTCAATGACATCCACCAGCAGCTGTGCTGCCAGCGGCGGGGCGGTCGTCAGGTAGTCACTGAATTCGGCAAAGCCGTCGGGATCCGGTTCGAATTCGCAGCTGCCCAGCAGCTGGCGACCCTGCCACTCGTAGATTTTCAGCCCGTGGCCGGAGAAATAGAAGATTCTGCGCATCAACCCACCTTGGCCACGGCGTCCCAGACCGGTCCCAGCACGGACATCATGATCCAGCCAAGCAGGGTGCCCATAATGACGGTCAGGACCGGGCTGATTGCAGGCTCGATCTTGTCGATCGCCTCCTGGACTTCCCGGTTGTAAAAGTAGCTTACGTTCAGCAGGGCATCGTCCAGGTTGCCGGTGTTCTCGCCGACGCGCAGCATGCGCACGACCAGCGGCGGAAACAGGTTCACGCTGGCGAAACTGTCGCTGATGCCGCGCCCGTCGGCGATGGACTGACGCCCCGTGGCAATCGCCTGGGACATGACCTGGTTGTCCATCAGATCCCGGCAGATATCGAGAGCCCGCAGCACGGTGATGCCCGAGGCGTAGAGCAAAGCCATGTAATTGGCGAAACGGGCGATCTTGATCTTGAAGGTAATCGGCCCGATCAATGGCAGGCGCAGCTTGAGCCGGTCAAGGGCCATGCGGAACTCGGGTCGCGTCCGTGCCGCTGTCTTGACGGCGATGATGGCGACGACGGGGAAGCTTAGAATCAGCCACCAGTAATCGACGAAAGCGCCTGACACGGCAATCAGGGCCTTGGTGTGCATGGGTATTTCGCCGCCCATCTCCGCCACGAACGGGATGATCATGGGCACCAGATAAATCATCAAAAACGCAGTGACCCCGAAGACCACCACCGCAACGATGGTGGGATACATCATGATCTTGACGGTGGTGGACATCAGCTCGTCCGCCCAGCGCAGAGTCTCGCCCATGTCCTTGAGAATCCGGGGCAGCTCGCCGGACTCCTCGCCCACCGAAATCAGGGCAATGAACACCGAATCGAAATCATTGGGAAAGTCCCGCAGCGACTGGGAAAACGTCTTGCCGCCATCAATGCTCTCGGTGATGCTGGTCAGCACATCGCGGTAGTAGCCCAGGGGCGCACTGTCGCGCAGGTCGCGCAAGCCCTCGAGCAGCGGCACGCCCGATTTGGTGAGCTGTTCGAGCTGGAAAACCATGTTGATCAGGTCGCGGCGCGTCAGTTTGCGGCGACCAAAGCGAAAATGACTGGGCGCCACCTCCACGCAGCTAATCAGGTCCTGATTCTGGCTGGCCAGGCGGTGTTCGACTTCCAGCAGGTTAGTGGCGTGAACGCGGCCTCCGTGCTTTTTGCCTTTGGCGTCAACTGCTTTGTACTGGAACTGGGGCATATCCGGCTCGCTACTTCAATCGTGAGGTCAGGTCGACCACGCGACTGAGTTCTTCGATGGTGGTCTGACCTTCGAGAATGCGGCGGATGCCGTCCTCGGCCATGGTGCGGAATCCGTCCGCGACGGCGCGTGTATGCAGTTCGCGCATGGTGCAGTGCCGGGCGATCATCTCGTCGAGATCATCGTTCATCTTCAGCACTTCAATCACCGACAGGCGCCCCTTGAAGCCGGTACCGCCGCAGTGCTCACAACCGGCAATGTCAAACAGCTCCAGCGGCCCGCTGACCCCGAGAATGATTTTTTCGAAATCTTCGGCCGGGCGGCGCTTTTTGCAGCGCGTACACAGGGTGCGCACCAGCCGCTGGCCGATGATGCCGATGATGTTGCCGGCCATGATGTCCGACTTGACGCCGATATCGAGCAGACGCGGGATAGCACCGAGGGCAGAGTTGGTGTGCAGGGTGGTAAAAACCTGGTGGCCGGTCATGGCGGCGCGAAACGCCATCTCGGCGGTGTCTTCGTCCCGCACCTCGCCTACCAGGATGATGTCCGGGTCCTGGCGCATCAGGGAGCGGATACCGCTGGCGAAATCCATCTTGGCCACTTCGTTGATGGACGTCTGCCGGATCATGTCCATGGGGTATTCGACCGGGTCCTCCAGAGTCATGATGTTGACCTCAACGGACTTGCGGTAATTGAGCATGGAATACAGCGTCGTTGTTTTCCCGCTACCGGTCGGCCCGGTGACCAGAATGATGCCCTCGGGCCGGCTCATCAGCAGCTTGAGCAGATCAAAGGTATCCGGGTGCATGTTGAGTTTTTCCAGGGGGACTATGCCCTTGGTGCGGTCCAGCACCCGCAGCACGATGTTCTCACCGTGGGTGGTCGGTTGCGCCGAGACGCGGAAGTCGATGGCGCGACCGCCCACCTTGAGGGAGATGCGGCCATCCTGGGGGCTGCGGGTTTCGGCGATGTTAAGTCCGGCCATGACCTTCAGACGGACCACGATCGCGGACCAGTAGTCCTTGTGGAGACTGCGGATCTGCCGTAGCACCCCGTCGATGCGGTAGCGCAGGCGCAGGAACCCCGATTCTGGTTCAAAGTGGATGTCGGATGCGCCGCGTTTCACCGCATCCGACAGAATGGCATCCACCAGACGCACCAGTGGCTGACTGTATTCGTTGCCGCTGGATTCGAGGCTGCGATAGTCCACGACCCCGGTTTCGATCTCCCGCAGGATGCCGTCAACCGACAGTTCGTAGCCATAGAACTGGTCGATGGCCGCGCGAATTTCGCCCTCACCGGCCAGTACCGGCTGGACGTCAACGTCATTGGGCAGCGCCGCGCGCACCCGGTCCAGCATCATGACGTCGTAGATATCAGTGGTGGCGATCTGCAGACGGCGGGTGCCGCTGTCAAAACTGACCGGCAGCACGTTATAGCGCAGCGCCAGCTGCTTGGAGACCAGGGCGACGGCCTCCGGGTCAGGGACGGCCTGGGTCAGGTCGATGCTGGCTTTGCCCAGCGCTTCGCCGAGCACATCGCGCATGACCGCTTCGGTGACAAAGCCGAGTTCGATCAGTGCCTGCCCCAGGGGGCGGCCGGTTTTTTTCTGCTCGGTGATGGCGATCTCGATCTGGTCCTTGCTGACCAGACCGCGATCGATCAGCTGGTCACCCAGACGCTTCTTGGGCGCGCTCATCGAAGGCGGGTCTCCAGCTGGGCAATCCGTTGCCGGGCGCCGGCCCGGTCGAAGGACTCCGGCCCGCCCGCCAGGCGCAGCGCTTCCTGATAGAGCCGCAGGGCTTCGGCGGGTTGCTGCAGATGATCGAGAGAGACCGCGAGGTTAAAGGCGTAGTCCGCCTGGGTCTTGTCCCAGCGCCAGGCTTCAAAAAAGGCTTCCTGAGCGGCCGGCCAGTCGCCGCGTGCCGCGGACAGTGACCCCTTAAGGAAATGCAGATGCGCTGCTTCCGGGAATTCGCGCAGCATGCGGCCGACTTCGTTTTCCATGGCCCGATCCGGCGCATCGGCACTGGCCAGTGCCAGCAGTCCCGCGCGGGCATACTCATCGCGGGGTGTCCGGTTCAGGCGCTGCTGGTAGTAGCGCAGAGCGAGCTGCCGGTTGCCTTGCCGGGTGGCGACCGCTGCGGCACCAAGCAGGGCATCGCGGTTGTGCGGCGCCAGTTTCAAGGCCCGTTCATATTCCGTGGCGGCGACCGCCATATCGCCTTGCTGATAGGCATCAAAACCCGCACGCACCGCAGCATCCACCGGACTCAATACCGGCTCGCCGCGCGCAATGCGGATGGTTTCAGTGACTGTTCCGCTGCCGGTCCTGGCTGTGGGCGCGGAAGCGGCGGTGACCGGGGCCATGGGTTCAACGACTGACGTTGGTTTGGGGGTGGCGCCTACAGAGGTCGACCCGTCCCTGGCCGCTGTGACGGGTTTGGCAGGTGCAGCGGCTGCCACAGGGGCTTTCTCTGCACCGGTCGGGGCCGTCCGGGGTGGCGCAGGTACTGGTGCAGTAAAGGCGCCGCCGGAGAGTTCGGCATTGGCGCTCGCCGGGGGAGAGATGGGCGCACTGGCGCTGGTCGGGGGCGCGGGCATTTCGCCGCCGGAGATGTCACCCCCCGTCTCACCCGTGTCTGCAACGACGCCAGTTTCACCGGTGGCCACGGCGGTCTCGGAGTCTGCCGGAACCGGATCTTCTGCCTCGGGCGCAGATTCTTCCGGGGTGGCACCGGTTGCCAGCGAGGCAGGGGACAGCACGGCGCTGGTCTGGTGATTGATCAGCAGGTAATAGCTGTAGAAGCCAATCACCGTGCAGACGCACAGGGACAGCACGCTCAGCAAAAGGATACTGCGCCGCCGCGCACGCCGGGCCGCGCCCTGGCTTTTGGTCAGTAGCAGGGCCAGAGCCGCCTTGCGTTCCTGGTCTTCAGTCGCACCGATACGGGCGAATGACGGACCTTCAGACTGCAGGCTTAGTTCGGGCGCGGCAGCAGCGCCAACAGGGGCAGCGACGGGTTCGGCCGCCGTCGCAAACGGCTGGAGGTCGGGTTCGCCGGCAGAATTTTTTGCGGCGGTTTCCCGTTCCCTGCGCAGTACTTTTTCTAAAGGCGATTCGTCCAGCGGCGGTGGGTCCGCGGGGGATTCGGCAGGCGGTGTGTCTTTCAGGGTGAATGGCTGCGCTGACTGCGGCTGGGTGTCGACCAGCGACAGCTCCGCGGGCCGGCGCGGCGACGCAACTGCGGCCGGTTCTTCGGGCTCCGCGAAATCGTAGTCTTCGATGAGGAATTCCTCTTCATCGAAGCGGTTGGCCGCCGTGCCAAAAATCTTTTCGTCCGGGTCCGGGTCCGGGTTCAAGTCCAGGTTCAGGTCCGGTGCGACGGGAGCCGGCGTCTGAGTAGCCGGAGGTGGCTCCTCCTGATGGCGGCTGTAAGCGAGCTGGTCGCGGTGCTGCTTGTCGAGGGCCGCTTTTTTCAGAGCGTCGAGTAACAGACTCATCGGGTGCGGCTCCCGGACGCATTGTCTGCAGCGGGCAGAAACCGGTGGTACTCCTGCAAGTCACCGGTAATATTTGCATGGCTGATGACGACGGGTTTGATGAAGATCACCAGTTCGGTTTTTTCAGTCACATCATCCTGATAGCGGAACAGGCTTCCCAGCAACGGCAGACGTCCGAGAAACGGCACGCCCCGGCGGTTCTTGGACGTTTCATCCTGCATGAGCCCCCCCATGACCGCGACATCGCCACTGCCGACCTTAAGTACTGACTCCACTTCGCGCACCTGGATGATGGGGATTTCGCTGATGACGTTCGCTTCGGCAATAGCCGGGTTGGGGTCGCGTTTCTGACCGATAACCCGGGAAATGGTGGGCCTCACGTTCAGGGTGACCGCCCCGCGGTCGCTGATGAACGGGGTCACACTCATCACAAAGCCGACCGGCACGGTGTGCACCTGGGTTTCGTAGGTGATCAGCCGTGCCTGGTTCTCGCCGCCGGATTCGATATCGACATCCACTGTGAAATACACCAGGTTGTCCACCACCTTGAGCAGCGCGGTCTGGTTGTTCATCGCCATGACTTTGGGGCTGGACATGACCGACACGTCGCCGAAGGTCTCCAGAGCGCTCAGAGTGGTCTGCAGCACGTCGCCGTCACTGAATTGTTTGGAATGGCCAATGGCGAAAGTGGGGCGAGTGTCCAGGGACAGATCGGTCAGGTTCTGACTGACCACCGTGCTCAAGTCATCTTTCAGCAAGTTCCAGTCGATTCCCGCCTGGTAACGGTCACTGAGCTTGACCTCGGCGATGGTTGCCTCGATCAGCACCTGTCTCTGGCTGCTGTTCAGCACGGTGTCGATAAAGTCTTCAACGTCCCGATGCTGGCGGCGGCTGGCGCGCACACCGATGATGCCGGATTCGCGGTTCAGCAGAATATTGCGCTGCAGGCTTTCGGGAGTTGCCTCGGCGTCATTGCCGGAAAGAATGGCGAGGATGTTCGCCTGCATGGTTTCCCAGAACGAGTTGTCGGAGGCGTTTTCCACCGCCGTCAGGGAATTGTTGTCACCGCCGCTTCCGCCACCTTCGGTACCACCGCCCTGGCCGGTGGCGCTGATCTGGGTAGACACGTTAACCGTGCCGCGACTCTTGCGGGTAAGGTTCAGATAATCGATCTTGTAATTGCGCAGGAACGGCTTGTCCATACGGATGCGCAACACGTCATTCCTGATGTCGTAAGTGAGGTCATTGCTTTCGGAAATCCGCTCCAGAATGGCGGGCAGCGGCTGGGCAATCGCATTGAGGGTGACGCGGCCATCCACATTCGAATCAATGTCCAGGTTAAGTTCCGCATCCCGGGCAAGGGCAAATAAAAGTTCGCGCACCGGCACGTCGTTGACGACGACTGTGTGAGTGGGTTCGCGCGGTTGAGGCTGCGGCGCAGGTAATGGAGGTGCACTGCGCACCGGTGCCGGAATCGCGTCGGTATCGGCGGCGTCTGGGCGCTGGATATGATTGGCCGAAAGCGAAGTTTGCGGACGCAAATGTTCGCAGCCACCCAGCAAGCTCATGCCGATCAGGAGTGTGGCCACCCGGTAAGTTGGAATCACGTGTTTCCCTCGATGAAATTGGCGGGCGCTGGCGAGTAGGCGGAGGGGGCCGCCACCAACAGGTTGGCCATAACCAGGCAGATGGTCGTCAGCCCGACCCGGGACCAGAGCGCCCAGCGCTTTCGAGCCGGCGTGAACTGGCTGTCCCGGGCGGCGTGTTTGATGTCGGCGACTGAAATCGTATAGCGATCCTGGGCGTAGGCTGCCAGCAAGGCCTTATCCGCAAGAATGTTGATGCGGCGGATGAGTCCGTGGGAGTAGCGGGCGATCGTTCTGGCGACTTGGCGGGTAAACAGGTCCGGTCCCTTGTAGCCGACCGCCCGCAGTCTGAAATTCAGATAGGCGTGAATATCCGGTAAGCACAAAGGTTGCAGGTACAGGCTGTGAGTAATGCGTTCGCGCAGCTGGCGAATGCGCGGATCATTGAGATTGTCATCCAGCTCCGGCTGGCCAAACAGAACGATCTGCAGCAGCTTGTGCTCGTCGGTTTCCAGATTGCTTAACAGGCGTACTTCTTCCAGGGTTTCCAGCGGCATGCCCTGGGCTTCCTCCACCAGCACCACCACCCGCCGGCCTTCGGCATGACGTGTCAGCAGCACCTGATGCAGGGTCCGCATGACCGATAGCTTGTCCGCATTCTCCTGCACCGGCAGTCCCATTTCATGGGCAATGGCATGGAGCGTGTGCTCCGGGGACAGGCTGGGATGGGCCAGATAAATCCAGTCGACCTGACTGGGCAATTTCATGGGAAGCATGCGGCAAAGCATGGTTTTGCCGCTGCCGACTTCGCCGACAACCTTGGTAATTCCTTCCCCATGCATGATGGCGTAGCAGAGCGCGTGCAGCGCTGCACCGCGATCGGAGCCTTCAAAAAACGCCTGGGTGTCCGGTGTGATGCGGAAGGGCGGTTTGCGCACGCCGAAATAATCGAGGTACATAAAGTAGAAGTGTCTCCCGTCGGGGAACCCGGTTCGTCTGTTGACGAACGTTGTTTTTCAGTATAGGCAACAACCGCGCAATTGCTGTCGCCGAAAAAATTTCGTTGAAGGGAGCTTGTCAGCGGATCAAAGTGGATTTATTTTCTATGGCCCCCCGGGCATAACCACCGGAAGTCAGCCCGTCCGGTTCCATCGGTATTTCCAGCCAGGTCTGTAGCGAGGTTCTATGAGTAGCACGTCAGCGTGTCAGAGCTGCGGCGCGTGTTGCGCGTTTTTTCGTGTATCTTTTTATTGGGCCGAAGGGCAGGCGGGCGGCGGCGTGGTGCCGGACCGGTTAACTGAACGTGTGAATTCTCACCTGAGCTGCATGAGCGGAACCCAGTCGCGTCCGGTGCGCTGCGTTGGCCTGCTGGGTGATGTGGGCGGGCAGGTGGCCTGCACCATTTATGAATCCCGACCGAGCCCCTGTCGTGAATTTACCAGCAATGCCGAACACCCGGTGCACAATCCCGACTGTGACCGGGCTCGGGCGCATTATGGGTTGGCGCCGCTGGAATATATTCCAGTGATTCAGGTGGCTTGAGTGGTTAACGGTGGTTAACGCATTAATTGGTATTCAACGCGTGTTCCGCATTTAACGCATTAGCCAGATTTCGGCCTGTGCAACTTCGTGCAGTTCAAATCCCCGCACTTCAAGGCCGGGAATAATCGCCCCTTCTACGGCGCTCATGCGGCGGATCCAGTCTTTGTCAGACACCACCGCTGCGCGATCAAAACGCCGGATCATCTTGAACAGGGTGGGCATGCGGGAGATCTCCACCCCCATGGCCCCGAGCGTCGGCATATTGAAATCCTGGATTCGTACCAGCATTTTTCCGGAGGTCAGCGCTTTTGACTGGGTATCGAGATCCTCGATCAGCAGACGCATGTCCGTGCTGTCGAGCTTGCCGCTGATGTCTATATCGAGACGATTGACCGCGGGTGAATGGATGCGAAACATGGGGAAACCCTCGTATCAGGATTGACTGTCTGGTGTACGTTGAACACCGGAATCGGTTCACCGACCGGGGCTGTCGGAGGCTGTTGCGACCTTTAACCGGTCCACGGTGTCCATGGTCTTGACCGAGCCGAAACGCGCGCCAGACCCACCGGGCTCAATGCACGGTCACACGCACGCGTCAAAGCTGCGTAAAGGCTATCGGGGCAGGTATGGCATCCCGATTTCATCCCGTCAATCCCGCGAGCCCGAAAAGGGTTCTTAACCGGAGTTTTTTCGATGGCCACTTCATCTGTACCAGACAGCTCGCGCAAGATCCGTTTATCCATACTGGATTTGGTGCGAATCACCGAAGGCAGCGATGCCCGGGGGGCCATTGACCGTGCCCGTGACCTGGCCCGACATGCCGAGAATCTTGGCTATACACGCTTCTGGGTCGCGGAGCATCACAATTTCCCCAGCATCGCCAGCGCCGCCACCTCGCTGGTAATCGGTCATATCGCCGCCGGCACCACCAGCATACGGGTGGGTGCCGGCGGCATCATGCTGCCCAACCATTCACCGCTGGTCATCGCCGAACAGTTCGGCACCCTGGCGCACTTGCATCCGGGGCGAATCGATCTTGGCCTGGGCCGGGCTCCCGGTACGGACCATGCGACGGTGCGGGCGCTGCGGCGGCCAGCCCTGGCAGCGGATCAGTTTCCTCATGACGTGCTGGAGCTGCAGAGCCTGCTGGGGCCGTCGCAGCCGGGGCAGCAGGTGCAGGCCGTGCCGGGTACCGGTACCAATGTGCCCCTGTGGATTCTGGGATCGAGTACCTTCGGCGCGCGCCTCGCCGCTGAACTGGGCCTGCCTTACGCGTTCGCCTCGCACTTCGCCCCCGATCAGCTGTTGCCGGCGCTGGAGATCTACCGCGGCCGCTTCCAGCCCTCACGCCAGCTCGATCGGCCTTACGCCATGGTCGGTGTGAATGTGATCGCGGCGGACACTGAGCGCGAGGCCCAGCGCCTGGCCACGACCCAGCAGATGTCGTTCGCGGATCTGTTGCGCGGCACCCTGGGCCTGAGTAAACCGCCCATCGACGACATCAGCTCTTACTGGACGGCACCGGAGCGGGCCCAGGCGGAACGGATGCTCGCCCGTTCGGTCATCGGCACCGCCGACAGGGTCCGCGAGGGGCTGGAGGCACTCCTGGCCGAGACGGGCGCCGACGAGCTGATTATGGTCACGGACGTGTTTGATTATCAGGCCCGCTGCCATTCCCTGGCGTTGACTGCCGAAGCAATGGGTACCGGCGGTTTTCGGGGGCCTGCCGAACAGCCTCCCGGTTTGTGAATTAGTCGTACAAATCAGCAGAAAGTATGACAATTAATTAGACAGGGATGAGTGCCGGTCTAAACTCGGAAATGCGGTGGATGTTTGCTGCGGTGCTGTTGCTCGCCGCGTTGCAGAATCCTGAGGTCCGATTTGGAGAGTTGCCGGTGTTGCGGGATGTCTGTGTGGTGCTGTTGTTGTCTTTGGTATCGTTGTCGGCGAGAGCGGATACGGTGGTTTTGGACGGTGACGCAGAAAAAGTATCGAAGCTGATCCGGCTACCGGCCCACTACCTGAGTCAGGCCACCACCAACCTGCGCTCCTTTTATCGGGAAAGCCGGCGGATATCCGTTTCAGGGCTTACCTTCATGCATCAGAAGCCCTGGCAGATTGTGGTCAACCGCCTGGACCGTCTGAATTTCACCATCGAAACCGAAGGCGACAGCGCCGTCGCGCTGCAACGTCAATATGCAATTACCCGCGTCCGTTCTTCCAAAACCGCGCGCAGCTACGCCAATTTCAAGCTCAAGGCCGCGGCTCTCGATGAAGAGCTGGAAGATCGTTTCGATCCGGATTACGGATTTGGCGTCGGCGCCTCTCTTGGACGCAATTTTTCCCCCTCTTTCAGCGGCGAATTTGGCTACGAAGTGGTGGACGATGAGGAGCAGGTGTTGTTGAGATTCAGCTACCGCATCTAGGGAACCTCTGATGGTGCCCACTCCCCCCTGCAAAGGGGGGATTTAGGGGGGTGGTTTTTCCGGGGCGCGCACGAGATTCACACACCCCCTCCCAGCCTC
>CAZXLJ010000084.1:0-14686 GCA_964641175.1 uncultured Cellvibrionaceae bacterium
CAAATGGACTATCTGCGGCCCAGGTTCGATCGCTATGAAGGGCCCGCCAGGGAAAACTTTGCTTATCTGAAACGTGCGGGTTAGACGACCTCATTATTTGTACAGGGTCTGCTATAGAGTCTGATCGGGCGTGATATGAGACGCCATTATTTTTTTACGATGCGCACTTTCCTGAAAGGCAATGGTCTCAACGTAACCTGATTTTCATATAACCTTGTCATTATTTGGCTGCACAGTCATCAGGTCCGCTGGATTATTCTGGCTGGATTACTGATGCGGCCGGTCGCGGTGTGCGATTTTTACAGAATTTTTTAGCGACGTGAATTTCCTGAGTTGAATATCAATCGCATTGAATTTCGAGACTTTTTTAAGCTGAAATCCAGGAGGCGCCCATGCACATTTACCCAGACGGAGACCACTTTCCAACAGGTCGCAGTTATCGGGCGCTGATGCAGCAGGCATTGGCAGAGCGCAATCTGGGTCGAATGGAGATTTATTTCAGTCTGTTGGAGGAAGCCGAACAAATGCTGAATGACTTGCGCCACTCGTTCGGTTCGAACTTGCCTAAAAGCCCGGGTGAAGATGCCCGGGAAGTCTGGGGCACGGTGAAGAACCTCTGACGCTCTCCTGAAAGGGCTCAGGATAGAAGCGAAACGCGGCGCCCGCAGGGCAGACCGCGTCGGCGGCTTAAGGTAGTTCGTTTGTTTTACTTAACCTGCGTAGCGATGTTCCGTCAATCCGGGAACGTCCACCCGCACTTGAAAAATGGATCCGGAGTCGGGAAATTCTTCCAGCTCGCCGTCCGGTCGGGCGCCGACGCTGGTGATAAACAAGGTTTGCATGTCGCTGCCGCCAAAGGCGACCATGGTGGGGCAGCGTGCGGGAACCGTGATTTCCTGGATGATCTCGCCGCCCGGACTCAAGCGCGCCACGCGTCCTCCCTCGTATAACGCCGTCCAGTAACAGCCTTCACTATCCACGGCGGCACCATCGGGCCGACCTTTTCCAAGTGGAAACTGATGGAACACCCGGCAGTTGGAAACGGTGCCGGTATCAAGGTCGTAATCGCAGGCCTGGATTGAGTGGCTGGGCGTGTCGGCATAGTAAAACGTGCGACTGTCGGGACTGAAAGCGATCCCATTGGCGGTCAGAAGGTCTCCCACCCATTTCTTCACTTCGCCCTCAGTGGACAGCGAATAGATGCTGGCGCCGCCATAGTCCTTGGGCGGGTATACTGTCCCGGCAAACATGCGGCCTTTCGCATCGGCGCGGCCGTCATTGAAGCGGTTTTTAAGCATGTCGGCCTCGGGATCGGCAATAAACCTGCGTTCGGTATTCCAGCCGTCCAGCGTATAAAACCCGCTGCGCATGGCCAGCAGGAACCCTTCTCCCTGTCGCAGGCTAAAGCAGCCGATCTCCTCGTCAAACTGAAGAAATTCATCGGCGCCCGTCGCCGGGTTGAACCGGTGCAATTGCCCTTGATTGATATCCACCCAATACAGGACCTGATGCTTTTCATCCCAGCGGGGACACTCTCCCAGGCTGGCTCTGGTCTTGAGGGCGATTTCGACTTTTTGCATGTGTATCTCCGGAATCGGTGTAAGAAAATGCCGGGCATGATGGCACATTCCGGGAAGGGGCAAAAGTTGCTGGATGTCGCCCGCCGGCAGAAGAATGCCGGCGTATATATTTCGGAATCAATTCCTGTCGCGGGGAGACGGATGAGCTGCGGGGATGCCGGTCAGGGGTTGACGCAGCCCGTCGTCTCCGTAGCTTCGTATTGCACAGGTTTATCTGTTTTTTCAATTGAGACGAAGCAATAAGGGTAGGTGATGGCGGCGCCTGCTCCACACATCCCGGGGGTGGATTCCTCATAATGGACAATGATTGCTGCCGCGGATTCCTCGATCGATGTGACCTCCACCGAAAAGCCGGTTGAGCCTCGGGTGCCAAGATGGACGGCGACGACCGTCCTGTTGTCGAAATCGACAGCGGGAATTTCGTCCTGGTTATTGAGATCAGTGGCCAGATAGAGTTCCTGGAATCGCTGGGAAGAATTTATGGCTTCGACCGAGAATTCATCGACGGATGTAGAGTACGCGACTCCGCAATCCACGACTTCAAAATCATGAATCGGATCCGGAAGGGGCAGCTCGGTCTGGGCGCCGCAGCCTGCGAGCAGCGCGAACGGCAGAAGCAAGGATGTTTTTAGCATGGGAGCGGTCTCCGTAGAAAGAGCACTCATCATGGAGGAGAAAGCCTGCTGGTGTCGAGGCAGGAATCCTCAAAACAAGACAGCGCCCCGGGAGGCGCTTGGGGTTGAGCCGGCTCAGTGCCGGCATACGTTTTAGTTTCTGGAAATTACTAAGTTGTCCAGGCCGATATCACCCCTCCAGCCACCCGCGGTAACATAACGCAGCCGCACCCGTACATCACCCATTCCGGCAAGGTCGGCCAGGGCGTAGGTGTAATGACTCCAGGCCGGCGTTGCGCTGCCGGACGCGACGCCGCCGCTCTTGCTCCACACGCCATTTATCCACGAACCTTGCAACTGAACATCCAGATACAGGGTGCCGATGTCATCGCCGTGCATGTGGTAATCGAAGTCGAGTCTCTTGCCGCTGGGATCAAAAAGTTCGGTCTGCAGGGTGGCGGTGTTACCGGCAGCCGATGCACTTCCAGAGGACGTTTCTACATAATAATAAAACGTTGAGCTCGCCCCTCCAGCTGGCCCGGTGCCGGCTGACGGCGTACTGCCGGAATATCGTTGCCATTGAACAGATCCGGTACTGGCCCAGACCCGCTCGTGCTCCGCATTATCCACCACCGGAACGACCGCGAAAGGCCCGGGGAATTTGTTGTAGATCACAGCTCCGATAAGCTGATGGCCAGCGGGAGAATTGTAGCCGCGCCAACCCGCCAGGGTGGCGGAACCGGCTATATCGATGTCATCGGGAGACCACGCGTAATTATTGGCAGTTGCCAGTTCGTCGATCCCGGCGATGTGGCCTGCGGAGCGCCACACGATTCCATTCTGATAATAATATTTGGTCGTGTTGGTACCGCTGCCGCCACCGGCGAAGGCATTTCGACCGGAGACGGCCACGCTGCCACCGGCAAAGGTGGTATCTCTGTAAGTGAGGCTGATGTTGTTCTGTGAACTCACGGTGAGGAATTCGGTGGACGTGTCGGAGGCGACGATAATGGTGTTCCCACTGACATCAACCGCTTTGCCGAATCCAGCCCGGGTGCTGGTGTAGTCAGACTTCCAGCCCCAGTTGCCGTTGACCTTGGTGAACAGGCGAACTTTGGTGGTATCCGGATCACCCATCACTATTTTGCTGTCGTCTATGGCGAGCGGGGCCTTATAGATGCTGTAGCTCGAATGGCCTTTCAGCATGTTGTTCAAAACCCACGTGGTACCGTTGAAGTTATAGACGTAAGCCCCCAGGGTCGTCATCATCACCAGCGAATCATTGCTGACCGCGAGGCCTCGCACATGCCCGTCATCAGGAGTCGGTACGGTGTAGGTCAACCCGCCGTAAGGTTGCGAACCTGATGTGTTGCGCCGGGCCAGAAATACAGTCGGCACCGGTGTGCCGCAAGTGCCGGTCGGATCTACGGGTGACAGCTGCACGCCCAGATTATTCGCATCAAGCGCGACCCACTGATCTGACATGGCGACGCGCTCGCCCATCAGTGCCCCGGCTGTGCTGTCCATCGTGCAGGGCGTGCCATCGCGTTTGATGATATCGACACTGGCCGGAAGCGAAAAGGTCTGCAACAGAGTGTTGGTACCATTGGCGAACAGATAGGCGCCGCCGGAGCTGTCATTGTGCCCCCCGTGCAATTTGTATGCGCCCATAAGGCTGTGTGCACCGGTTACCGCAACGCTGCGTCCGCCTTCCTGTCCGATGCTGTTTAAAGGCGCTGGTTTGGGGATCAGTAACGGGGCGGCGAGTAGCGTATTCGATAGTAGAGCGCCGGAAAGCAGGCCGAAAGTCAGGCCGAGCCGGCGAGGCGAAAATCGACTGGATATGTCCATGAGTTTTGCTCCTGAAGAAAGGATATTTTGCGATCGATTAACATGCGATTCGTCCTTGAAGCAAATCTCCAGCTGGCCCGCGCATCATTGCGCAAGCCGGAGTAACGAGGCGCTGGTGCGCCTGAGGAAGAGTCAACGAAGAGAGGAAAGCAGGGGGAAGTAATTGCATCCATGCCTTCATGAGATCTCCCGGATGATCTCGATCCGGTCGACGTGTCCGCCAGGACGCAACACGTAACCGGTTAACTGGCGCCGATTATAGCGCGCGCTCCGAGCACTTAACTACCTGCAAACATGCACGATTTTTGCGGCCGTGACGGCGGCTTTTGCAGCGGCGGTTTTGTTTCTCAGGGTTCCAGCGCGTAGCCCTGAAACACATCAAACACGAATTGCCGGGGTTCATAATCCGCCGGCATGCTCGGCGCGACCAGGGCAGCCAGATCATTGATGGACCTGTGGCCGTCAATAAAGGCGAAAATATTCTCTACCCAGTCAGGCACACCGCTGATGCGCATGGGCGGAATTGGCAAATGTGGCAAGATCAGCCAGGCGGGGTTTTCCCCGTGTTGCAGTTTCTCGGTTCGCACAGGCGCGATACTCGAAGTAGCCGTATCAAGCTGGGCGAAGTAGCCCCAGACAGACTCCGTGCGTGCACTGTCCACAAGGGGCGAACGGACATAGGGAATGTCGAAATGCGCCTGCTGGTGCACGGAGAAACCCGCCAGGTTGAGCAGTTCGCTTATTTCCTTGTGGGAATACTTATGTTGTTCCGGCATCCCGTCGTAGTATTTAAGAGGGCCATAATTCAGCCAGTAACCCTCCGGCCGCAGCACTGGCTGCAATTTCCCCAGCAAATCCTTGAAGTCTCCGCCGACGATATCGATAAACCAAGGCGTCACGATCAAATCGAAGGAGCCGGGGGCAAGCGGCAGATTCCAGGCATCGGCGGCCAGTACGTGAAAATTCCGGCTGCTGTGTTGCCCGGGGGACTGGGGAACCGTCAGATCCCAAGCAATTTCCATCGCTTCCCGTGCGGTGTCATGACGGGCAACTTCCCACAGCGTAAATGAACCCATGTCGCGGATCAGGTGCTTGGCGGTATAAGCAAGGAGCGGGTTATGGTCCACCGTCACCAGCAACTCCGGAGTCCAGTGATTGTAAAGATCCCAGCTCAGTCGCCCCGCGCCCGCGCCCAGAACCAGAATGCGCCGTGGCTTGAACGACGAATCCGTCTGCGTCAGCGCAACAATCTGCTGCAGCATCAACCGGTTTTCGTCCTGCCGGTTGGCGTCTTCGGCGTTGAACCAGGCCCAGTCACGCAGCATCAGTTCGTAATACTGCACAAAGCCGGCGGGGCGCAGGTTTTGAAGGCTGGAATTCAGCAACGGCTGCAGACCCGAGTTTTCCAGAATAGTCGCCACGCTTTCAAGGCGTTTAAGGCGTGCCCGCCGATCCACATCGAGACGCTGTTTTGTGGCCGGCAGCAAACCGATGAAGCGTGATTCAAGCTCGTGCAGATGTTCCAGCTGCTTTTTTTCCTCCTCCAGTTTTGCATACAGGTCTTGCCAGATAACCCGCTGCTGTTCGCCATTGGGAAACCAGCACGGCAAGCCGTTCAGGGAGAAAAACCGCAAGTTGCACGGGCCGCAACTGGCACCCTGCACGTTCAGACCTTCGGCCGCAGTAGCGCCACAGCGAGGACAGATCAAAAGTGACTGAATACCGTTCAGCATGAGAGATATCTCGATTTCGATTTCGGCATCATTGCAGTGGCTCGACCACAAGATGCACGTGACGGATGCGCCGGTCCATCCGGCTGTCATGCATCCAGATGCGAGTCCGGCTCGGGTTCGCGGGTGATAACCCGCAGGCCCAGCGATAACAGCAACGACCGCAACGCTTCGCGGTCTTCTTTGTTCAAAAAATCGCCCAGACGAATGCTGGTCTCCGCCTCGCAAAGCAGAAAAGAGGGACCATCGAGGCTGTGGCGCGGTTTTATGATGACGACGTGTGTCTGTGCTCTCGCCGAAATCCATTGTTGCGTCTGCCGCCACCGATCCGTGTCAATGCAGATGCGCTCGGAAGTTATTCTGATGACCTGCTGCTGCCGGATGGTGTGGGACACCCGGATCAGGAAATAACTTAGCAAACCGATTTCCAGTCCGGCAAAGGGCAGGACCATCCACACACCCGCGAGGCTCCAGGAAACAGCGATAATCATGGTGGCGGCGCCCAGCGACACAATGACGCGTTTATTGGTGGGCCAGCTGGCGGAACGGTTAGGCTGCAAAATGATTTGCCCCTGTCCGTATTCCAGTTCGCTGATCACCATAAAACGCAGCCACGCAATGTCACACGCCAGCATTATTGCCGACTTCGGCCCCTTTCGAAACAGATGACAGGCAAACCGCAAGCCGTTCGGACTTGATTAGAAGCTGTTTCATAAGTCGCGAGCGAAGCCGGGATAAGGCGAAAATGACCGAAGACGCGGAGTTTACGTGCAGTAAATGAGCAGTCTGAGGCCATGTTCAACGCGGTATCGGCGAGTGCAGCAGTTATGAAATAGCTTCTAGAGGTTCCTTAGGCTTTTTGCCGCAAAAGGGTCGCGGCCTCTTTGGCGAAATACGTCAATATACCGTTGGCGCCTGCGCGCTTGATGCACATCAGGGATTCCAGCATCACATCCGCCGAGAGTACTCCGGCCTGTATCGCCAGCTTGTGCATGGTGTATTCACCACTGACCTGATAAACGAACGTGGGCGCCCCGAACTCCTGCTTGACCCTGCGTACGATATCGAGATACGGCATGCCGGGTTTGACCATGACCATGTCGGCGCCTTCAGCCAGGTCCATGGCAACTTCGTGCAGGGCTTCATCGGAGTTGGCCGGGTCCATCTGGTAATTGAATTTGTTGCTCTTGCCGAGATTGCCGGCGGACCCGACAGCGTCGCGGAACGGTCCGTAATAGGCCGATGCATATTTCGCGGAATAGGCCATGATCTGCGTGTTGATATGGCCGGCCAGATCCAGCTCTTCACGTATGCCGCGGACGCGTCCGTCCATCATGTCGGAAGGCGCAATTACGTCGGCACCTGCCTGGGCGCAGACAACCGCCTGCCGGCGCAGGGCGGCAACGGTCAAGTCGTTCAGCACATAACCATTGTCGTCGATGATGCCATCCTGACCGTGAATGGTATAAGGGTCCAGGGCGCCGTCACAGATAATCCCCAGTTCCGGAAACCGGCTCTTGACGGCATTGACTGCCCGCGGCACCAGACCGTCGGGATCAAACGCCGCTTCGCCCTCAAGGGTTTTCAGTTCACTGTCGATGCGAGGAAATAGCGCAATGGCAGGAATGCCAAGCTCAAGCAGTTCCTCGGCTTCACGCAGCAACAGATCCACGGAGTAGCGATTTATACCCGGCATCGAATTGATCGGTTCCTGCTGCTTATTTCCTTCAATCACAAACATGGGGTAAATGAAATCAGCGGAGGAAAGCTGCGTTTCGCGCACCAGCCGGCGGGAAAAATCGGAAAAGCGGTTACGGCGGAGCCGCGTCAGAGGGAAGCTGCGATTCATAAGCCTGTCCGGAGTGATATAAAAGGAGGGCGTCGAGACTACATCAACGCGCAGCGACGGACAATGTCGTGGTGCACAGGCTGCCGAATTTCTATGGAAGACCCGGCGGTGGAGCCCCAGGTGACAGGCCGGACGGCAGCGGATTGCCGCAGTCCGGCGCTTTTGGAAATTGCTTCCGCTGCTTTACTGAATCGTTTAGTGCAGACGGAGTTTTTCGCCCGTGGAATGGGCTTGCCAGGATTTCATAACCTGTTCCGCAGCAGGTTGTGCGCCACCCAGATCGGGTTCCTCAGTGGGGCATGTGTTGTTGGCCCGATAATGAAGCGCCGCCCCCAGCAAATCTTCGGTGGAGTCGCCGAGTGGTTGATCGATGCTGAAGTTGCGGTCAACGCAGCCGGGGTTTTCGTCCGGATCTGTAGCGGCGTTCGAATGCGTGGGCCAGAATCCATGTTCCTGATAACCGGAAAAGCCCTTCGCATTTTCACCGACAAACATCACCGTCAGGTAGGTATTGCCACAGTTTTCCACCGGAATGTAACCATAAGGTTTGCCACAGGTGGCATCGCCAATCTGGATAACTTCCACGTCCGCGCCCTTCAGGCCATTGATGAAAGATTCGCTCGCAGAGCAGGTGGCGGAACTGGTCAGCACGAACACCCGGTCGAGACCCAGATAAGGCAGAGGCTGGCCGGGTTCGACGTCGCCAAATCCGAGCGTCTCCTGGTAAAAGGGCAGGGGCGTCAGCGGCTCATCAGTGACCGGATTGAACTGCGGGTGGAAGCTGTTGAATACCGGTGTCTCAAAGGGGACGCCCTCAGTGACCGCGGGCCCGGTAACCATGTAAGCCAGCTGCGCCGCAACCTCCAGATAACCGCCCTGATTAAAACGCAGGTCCACGACAACATCATTGACGGCCGCATCCCGGAAGGCCCCGATGGTATCGATCAGCAAGGCTTCGGAAGTGGCATTGTGGGAATTGAACAGCATATAGCCGACAGGCCCGGTGGCGGTATTGAGAACTTTCGCCGTCGGCAAGGCGTGTCGCTCGGTAAATTCGGCGGTCAGGGTGACTTCGCGGATTTCGCCGCTGTCAGCATCGCGGATGCCGAACACATGGGTTTCCCCCGGCTCCGGTGCATAAAAGATTTTACCCAGGCGTTCGCGGATGCTGGCATCCTGCTGACCGCTCGCCACATCTATATCATCGACGGTGACGATATAGTCACCACGCTTGACGGATTTCACCGCCTCGCTGGCGGGCTCTACAAATGCAACCCGGGCGGTAATAATGCCGGCGGCATCGTCAGTGAAGCTCCAGATTGCGCCGTAGCTGAGTTCTTTCGAATTTTCCGACGATGCCAGAAAGCGCTCGTAGGACATCGTTTGCGCGAAAGGATCCTGAGGCACGGTCAGTGCGTAAAAATACTCCTCAACGGAATAATCGGCCGGGTCGAGATCCGGTAACTGGTCGGTCCAGTAATATAATTCGTGGGTCATGGAGCGCAGCCACATTTTTTCGTCCATCTCGGTGCCTTGTACATCCAGCCACGGATTACCAGTCCGCGGATCGACACCTTCGCGGGGCTTGACGCAGCGCTGGGCAAATTCCTGTCGGGGTGGATAGTCGTCGGCGACGTAAACGGGCGGAGGTGGAATATCCGGCTGATCCTTGCCGGGGACAGGCGCGGGCGAATCGGAGCCGCTGCTACTGCTGCAACCGCTGCCCAGCAGTGCCATCGCTATCAGAAGAGAAATATTCGCTGCCGGTCGATGCAGCGCTACTGAAGAAAAAAATTTCATAAATAACCTTTGAATCCAGCGTGATTGCACCGATCGCGATAATTCCGCAATCAGCAATAAAAAATGTCAGGGATGAGTTCATCGCGCGCACCTGAAATTCCAGGCGGCGCTTGTGTTCGCCTATATACGCGGTTATGGTCTCGAGTGCTTTATCTCCGGAGTCCAAAACCGGACGAGCGTCATGGTTTACAAAAACAGTTTTCGAAAAATCGGGTACATCATGCCAATAAAAAAAATCCTGACCCATCTCGCTGCGTCCGTATTCCTAACTTTCGGCATGGCCGGGAAACCCCTAAGTCAGCCCGTGTTCGGGGGCGATGATGGCTACAATTTGTGGTTAAAATATTCACCGGTGCGCTCCGAGGAAACCCGCGAACGCTACCGCGCAGCTCTGCGAGGCTGGCAGGTGGGCGGCAAATCCGCCACGGCGGAACGGATCCGTGCAGAGCTGGATCAAGCGTTGCCCGGCATTCTCGGCGAGCAATGGTCCAGTCGCGCCGGCGGCAACCAACTGGTCGTTGGGACTTTCGATTCGAAACACGTGCGCCGCTTATTGAAAGGGGAGATTCCGGACGGTGTGGGAGCGGAAGGGTATCTCATCCGTACCGTGCCGGCCGGCAAGTTCACTCATATCGTGGTGGCGGGCCAGACTGACGTGGGCGCTCTGTATGGTACTTTCCATTTCCTGCGGCTTTTACAGTCACGGCAATTAATCGACAGACTCGATGTTCAATCTTCGCCGAAAGTCCAGTTGCGGGTACTGAATCACTGGGATAATCTCGACCGTCATGTCGAACGGGGGTATGCCGGACAGTCGATCTGGGACTGGCACAAATTGCCCGATTACAAGGAGCAGCGTTACTACGATTACGCTCGCGCCAATGCTTCGGTGGGCATTAACGGAACCGTGCTCAACAACGTGAATGCAGATCCTCTCATCCTCACGCCCCACTATCTTGAAAAGGTTGCGGCGCTGGCAGATATCTTCCGGCCTTACGGGTTGAAAGTCTATCTATCCGTCAAATTCAGCTCTCCCCAGATGATCGGCGGGCTTGCGACGTCCGATCCGCTCGACCCGAAGGTGCAGCACTGGTGGAAAGAAAAGGTGGCCGAGATCTACCGGGTCATTCCGGATTTTGGCGGCTTTCTGGTCAAGGCCAATTCCGAAGGCCAGCCGGGCCCGGGTGATTACGGGCGCAGCCATGCAGAAGGGGCCAACATGCTGGCCGAGGCGCTGGCGCCTCATGGCGGTGTGGTCATGTGGCGGGCATTTGTGTACGCCAACGAGAAAAACGAAGAACGCTCTCGTCAGGCGTATTCAGAATTCCAGCCGCTGGACGGTCAGTTTCGCGATAACGTGCTGGTGCAGGTCAAAAACGGTCCCATCGATTTTCAGCCGCGCGAACCTTTCAGCCCGCTCTTCGGTGCAACACCCAATACCCCGCTGATGATGGAATTTCAGATCACCATGGAATATCTCGGCTTCAGTACGCATCTGGTTTATCTGGGTACCTTGTTTGAAGAAGTGCTGCGCGAAGATACCCACGCCAAAGGCCCCGGTTCAACCGTTGCAAAAGTCGTGGACGGTTCGCTGTTCAACAACCGGATTTCCGGGATGGCAGGGGTCGCCAATATCGGCAGCGACCGCAACTGGACAGGACATCCGATCCTGCAGTCCAACTGGTACGCCTTCGGGCGCCTTGCCTGGGATCATGGCCTGTCGGCTGATGCCATCGCCGATGAATGGATTCGCATGACTTTTTCCAATAATCACAAAGTGGTCGACCGGATACGCGACATGATGATGGCTTCGAGGGAAATCACGGTGAACTATATGACACCCCTGGGGCTGCACCACATCATGGCGGAGGGTCATCATTACGGGCCGGGTCCCTGGGTTAAGGATCTGGAAAGGGAAGACTGGACTTCAGTTTATTATCACCGGGCCGACGCCAGCGGGATCGGCTTTGATCGCTCCCCCACGGGGGTGAATGCCGTGGAGCAGTATCACCCGGCGGTGCGCGATCTGTACGCTGCACCGCAGACCACACCGGAAAAATATCTTCTGTGGTTCCATCATTTGCCCTGGGATTATCAGATGGCGTCCGGGCGTTCGCTCTGGTCCGAGATGGTACACCGCTATTACAAAGGCGCCGAGGACGTGAGAAAAATGGCCCGGCGCTGGGACCGGCTCGAAGGAAAAATCGATCCGTTGCAATTTCGTCAAGTGCAATTGGCGCTTGATATTCAGGAAAAGGAAGCACTCTGGTGGCGCAACGCCTGTGTGCTGTATTTCCAATCCATCTCCAAACGACCTATACCCAAAGGACTGGAAAAGCCGTCGGGCACGCTCACCGGCTATCAGACACTGGAATTTCCCCATGCGCCCGGGCAGGGGCACTAAAAGCATTTCCTTAACGATAATAATTTTGAAAACGGGAGTGGGCCCATGAGTTTCATCAAGCGTAGCGCACCGGCATGGCTGGGAATGCTTTTCCTTGTCACGAGCGGCTGCAGCGACAAGGACGTGGACCAGAAAGATGCATCTGTGCAAGAAACAGTCAATGAAGAAAACCTGGCGGCGGCATATCCCTTCTGGAATCATGAACTGCCTATGGAACACCGGCTGGACGATCTACTTGGGCGCCTTACCCTCGAAGAGAAGGTCGCCCAGATGATGAACGACGCTCCGGCCATCGAACGCCTGGGCATCCCCGAATACAACTGGTGGTCCGAAGCGCTGCACGGCGTGGCACGGGCAGGCCTGGCCACAGTATTTCCCCAGGCCATCGGTCTGGCGGCAACCTGGAACGAAGATCTGATGCATGAGGCGGCCGTCGCCATCTCCGATGAAGCCCGTGCGAAGCACCACGCCTTCGCCGCCAGGGGCAAACGCTTCATTTATCAGGGGCTCACCCTCTGGTCGCCCAACATCAATATTTTCCGTGATCCACGCTGGGGGCGCGGGCAGGAAACTTATGGCGAAGATCCCTACCTGACCGGCCGGCTGGGGGTGCAGTTCATCAAAGGCCTGCAGGGCGATGATCCCAAATATTTCAAAACGATCGCCACCGCGAAGCATTACGCCGTCCACAGCGGCCCCGAGCCGGAGCGTCACTCCTTTGATGCCGTGGCCGACATGAAAGACTTCAACGAAACCTATCTGCCGCAATTTGCCATGGCGGTTCAGGAAGCCAGGGTCGAATCCGTGATGTGCGCCTACAACCGGTTTAATGGTGAGGCGGCCTGCGCCAGTGATTTTCTGAATTCCACCCTGCGGGACCGTTTGGGTTTCGACGGGTTTGTGGTGTCGGATTGCGGGGCCATCGCAGATTTTCATGAACACCACAAAATTACGGCGTCGGCGGAAGAGAGCTCGGCGCTGGCGGTGAAGAAAGGCACGGAGCTCAATTGTGGTAAAGCTTATGGCGCGCTGGTCAAGGCGGTGGAGCAGGGCCTGATTACTGAAA
Source organism: uncultured Cellvibrionaceae bacterium (assembly GCA_964641175.1). GTDB lineage: Bacteria > Pseudomonadota > Gammaproteobacteria > Pseudomonadales > Cellvibrionaceae > CAYNST01. The sequence goes on from CAZXLJ010000084.1 coordinate 12,895, forward strand.
CTGAAATTGATGTGGCGGTGAAGCGACTGTTTCAGGCGCGCATGGAGCTGGGGATGTTCGACCCGGCCGAGAAAGTTAAATACGCGCAGATTCCCTACTCGGTCGTAGACAGCATGGCGCATCGACAGCTGGCGTTGCGGGCCGCCGAAGAATCCATGGTACTGCTTAAAAATGACAACAAGACTCTGCCGCTGCGCAAGGATCTCAAGTCTATCGCCGTGATCGGACCCAACTCTGACCAGTGGCTGATGCTTCTGGGTAATTACAACGGTGTGCCTTCGTCGACCGTCACCCCGTTAAAGGGAATCCGTAGTGCGGTGTCTGCTCCAACCCAGATCCACTATGCACAGGGGTCTCCATGGGCAGAAGGTATTCCGGTCTTTTCCACCGTGCCCGGCGGGTTACTGAGCTGGGACGGCAAGCCCGGGCTGAAAGTAGAGTACTTTGGCAATGCGGAACTGTCCGGGAAACCCGTAGCCTCCGAAGCCCATGAAATTCTGGACAGCAACTGGAGTGACGGCGCGCCCCGAGAGGGTCTTGATGATGACAATTTTGGCGTCCGCTGGACCACTGAACTGACCCCTGATCGCAGTGGTACTTATCGTCTCGGGTTGATCAGTACCTGTAAGACCAAAGTGCTTTTGGATGATCAGCAGGTGCTGGCGACCTCTTACCACTTCCGCGACGAGTGGGGTGATCCGCGCACTCTGGAGTCAGATGCGCTCGAGCTGGAGGCCGGCCGCAAGTACAAGATTGTCGTTGAAGCCGGCGAGACCTATGCCGATGCCCAGGTGCAATTGCTCTGGGCTCCTCCCAGGCCTGACCTGAAGGAAGAAGCGCTGGAGGTTGCCAGAAATGCTGAGGCGGTGATTCTGATGATGGGGTTGACCGCGCAGATGGAAGGCGAAGAAATGGAGATCTCCGTGGAAGGATTCCGCGGCGGAGATCGCACGCGACTGGATCTGCCTCAGGCACAGCGGGATTTGATCAAAGCTGTCATGGCTTTGAAAAAACCCACCGTGCTGGTGGTAATGAATGGCAGTGCACTCGCACTTAACTGGGAGCAGAAAAACGTCCCGGCCATTATCGAAGCCTGGTATCCGGGGCAGGCGGCGGGTACGGCGCTGGCCAATGTGATTTTCGGTGATTACAACCCGGCCGGGCGGCTGCCCGTCACCTTTTACCGGTCCACCAAGGACCTGCCAGCCTTCGAGGATTACAACATCACCCGTCAGACCTACCGTTATTTCGACGGCAAGCCTCTCTATCCCTTCGGTTACGGCTTGAGTTACACCACCTTCGAATATTCCGCCCTGGAATACAACCAGCGAATCAGCGAAGGCGCGGCCTTGCCGGTGAAGGTCAAGGTGAAAAACACCGGCGCGCTCGATGGCGACGAAGTGGTGCAGATATACCTGAGCCATCTCGATCCCAAGGTGCGGGTGCCTATCCGCAGCCTGGTCGCCTTTGACCGGGTGCATCTGCAAGCGGGAGAAGAACGGGAGCTGAATCTGGAAGTGGCCGCCGATGCTTTTTCCTACGTCGATGCGGACGGCAAGCGAATACTCGAGCCCGGAAATTTCGAACTCTCAGTGGGCGGCGGTCAGCCGTATCAGCTGATGCAGACCACCTCCAATGTGCTGGTGGGCGAAGTCAAAGTCGCGGCGGAGACATCGCAGAATGTGGCGCAGTGATTTTTAGATGTTCGTGGGCAGGTGAGCAGTCGGAAGAGGATTCCTTTCTCTCTCCACGAGCGTTGCGAAGAAGTAGCGCTCGGCGTGCCCGAGGATCG
>CAZXLJ010000085.1:0-14206 GCA_964641175.1 uncultured Cellvibrionaceae bacterium
GCCGTAGTAAAAAGGAATGATGCGAAGAAAACATTACCCCAATTCAAAACAAAGGGGGTAGGCAAGGGTCTCATAGCAAAAGACATCAAAATAAAAATAATTATCAACGCAATATTGAATTTGAATAGCGCTCGATATGAAGCCCACAAAACATTATGAACTTCCTCCCCTTTTAGAGAAATCAGAAATTTATTTGCCCTAAAGTCAAGAGCATCAAAAAACTCCTTGGATGCACCCTTCGCCCCGAGGAGTTTAGTGGCTCCATATAAGGCAACTATTATTTTCAGTAGAGATAGCACCATATATTAAACTCGGAATTCTAACAATGTCATTAGGCCGCAAGTAGCCGCCTTTAAATGCGGCAGTTGGCCGTCTAAGTCGATTGTAGCTGGTTTGTGCCCCTCCCTACAGACCGCAGTTGGCGGGGCTTGGATCGATATGGCCTGCAAAGGAGCGCCACCAAATACCGCAACTTGCTCTCTTCCTTCAGTCCATTGAGCATCGTATGTTCAAGCCAGTACTGTAAGCGAACGATTAACACTTAGCTGCACTGGATTCGTGACTTCAACGTCGGTAGTGGCGTACGCCTGATTGAGGCACTTCGGCTTCGGGTGAATGATGTGGACTTTGACTACCAGTGCCTGAGAATCTGGGATGGGAAGGGCGAGAAGCGTTGAACGGTCACCTTCGTCTGCGAGCTACACGAGATATTGCGCGCTTAAATTGAGGTAGTGCGAAGCTATCTGCTCGAGGACTTGACGAACCCTGGCCATGCGGGTGTCTGTTTCCAGCCGCCGCCTGAGCCTGGACCCGAAGACGGCTCACTTTCGTCGCCATCACCTGGATGAAACTGCCACACGGAAGACTGTCCGACGCGCTGCGCAGTGAGCAGGCATTTTGATCAAGGCTCCTGATAACCCAAAGCCCGGAAGCTCAGTTTTCCGTTTTCCGGGTTGTCCTGAAAAAAGAAGCCAACCTTCCGGCTGGACTGTGACGGCACGTAGTCGACCTGGATGGCATTGGTTTCCGGCTCTTGGGCGCTCCCTTCCAGACGGCCTTCCATTTGCAGGGCCGCAACACTTTCATACCCGCTGTTGGCGACTTCCACCTTGACCAGATAGCCTGACCCCAGTTCTTTGATTTCTTCCACGTTGAACTGAAATTGCGGCGGCGCATGGTTCTCTGTCACTGCGGCCCTGGCCAGATAAGCAAAACCGGTACAGAGCACAAAAAATCCGACGAGCCCGACAATTTTTTCCCAGACCGGCGTAGCAGGTGTCTCACTTCTTCGACCAGACCGTTGTTGCTCAGACTGCATCACACCACCTCAAATAATCAATCGGGAGGCGGACGCCCCCACTCCGGCTGGAAAGCTCAATACCACAGCAGTGTTTATCAAATGCTGCATGCTCACGTTATCCGCGCGCCCGAAAACCCATAACATGAAAAGACTGACAGCGAAGGACAGCACATATCCGATACCCGTAAAGCGGACAAACAGTACCCGGTGCACCGACCATTGTCTGAACCTGGCAACATCAAGATGCTCACTCGCCACGGTAAACATGTGCATGATGAGCACCGTCAGAAGCATCAGCGCCAGCACATGTCCCGACGTCATCGCGTATGAAATCGCCACCATTTCCTCCGTGGGCGCGACATTGAAGGCCAGAAACAGGGCGCCGGTCAGAAGAATGACCAGTTCGTCCCGGTAATTCTGGGCGTCGTTGCAGTCAAACTCTTCGTCGCTCTTTACCAGGCTACGCGCCAGCAAAGCCCCCAGCGTTGCGGGAACGGTCTGCAGTAGGACCATCGAGAAATTTTCTTCAAGCGACGTATCAAAATTGACGACCCTGATCGTTATCAGCACCAGCGCCGTTGTCGCAAATGCGACCGCATAGGCTACCAGCACGTCAATTACGTTATCCCAGAGACTTTTGTTTTCCCGGAAACCGATCATTGAGGAAATGCCGACAAAAAGCGGAAGCGATACCAGAATCAGTGCCATCAGGCGAAGCGGCTCAATATAAAAACCGATCCACCACATTTCCATGGTCAACATCATCGGCAAGCTGAATATAATTGCACCGCCCACAGCCCGGCCGATACCGATCCAGGCCGGCACGCTGCCAGCGGCTCGCGGAAGTTCGCGGCTTTGATCACCTATGATACCTGTCACTACAAATCTCCAGATGCATCGATGATACAGATGCAAAGCTCCGATCGAAGCTCAGTATCTGATTGTGAGAAGGCTGATCGGGAACCGGGAGCAGTCTTGCCAGCCCATGCTTTACGCACGAACCCTTACGGCCGGATGATCGACGTCGACATGTGAAGATCTGCGCCTGAAGGCGGCTGAGCGGCTGCACTGCAGCTACAATGCGTCCTGCCCAGCGTGGAATATCCCATTAAGTGGCACTAAACCTTAAACGAACGGAGGACGACCTCGGTTCGTACCAGCATACCGGGACGACCCATACCTTCATGAGGCTATATATTTGAACTGGATAATTCTTATCCTTGCGGGGATTTTCGAAATTGGCTGGGCCGTGGGCCTGAAATACACGGACGGTTTCACCCGTATCTGGCCGACGGTGGGCACTTTGCTGGCCATGGTGATCAGCCTCGGGCTTCTTGGAATTGCAGTCAAAACTTTGCCCGTGGGCACGGCTTACGCGATATGGGTGGGTGTCGGCGCGGTCGGTACAGCAATCCTGGGTATGGTCCTGTTCGGCGAGCCGGCAAACGCGGGGCGGATGGTCAGCCTCGCACTGATTTTTGCCGGCATCATTGGCCTCAAGCTGAGCAGTTCTGTCTGATGGGTCGGGAGTAAAACACCCCCCTGAATCCCCCCTTGGCAGGGGGGACTTGCCAAGCTCCTCCCTCTGCAAAGCCGGACGCGGGGGGGGTTACGAACTCATTGTTGCTCGAGCCGGGCAACCACTTCGATTTCCAGCTTCATCTTGTCATCGAGCAGTCCTGCAATAAATACCGTCGCTGCGGGACGCACATCACCCAGGTATTGCTGCAACACCGGCCAGCAGGGTTCGAAGTCTGCCCTGTTCGGAAATATGTACCGAATCTGCACCACCTGCTTGAGGCTGCTGCCGGCTTCGACAAGGGCTTTCTGGATATTTTTGAAACACTGGTCCGCCTGCTCCACGACGTTATCCGAGATGGACATCGTCTGGTAATCAAAACCGGTGGTACCGGAAACAAACACCAGATCACCGTCCACGACTGCGCGTGAATATCCGATTCTGGTTTCGAACTCTGAACCGCTTGAGATCAACTTGCGCTGCATTTTGCTACTCCAAGGATGGACCTGCTTTGCGCAGCACGGGATTATAAAACTGCGCCTCGGTGCCCGGCGGACGAATGACCGCCGGACGCCGCGCATGTTACGAGACTTCCACCCGTCCATCAATTGAAGCCCGGCAGCGGTCACTAAGGCTTGGTGACACGCAGCTTCAAGCTGGTGAATGCCTCCTCTCCTCGTGGACTGCGGGCGTAGACTACGAGATCCAGATCTTCCTGACCTGCCGGCACGTACCCCGAGAAACGCAGTTGGGATGGATCAAAGCTCAACCACCCCGGTAGCGGCGCGCCACTCGCCTGACGGGCGGAATAGATCAACGGGATCTCTTCGTTTTCGTGGATGAAGGTGTCTGGAGGTAGCCGTACCGACAAGGTCTCACCGGCGACAGCCTGTGTCGCGTCGAACGTTCTCACCCGGGTAAATCCTCCGGTCATGCTCACTGCACCTTCGGCCGCTCCACTGCGCGCTTCGGTGGCGGTCATTACCCCGGTACCGGTCACTATACTTCCGCCTGTAATCCCTGCGGCACTACCGGACGGTCCCTGCCGCATATTTCCGCCAGGCAATGCCACCGGCCCGCCACTTTCTGCCAGAATTCCAGGCTGAGCCGATACCACAGAGAGTGTCGGAATGCGCTGGGACATGAACTCGACAGGCGCTTGACCATTGTTGACCCTGACTTCGGGTGTGCCTGGCGGATTCCGCCCCGTATTGCTGCTGATCAGTTCCGCCGGGGGCACTCGCGTCAGCAATCCGGCATCCGGCGCGTCGGTCCCGCTGTCATAGGGGGTAATAAAGCCGGGGCCGGACGCATTGGCCGGTACCGTGTAGTTGCTTATCCGGGTTCCCTCCGCCGGACGGAAATTCTCGCTGGCCAGCGCCGCGACCACGGTGTGCGCTTCGGCCACTTCCGGGCTGTTGAACTGGCCCACCAGGGGCGCGATCATGGCGTTCTCTCCCGCCACGAATCCGGCAGCGCTGAAGTTGCCGCTGGTGAGCAAGACACTGGCATTGCCGCTATAAGGCCGATTTGGCGAGCCAGTGATCTCGACCGAAAGCGGTGCCGGATTGATGGTACTGCTGACGTTATCGACATAAGCAATCTGATAATTGCCGCCGCCATTTCCGTCTGTAACGGTGACGCCCGACACTTCCACACGCTTGTCTCCATAACCCACGTTCTTGTCCGCAAAGCGGAAATTGCCCCCGGCGAGAGCGTCCCGGTTACCGCCATTACTGGCATTGGTATAAAGGGTTCCGGCAGTAACGACGGCATTGCCCGCCGCACTGACCGTGCCGTCGTAGGTTTTACTGACGTCCGAACTACTGATTGAAAGTGGTGCGCGCTCAATGGTGCTGTTGGTGTTATCCACGTACGAAACCGCGTAGTTCCTGCCATTGTTGCCGTCGTTGATGCCGACATTGCTGACCTTTACGGTTTTTCCGGTCCCTGCGTTCGCGTTGGTGAAAGCGAATGCGCCTCCCGTCAGGGTATCCGTGTCGAACAGCTGGGTATTGCCGGCGATCACGGCCTCGCCCGTCGCAGCAAGTGTCCCGTTATAGGTGCGAACGACATCGTTGGTGGTGAGGGTGAGGGGCGCTGCGGTCACTGCCGCAAAGGTGTTGGCGGTTGACGTCGGGTTGTAGTTGCCGGCATCAGCGCCCGCCAGAACCACATCCGCCAACTGGATGAACTTGCCACTGCCCACGTGCTTGTCGAGAAAACTGGCGCTGTAGGAGACGCTCAGGTCATCGTTGGCGATGCGGTTGTCGGCCAAGGAGACGGTGGCGGTCGTGGTGCCGTCGTATACCTTGTCGTTACCGGCGGCGGTGATCACCAACGTTCTCGGTGTGATATTGGCGCTCAATCCGGTCAGCGGTGCCGCCTGATAATTAAGCTGATCGGCGCCGCTCAGCACGACCTCCGTCGTGTGAACCGGAATATTGGTACCGGCATTCTTGTGACTGAACTCGCCCCTTGCGATGACCAGCTCGACGTCATCTCCAGCCAGGACTCCCGCCGGTGCGGCTGCCGCCACACTGAGATTCGCAGCAGTTGTTCCGTCATAGACCTTGTCGAGGGCCACCAGTCCCGAAACGGTCAAGGTTGCCGGCGTGAACACCGCGGTATGAGTGCCGCCATCCAGGGTGTAGTTGCTGGCGAGACCGCCATTAAAGCCATTTGCCAGAGTGAGGTTGCCCAGATTTACCGATTGCGGCGCGGGCGTCACATTCTTGCTGGCGACGGTTCCGGTGCCGGCCACCAGCAACGACTGATTGCCGACCAGAGGCCCGACATCGAAGATCGAACCGGCAACGCTCGCTGACGCATCATAGACACGTCCGCCCGTCAGCGACACGGGTCGTGGCGTGATTTCGCCAGCGCCGCTGGCGCTGACAGGCAACTGGTAGTTGGTGAGCAGCGTAGCCGCGCCGGCCGTAAAATCACCGGGTGCCAGCGCTGCCGTGACAGTGTTTGCCTGGATGACATTCGCACTGTTGAAATTCCCCACCACGGGGGCCACCGCAACACTTTCTCCTGTAACCAGGCCATCCAGGGCGACATTTTCACTGCTCAGCTGGATGGCAGTGCTACCGTCATACACGCGGCCTGGCGTCCCGATGATGTTCGCAGTCAAGGGCGCCGGCGTGATGGTGCTGGTGGTGTTGTCGGCATAGCTGACCAGATAATTGCCGCCGCTGTTGCCGTCGGTGATGGTCACGTTCGCTACAGTGACGCGCTTGTTAGCCGTGCCTGCATTGGGGTCGACAAACGCATAGCTGCCGCCACTGATACTATCCTGTGCCCCGTCGTTGCTGACATTCACGAAAAGCGTACCGGCACTCGCCACGGGCACACCGCTGGCGCTGAGATTCCCGTCATACGTCTTGCTGACATTCCCGGCGCTGATGGTCAGCGGTGCCGCTGCAATGGTACTGGTAACGTTGTCGACATAGCTCACCTGATAGTTTTGACCGTTATTCGAGTCATTCACAGTGACCGCATCCACCGTGACATGCTTGCCTGTGCCGGCATTGGCATTGGTGAAAGCAAAACTGCCACCGGCGAGGCTGTCCGAAGCAAACAATGTCGTACCCCCGGTAGCCACTGGGGACCCTGCAGCACTCAGGCCGCCATTGTAGGTGCGCGTTACATCCGCGGTGGTCACCAGCAGGCTCGCAGGCGTCACGCTCAGCGAGTGATTGCCACCGTTCAGCGTGTAATTAGTCGCCAACCCGCCACCGTCGCCATTCATAAGCGCCAGGGTGCCCGGCGCCACGGGCTTGCTGGCGCCCACATGACGGTCCGCGGTGAAACCCGCGCCCGAAAGCCCGAGCGTTTCACCGCCGACCAGCGTGCCGGTATCGAGATCGCTGGCGGCAACCTCGACCGTGCCGTCGTAGGTGCGGGACCCAAAAAGGTTGACCACGAAAGGCAGGATCGAGGCCGTCGTCTCGGCCGTCGTATCCGCGAGCGTGTAATTACCGGCATCCGCACCACCGAGGGTCAGCCCGGAGATCGCCACTTCCAGACCTGTACCGGCATTGGGACCTGCAGTAAAGACACCGCCGGCACCGGTGACGATCAGCTCATCGTCGCCAAACCGGCCTGTGAATGCCGCCTGACCGGTCTCGACCGTTGCCGTGGCTGTCCCGTCATAAACCTTGTCGAGGGCGGTAATGCCTGTCACCGAGGCGATGGTTGCGGGGGTGATCTCGCCGATATCCGCGGTTGCCGTGCTGGTGGCAAGCTGGTAGCCATAGACAGGTGCCGCCCCGTTCGAGGCACTGGCGATGGCGATTCCGGCCACGCTCACCGTCAAATCCTCACCCACATCCGCATCTTCAAAGGTGCCGCTCGCGGGGTTATTAAGTACGACCGTATCGCCATCAATAGCGCCCGAGACCTGATAGTTGGCGGGAGCCAGGGGCGCCGCTGTCGTGCCGTCGTAGGTCCGGCTCACGCTGCCGGTCAAGGCAACGCTCACGCTCGGCGCCAGGGTAAACAGCACCCCGTCGCCATTTCCCAGCGGTGCGGTCGTCCCGTAGGTTGCGTTGTACTGTTTGTATTCCGGAGTCAGCCCGTCCAGCGAATTCAACAGGGGGCTGGAGGACCAGATTTGCCAGAGCGCCTGTTCATCCAGGCTCATTACAGCCCCGCCCGCCTCGTTGATGAAATTGGCGGACGCAACTAAAACAATGTCGTTGCCACTGCCGCTCGTACTGATGCTGGCGTTTTCATCAAGCGTGAGTGTCCCGCGGGTCTGGACGGTGATATCGCCGTCCGTGGTGGTGACCGGGCCGGCAATGGCCAGGTTGGTGCCCGCATTGTTCAACGACAGGGCACCGCTTGCGGAGGTCATTCCCGCCAGAACCGCCACGGTGTTGCTGGCATCAGACAAGTCGACCGGGCCTGCGGCATCCACCGAGAGATCCGACGTACGCAGCGCCCCGGTCTGGGTGAGAGAACCGCCGGCGGTCAGATCCAGGGAACTGGCCGAGGCTGCATTGAGCACCATGTTGCCGCTCTGGACGACGGTGACGTCCGTACCGCTCAGACGCAGGCTGCCGAACGTGTTGGACGCATCCGGCAGGTCGATGACGCCGCTGTTGCCAACTGTGCCGTTCTCGGCAGTCAACCAGGCCTGGCCACCTACGGCGAGCGCACCGTCCTGAAAGATGCCTGTCTCGGCACTGGCCCCGGAATCCACCACATCCGGACTTGCCGTGGCAATGGTCAGGGCGCCAACGAAGCTGTTGCCGGCATTGTTCAGGTCAATGGCAGTCCCCGCTATGGCAGCGCCGTCGAAGATCGTCCCGCCGGACTGGCTCACCACGACCACATTGCCGCTGGAATCGATACCTGTGGCGAAAACATTGCCTTCGGCATCCCGCGCCTGCAGGGCACCATTGTTCATTTCCAGCGTGATGGTGCCGACCCGGGTAATGACGTTGCCGCCACCGCCACCGCCGGTACCGATATTGCCAAACACATTGGCAGCCCCCGGATCCAGAATAATGGCCCCACTCCCCGGAGTGTTGAATTCGCCCGCTACCCGCAGAGTGCTCCCGTCAGCCTGGGTCACTACGCCATCGCTGGTCAGGATAAAGTCACCGCCGATCACGGACGTGTCCAGAAGCGTCGCTGCACTGTTGCGCAGAACGACATCCCCTGCACTGAAACCTGCGGTATCCAGACGGGTGCTGCCGCCCACCGTCATGTCCGCGCCTGTGCCCTGACTGATCAGGCCGGCGGCGGTCAGGCTGAGATCACCGCCGACGTTCAAGACGTCGCTGACAGTAATCGCGCCGGTGCCGGTCGTCGCGGTGAGGGCGCCATCCAGCGCCACCCCTGCCAGCTCCAGGTTACCGGTCACCGCCACCGACGCGTCATCGCCCGCCAGAGCCAGCGTGCCGAACTGGTTGCCGGCCTCCGCCAGGCCGATGTCGTGGCCTGATGCATCGACATCCACGGCAATGCCCGGGAGGGACCAGACGCCGTTTTGCACGATGTCTGCATTGTTGACCAGATTCAATAGCGCAGGCGTACCGGCAATGGCGACGGGGCCATACAGGTTGTCGGTGTGGTCCAGCCGGATTTCACCCGCGGTTTCGAGCGTCAGCGCGCCGGATTGCAAGCCGCCACTCTGAGTAATGTCGCCGCCTCTCAAGGTCAGCGGTGCATTCACGACCACCGGCGAAGCCACATGGAGTGCACCGGTCCCGCCACTGCGACCTATGGTGATACCGCTTGCGCCAGCCGGCAGCAGCGCCGCTTCGTCGGCGGTAATGTCCAGCAGGGTGCCGGCATCTGCCGCTCCACCCAGCGTTATTGCCCGTCCCGCAGTGGTGGGCTGGATTACCAGTGCGCCGGATGTGGCAAGCGCGTCATTCCAGTCGATGTTGTCCGCTGTCAGCGTGAAGTTGTGGCTTGCACCTTCCACGCCTTCCTGGAGAAGCAGTGTGTGCGTACGTGCATCCAGTCCCGTGCTGCCGGCGAGGGTGACGCCGCCGTTGAAAAACAGACCGTTACCGCGGATATCTCCGCCCAAAACCACATCGGCGTTGTAAGTCTGGCTACCGGTTATGTCGATACTGTTCAGGATCAGCTCACTGCTGCTGGTCACTTCGAGGTCGCCGACTGTCGCTTGCAACTGGTCAAGACCCAGCACAATGCCACTACCGAGTTCGGCGGTCAGCGTGCCCGTGCCCGAAACCGCGTTGGCAAACGCCAGATCGCCATCCCCGGTCAACACCTGGAGCCCGGTGTCGAGCCCCAGCGTACTGTTGAAGATCACAGTGCCGCCGCTCAGAGTACGGGTTCCCAACAGTTGCGTGGCATTGTTAAAGATTATCTGCCCACCGGGTACATCGCCGGCACCATCGCCGGCAGCGGCCTGAATGTCATTAGTCAGCGTGATGCCGTCCACCGCGGTGAGACTCACGCCACCACCCTGACCTCCCGCGTTGATCGCTGGATTCTGGGCGCCGGAACCGGCCGTCGTCAGGGCTCCCAGCGTCAGCGCCCCGTTGCTGTAAAGTGAAACGTTACCGCCACGGGCGCCAGCGCTATTGCTCTGGTCGAGACCGCCACCCGAGTTGATTGCCGCCACGGCAAGCGCACCGGCAGTGCTGATTTCCACTTGTCCGCCGGCGCGGTTGCTCGCGCCGCGCGTGTCCAGCAGGATGCTGGTGGAATCAAAGCTGGTTACCCCGGTTGCCGTGAAGGCGCCCCCGGCGGTGGTCAGCGCCGCGCCCAGGTTGATGTTACCGCTATGGCCGTTGAGATTAACGGCCCCGCCGGCGGTCGTCAGGGTTCCCGCCCCGGCGCTCAGGAAATCCGCTCCGGTACTGGTAAATGTTCCGCCTGCCGTGTCGACGGCTTCCGTTACCTGCACAGCACCGGTTGTCGCATTGAGGCTGACATCCCCGCTGCTGGTGGTGATCCCTTGCAGTCCGCCAACAGTGCCCACGGTGACCGTCTTGTTGTTACTGAAACTGAATCCGGCATCCGGACCCGTCAGTTCGGCGGCCAGCGTGTCGACCGCATTATTCGCATGAGTGAGGGCGATCGTGTCTTCTGCGGCCACTCCCAGACCCCGGGCCCGGATACCGGCGGTTTGTGTCACACCGCCAGTCGACGTGCCCAGGGCGACCAGGCCGCCCGAGCCCGCTGCTCCGGCGCCGTCTCCCGCACCGCCCAGCGCCACCAGTGCGCCATTTACGGCGATGTTACCGCTGTCGGTTAACAGCCCGACCGGACCGCTGTTTCCGCCATTAAGGCTCGACCCAACCGGAGCCGCCCCGCCACTCGCATCAATCGCCCCTACCGTCATCGCGCCAGTGGTTTCGATAAGCACCACCCCGCCGTCATCGCCTTCAAGGCCGGCTGTACTGATGGAGTAGCCGCTGGAGTCGAAGCTGGCCGCGCTGATTGCCAGATTGCCGCCGCGGGTGGTAATACCCGCCGGGTTGACCGTACCCACCTGCAATGCACCGGCGGTGACCAGCGTCAGGTCGCCTTCGATATCCGCCGCCAGCACCGCCACATTGTTGTCCTGCTGGCCCAGAAGGTAACTGCCGCTGCCGGATAATCCCAGCCCGTTCGCGTTGATCGCGCCACTCTGGCTGACATCGTCACCGACCTGTAATTTGGCGTTGCCCAGCGTCAGCAGGCGCACCACGTCAAACCCGGTCGAATCCCGGTAACTGAGCGCTCCAGCTGTGCTCGCGGTGTCGGCAGCGTTGCGCGAGCGCAGGTCGATACTGCTGACTTCGTTATCGGCATGGTTCAACTCGATGGCTGCACCGGCGTTGTTCAGGGTCCGGGCAATCAGGGCGTTCGCGCCAATCGCACCGCTCTGAGAAATCGCGCCGCCGCCGATCAAAGTCGCCGAACTGGTGGTCAGCACTCCGGCCACATCAAAACCATTGACATCCCGATACTGCACCGCGCCGCCCACGCCCGTGCTGCCGGTGCCATCCAGCGTTTGCAAAACGACCGACGCGGCGTCGTTGTTATTGGTCAAGGTAATCGCCGCGCCGCCGTCTGCCTCAGTGCGAATATCCAGTGCGTTGGCACTCAATGCACCAGCCACTTGCGACACCGCGCCCTTCGCGATCACCTGCAAGGTTCCATCGGTGTCCACATCTGCCAGTCCGGCGTTGCCGGCCGAGGTAATGCTGACCGTGCCGGTGCCCGTTTGATAGCGGAAATCGGACGCCATGGTGAAGTCGCCGCCCGTCGCCTCTACTGCCAGGGTTCCCGCCCCTCCGGTGGTGACCGAGAGCCCGCCCGAAGCGTGGTTGACGCTGCTACCGGTCAGTGCAATGTCGCCCGAACTGGAAGTTATCGGATCGAACAGGTTGAGCGTGCCGGAGGCTGACAGAATGACATCACCACTGCCCGTGCTGATGTTGCCGTCGGTGCGCAGGTTGCCATTCAACGAGCGCAACATGATGCTGCCCGCTTGTGTAGCGATAGCTTCTGAGGTCAAGAGCAGGGTGTTGCCAGCGATCGCAGTGATGGAAGTATTGTCGCCAAGATTGCCCAGGGTACCGAGAGTCAGGTTGTTGGCATCGCGCACGGAGGCACTGGTGCCGGTGGAATTGAGCAGAACGGTTCCGGTGAAATCGTTGGAGACGCTATCAAGTGCGATATCGCCAGCGCCCGCCAGAATGGTGCTGTTTGCCGCCAGCACCCGACCGTCGGCCGTCTGGGAGACGCCCAGGCCAGTCAGGGTAAGCGGAAACCCCGTGGCATTCACGGTCGAGTCACCCAGGGCCAGAACGCCGCCGGCCGTGGCCAGGCTGGTGGCGCCCCCGGTGGTCACGTCACCGCTGACCGTGAGCCCGCCGCCGGTGTCGTTCAGGCTGAAGGCACCGCCACTGGTAAAGCCGGCCAGCGTACCAACAAGATTGGTGCCGCCCAGTGATACCGAAGACCCGTTGTTACCCGCGAGCGCCGCCGCACTCAGTACGCCGCTCTGGGTGATGGCACCGGCCAGGTTATCCGCACCGCTACCTCCCAGCGTCACCCGGCCATTCAGCGCCGAAACCGCACCGAGCGATAACGTTGTACCGTTGACGATTTCGATGGCCGAGTCGGTGGCGCTGGTGGTCGTCAAGGCGCCTGCCAGGGTGTGCGCCGCATCGCCGGCATTTAGATAAATATTCCCCGCCCCAGCGTTGACGGTGGAGGCCGCCGCTTGGGAGACGCCGGTGCCGCGCAAGCTCACATCGCCACTGGCCGTCACATTCTGGCTCCCCAGCGCCAGCGCCCCACCGGTGGTGGTCAGGCTGGCACCACCCCCACTGCTTAGCGGACCCGTCAGAATGAGGCCGCCTGTGGCGTCGTTGAGCAGAAAATCCGCTCCAGTGATGACCGACCCCAGATTGGCTACGGTGTTGGCATTACCGAGATTGACCGCACCCAGTGTATTGACGGTGAGGGTATCGGCACTGATGAGGGTTGAACCCGCTTGCGTCACCGCACCGCTGATGTCGTTATTGCCGATCACCACAGTGCCGGCGCTGGCTGCTACACCGCCGAGACCCACCGTGGTTGCGCCCCGGATGGTGACGGCGCTGGCGGTGTTGTTGGTGGTCGAGACCGTACCAGCCAGGTCGATCGCTCCAGCAGTGGTGCCGTCGTAGCCACTCACCAGAATGGTTCCGGCGTCGCCGTTCAGCGTTGAACCCGCCGTCTGCGTCACTCCCTGGCCACTGAGCACCAAATTGCCACTGGCCCCACCCGCCGTGAGGTTATGGGACCCGATCGCCAGAGGCCCTCCGGTGGTGGCTACGGTTAGCGTCCCGGCATTGGTGCTGACGTTGCCGCTCAGTGTCAGGCCGCCCGTATCGTTGAGCAGGAACTGACCGGAATCCGTCACCGCGAATGGCCCCAACTGGCCCACATTGTTACTTGCCTGCCCCAGAGTGACAGCGTTGACCGCACTGCCGCTGAGCGTCGCGGCGGTATTGAGGGCTCCCGCCGTCTGGGTGATGGCACCCTGAGAGGACAGAACCACATTCCCCGCATTGCCATTGACGTTACCGGCCAGAGTGATCGCGCTGCCACCGCGTTGCGCCGTCAGGCTGACGCCGTTCCCGGAAATACTGCCATCGGCGGTGACCGTCATGCCTTGCGATGGCGTCAATAAGGTCACGGCACCCGAGCCGGCGGTGACATCACCAATCACATTCAATGGCGTGGTGGAGTTGGTGTAATTGCGCAGCAGGAAATTGCCGTCGGTGGAGAAATCGCCAAGACTGCGCACATCATTGGAGGTATTAGTAAAAGTTGCCGTACTTGCCGTGGCGCCCGTCAATTCGTTGGTAACAATGCGGCCAGTCGTGATGGCACCGCTATTGCCGTAGAGGCCCACGCTCTGACCGCCTGCGGTCGACCCTACTATCTCGCCGGTACCAGTCACTCCTTCGCCTTCAAGCCTGATACGGTTCCCATAGATATACCAGTTACCCAGTGCCAGGGCGCCGCCGGAAGTAGCGATGGAAACACTGCTATTGGTTGAACCATATGCCACATGATTCGTCAGGATCAGGCCACCCGCCGTGTCATTGACAGTGAGATCACCACCCCGATACATGGTACCCAGCGCATTAAGCAGGTTGGGGCCCCCAAGGTTGACGGAGCCACTCGAATAAGCCTGCACCGTACCGGCGTTTATCCGGGTCGTCGCGGTCTGCGAGATTGCACCATTGATGCGGCCCGTATCCACATTATCGATGCCCAGTTGTACCCAGCCACCTGCACCCGTATCGATGTTGCCGATAACTGCAGCGCCGGAGTTGAGAAACCTGACCGCACCGCTGGCGGTGTTGGTGGTCGTCAGGCTGCCAGCCATATTGATGGCACCGCGGGAA
>CAZXLJ010000086.1:0-13991 GCA_964641175.1 uncultured Cellvibrionaceae bacterium
CTGGTTAGGCTGCAGCGCCCGCAATCACAGCGCAACCAGGAGTAAATTCAGACACCCATGCCAGTGAACCCGGCCGCACCCCGTAGCTAACCCCGAAAGCTTCCCCGGAGAGAGCTAAGCAGGACACCCACGCCGGCAGCGCTTTCGGTCGAACGTGCATAGAGATTTCATCGCTATAACTAACCGCTTTTCGGGTGGTGATTCGTTAACCGGTCAGACCTGTCTTATACTCATCTTGACTCCGCTTTCACTATATTGGCGGGTGAAAGCAGGGGTGAGCGGAAAAGGAGCAGCGTTTTTTGGGTGTAAAACAAATAAAAATCGGCGTGTCTGACGTCACGATCGGGATGTTTATCTCGGGACTGGACCGGCCATGGACGCAGACCCCGTTTCCGCTGCAGGGTTTTTACGTGCGCGATGCCGACGAAATCAAGCAGCTGAAAAGCTACTGCCGCCACGTTTATATTGATGTCATCAAAGGTTCCGGACCCGTCAAAACCACGCTGCAACGGGTGACCCCCGCTGAGCGGGGTTCCACCAGAGCTGCGCGCGGGGCACGGCAAAACACGGCCGTCAACACGACGCCACTGCCGGTGCGACCCAACGTCTATTCCGCCAGGGTAGTGCCTCTGGAGAAAGAGATCGGGCGGGCCCGGGAGCTGCATCGGGAAGTTTATGATGCGGTCACTGCGGTCATGACCCAGATCGATCAGGATCATCACAAGTTTCCGGTGGCCGAGACCAAGCGGACCGCCAGCGCGATGGTGGACAGCGTGTTGCGCAGTCCGGATGCCTTTACCTGGCTTGGCCGGGTACGGGAGAAAGACCAGCACACCTACAGTCACGCAGTACGATCGGCCATCTGGGGAATACTTTTTGGCCGACATATCGGCCTTACCAAAGCGGATCTGGATGTACTGGCACTGGGGCTGTTGCTCAAGGACATCGGCAAGACGCGCATACCACGGCATATTCTGGAAAAAAAGGAACGAACGCCAACCGAGCGGGAAGCTTATGAAAAATTCGTCGACTACGGTGTAGAGATCCTGCAAAAAACGCCAGATGTACAGCCGCGCGTGATGTCGGTCCTCAAGACGCACTGTGAACGGGTCAATGGCAGCGGCTTTCCGGAGCACTTGCGCGGAGACCGTATTCCGACTCTGGGCAAGATTGCAGGGATCGTGACCTTTTACGACGAGACCATCAATCCCCGCGGCGAGATCAACCCCTTACCGCCTTCCAAAGCGGTGGCCCGGCTTTATGAGCTGCGAAACGTAGAATTTCAGGAAGATCTGGTTGTGGAGTTTATCCGCGCCATCGGCCTGTATCCGACCGGAACCCTGGTGGAACTTAATACCGGTGAAGTTGCGGTGGTGGTCGAGCAGAATTTCTCCCGCCGCCTCAAGCCCAAGATCATGATCGTCACCGACACATTCAAGCAGCGGCTGCCGCAGCCGCAGTTTTTCGATATGGCCGAGGATGCCCAGGAAAAACGCGAAAAGATCGAATCCGGTCGGGTCGAGGCCTGGGAGCTGGACCATTACGAGATCATCCACGATCTGGAGCCGGGCGCTTACGACATCAATATCGCCGCCATTCGTGATCAGTATATGGAGCAGCGGGTCGGCAACAAGCTGCTTTCATTTCTCAAGGGCAAGGGCAAACTTGCGGCGCTGTTTGGCAAAGGAAAGCCCGATTAAACGCGAACCTGCCCATTCACCCGCCCGACAGTCTCACCCATCCGCGCCATTTCGCCCGCTTTGCCGGTATTGAGCCATTCCATCACTTCATCGGGAAACAGCACGATCACGGTCGAGCCCAGAAGAAAGCGGCCGATTTCATCGCCCTTGCCAAAGCAGAAGGGCTCGGCCTTTTGATAGAGGGTATGACGGACCACGCGTTTGTTGGGCACTACCAGCCCGGCCCAGACGGTTTCGATGCTGGCCACGATCATTGCACCCACCATGACCACCGCCATCGGCCCGATCTCGGTATCGAAATGACACACCACCCGTTCATTGCGGGCGAAAAGTTGCGGAACCGCCTCGGTGGTGGCGGTATTGACTGAAAACAGCCGCCCTGGAACGTGAGTCATCTGGGTCAGAGCACCGGCAAAAGGCATGTGAATCCGGTGGTAATCACGGGGGGTCAGATAGACCGTCAGAAAGCGGCCATCTTTGTAAATGTGGGCGGTGGAATCGTCGCAGGCGAGCAGCTCGCGCACCGAGTAGTGATGCCCTTTGGCCTGAAAGATGCGGCCCTCATCGATTTTGCCGATCTGACTGACGAACCCGTCAGCCGGGCTGACGATGGCGTCAGGGTCGGGGCTGATGGGGCGGGATTCGGGTTTGATCGCACGGGAAAAAAAGGCATTGAAACTGCGATAGGCCAGCGGATCTTCCTCAATCGCCTGACTCATGTCGGGCTTGTAATGATCGTGGAACTGACGAATAAACGTGTTCTTGATCAGCGGGATTTCGCTGTCGGCCAGCCAGCCGGCGCAGCGGGAAAGCCAGTGCTGGGGAGTAATGCGCTGAACTGCTACAAATAACTCATCTTTCATGGTCGGTGGAGCCATCGCTGTCGTGTGAAGTTAAGAAGTAGGCGGCTGGATATTCACTTCGTCCAGATGATCCGCAATGATCCTGAAACTGTTGTAGCGCTCCCGGCGGATCAGGTTGTCCGCCAGCGCCGCCTGCAGCAGGCAACCCGGTTCCTGCAAATGCCGGCAGTTGCGAAAGCGGCATTGGCCCAGATACGGGCGGAATTCCCGGAACCCGTGAGCGACCTCATCTTTATCCAGATGCCACAGGCCAAATTCGCGGATGCCGGGCGAATCGATACAGTCGCCGCCAGCCGGAAAATGATACAGACGTGCATGGGTGGTGGTGTGGCGCCCTTTGCGAACCTGTTCAGAAAGTTCACCGATTTTAATGGACTCGTCAGGTAAAAGCGCCTGTATCAGCGAAGACTTGCCGACACCGGATTGCCCGACAAAGACGCTGGTGCCGATTCCCAGCAGGGTCTGCAGGTCAACGACTCCCGCGCCGGTTCGCACGGATGTCTGCAGGACGTGGTAACCGAGTTCCCGGTACACACAAAGCAGCTTCTCGAGTTGTTCCGCGCCCGTCAGGATATCGGCTTTGTTAACCAGCAGAACCGCTTCGAACCCCAGATTCTCGGCCACGACCAGATACCGGTCAATCAGATTGGCGTGGGGTTCCGGCTCCGGCGCGATGGTGATCAGCATGCGGGTGACATTGGCCGCAGCGAGGCGCATTTTTCCATAGCTGTCGGGGCGGTGCAGCTCCGAGCGGCGCGGCAGCAGCGCGGTGACGATGCCGGTGGCTGCCGACGAAGACCGCCAGATCACCTGGTCACCCGCGACTATATCGCCGAGATTTGCGCGCAGATGGCAGCGGGTGATAACGCTGGTAGCCGGATCTTCCACGTCTGCCTGGGCACCAAAATGACTGATTACCAGGCCGGCCTGCTCCGGTCCAAGATCACCCTCGGCCGCTTCGTCTCTGGCAGTCGTCGTGGCGCGACGGCGCTGCGCGATGCGGGCGGATTGATGTTGCGTGAGTCTACGCTTGGTCACAATGTCTACGAATCACTTGGCAAGTTATCGGAATGTCGAACGGTGAGTGTTGTTCAGGCTGCAACGGTAGTGCCTTTTTCAGTGAACGCAGGGTTCAGTTAACCGAGAAGTCCCTGCAGGTTCGCGGGAGACAGGGCCTCGGATCGTCACCATTGTGGCTGACCAGGGTGCAAGAGTATAGCGCCGCTGGAGTCGAGGAAACTGCTGAGTCGGTCCCGGCCGGACCCGAACGAACCAGACCAACCCGCCGGCAAGGCGCCGCCGGCAGTGAATCCGGACTTGAACCGAAGTTCCGATGCAGGTCAATATGCGGGCAAATACGAAGGAAGTGACTATGAAGCTCAACGAAAACAATCTGATCTGGATCGACCTGGAGATGACCGGCCTGGTACCTGAACGGGACCGCATCATTGAAATTGCCACTGTGGTGACGGATTCTCACCTCAATGTGCTGGCCGAAGGGCCTGTGATGGCCATATTTCAGCCTGACGAAGTGCTCGATGGCATGGATGAATGGAATACCAATCAGCACGGGAAATCCGGGCTGGTTCAGCGGGTGCGGCAAAGCACTTATGATGCGGCCGCAGCCGAGCGTCTGACCATCGAGTTTCTGGCTGCCTGGGTGCCGCCTGGAAAGTCTCCCATGTGCGGCAACTCCATCTGTCAGGACCGCCGTTTCCTCGCCCGTTACATGCCCGGGCTTGAAGCATTTTTTATGTACCGCAATCTGGATGTCTCCACCCTGAAGGAACTGGCACGGCGCTGGGCGCCCGCGGTGGCAGAGGGGGTGAAAAAAACCAGCACTCATCTTGCCCTGGACGATATCCACGATTCCATCGCCGAGCTGAAGTATTACCGGGAGCATTTCATCAAGCTTTAGCGGTGATTTCATCAAGCATTAGCGATTAAAGCCCGGAGCGTTATCAATTCCCAGCCGCTTATCTGACGAAGTGCGGTTAAATCCGGGTGCCGGAGATGTGCGAGCCACCTCCGCCGGATGCTGCTTCTGCTGTGTCGCTGCTCGGCCCGCCAGCAGTCCTGGCGAGCAGCAGGGCAGCCATGGCTGCAAGCCCCAGAATCAGGAAGCCCGTAATCAGTGGATAGAGCGTGCCGTTAAACAGCTGGCCGACCAGGGTGCCGGCCAGGATCGATACCACCGACGAGACGGAGCCGATGATTGCAGCGGCAATCCCCGCGTTGTCCCCCATTGGCTCCATCGCCAGAGCATTGACATTGCCGAAGAGCAGGCCCAGGCAGAAGAACTGCACCGCGCCAAAAGTGACGAACATCCACAGCGCCGGGCTGGTTAAAACCTGAAGGGACAGCAGCACGACCGATGCGATCAGCATGGTAAACAGAGCGCGGATACAAATAGTCCGCATGCCGAAATGTTGTACCAGTCGCGAGTTCAGCAGTGAGGACACGCCGAGGGTCAGCGCCAGGCCTCCAAAGTACAACGCAAACTGATCGCCAACGTTATAAATGCTGTGGAAGATCTGCAGCGACGAATTCAGATAGCCCAGCAGGCTGCCGAACAGGCAACCCGCGGCAAGGGTGTAGCAAACCGTCGCACGGTGGCCGAGGACTTTTTTGGCGCCGGCTGCAATATTGGCGAGGGAGAACGGGATACGGTTGGCCGGAGGAAGTGTCTCGGGTAACCGGATGCTCACCCAGATGACGATGGCCAGCGCATAGACGAAAAACAGAACAAATATAAATCGCCAGGACGCCAGATAAAGCACAAGTTGTCCAAGACTCGGAGCCACGACCGGCACCATGATGAAAATCATCATGACCAGTGACATCACCTGAGCCATGGCGCGGCCACTGAAACGATCCCGGACGATGGAAATGGTGGAAACGTAGGGGCCGGCCACTCCGAGCCCCTGAAGCAAGCGGCCGCACAGCATCACGGTTATTGAATCCGCAAATGTGCATACCAGGGTGCCGGAGAGATAGAAAAGCAGGCTGAAATACAGTAGCCGTTTGCGTCCCCAGGCGTCAGACAACGGGCCACACAGCAATTGCCCCAGGGCCATGCCCAGAAAAATTGCACTTATGATCAACTGGGACTGGTTAGGGTGGGTCGTGCCCAGATCTTCGCCGATGATGGTCAGGGCGGGCAGCATGGCATCAATCGAAATGGCGACGATGGACATGCAGGCCGCCATCAGGGCGATGAATTCCTTGCCGGGCGATGCGGCTTTGAATGCGGTCATGTAAAGGCTTCCTCGAGCTACAGCGGAGGGTGCGTAAAGGTCGCACATGATACGTGAGCCACGGTCCGGCGTCGTCATTGAGAGCGCTATAAGTCGTAACGGGAATGGGACCGCCGGCAGACAGCTAAACCAAAGGCAACGAGCCTGGGTTTACGTCCGCTTCAATTTGCGCCGGGGTTTGCGTTGCGGATTGCTGTGCTGGTCAAGAGCCCAGTCGATATGTTCCTGCACAAGCGGACTCGCAAGCGGGCGCTTGCGCTGGAGGGCGGCAATGATGCCGGGGTCGGAGGGGGCGTTGCCGAGTCCTACGGCCAGATTGCGCAGCCAGCGTTCGTATCCGATGCGGCGTATCGGCGAGCCGGCGGTGCGATCGAGAAATTCCTGCTCTGTCAGGTTGAACAGGCTGACCAGGTCGCTGTTGTGCAGATTGTGGCGCGGCGCGAAGTCCAGTTCATCAGTCGGTCTGGCGAATTTGTTCCAGGGACAGATGGCCTGACAGTCATCGCAGCCGAACACCCGGTTACCCATCGGCGCGCGGAATTCCTCCGGAATGGCGCCGTCGTTCTCAATGGTCAGATAAGAGATACAGCGGCGGGCGTCGAGCTCGTAAGGCCGCGGAAAAGCATCCGTGGGGCAAACCTTCAGGCACGCGGTGC
Organism: uncultured Cellvibrionaceae bacterium; assembly: GCA_964641175.1. Lineage (GTDB taxonomy): Bacteria > Pseudomonadota > Gammaproteobacteria > Pseudomonadales > Cellvibrionaceae > CAYNST01. Next base: position 6,477 of record CAZXLJ010000086.1, read on the forward strand.
AGCTGCCGCATTTGTCCTCCTGAGGGTCGACATCCACAGGCAGCGGCAGACTGGTATAGATTTCCCCGAGAAAAAACCAGCTGCCAGCGCTGCGGTTAATGATCAAAGTGTGCTTGCCCACCCAGCCGAGCCCGGCCTTGGCGGCGAGAGCCCGTTCCATGACCGGGGCGCTGTCGACAAAAGGTCGCTGGACGAGTTCGGAATCGCTCCCCGGCCGGGCGATGTCACGGATCCTGTCGGCGAGCTCGGCCAGGCGTTTGCGCATGAGCTTGTGATAATCCCGTCCAAGTGCGTAACGCGAGATATAGGCTTTTTCAGGGCTTTTCAGGATTCTTATCAGTTGTGTGTCGGCCGGCAGATAATTCATGCGCACGCAAATAACCCGCACAGTGCCGGGTAACAGTTGTTCAGGATGGGTTCTTTTATCGTGATTCTGCGCCAGCCACTGCATCTGGCCATGATAGTTCTTCTCCAGCCAGGCCTGCAGGCGCGCGCCCTCTTCGTGCAGATGGATGTCGGTAATGGCGGCTTGCTGAAAACCGAGCTCATTGGCCCAGTTTTTTATCTGACGTGCGATTTGCGCGAGGTCGACTTCGGGATGCATGGTATAAAAGGAACCTCTGATCAAGTCCGGACCGCGTCTGCGAGACAAACCGGGCCGGCGCTGCGGGGTTCAACCCGCAGGGCGTTTTTTGCAGTGGAAACAGCCCCTCTTTTTCGCCAGCCATTACCATTTGTACGGTGGCGTCGGCCGGGTTTCGCCGGTCCCGCTCTCCGGGGCTCACCTCGCTTCACAAGCTCTGCGTTGGCACTTCTCGACGGGCAGTGAGCATGCCTTCGAAGTGTTGCCTTGATCTCGCATCGCGCTGCAAGCCAGACACTATCCGGACGCGATCAGAGGTTCCTTTGTATAATGCCCGCTTTTCACTTCCGGTTGCGCATGACCACAGAACAGAGCATATGACCATGGGGCACAGCATACCCGACAAATTTTACAGCTGCGATCAGGTTCGCGAACTCGACCGGCGGATTATTCAGGAGCAGGGCATCAGTGGCATTCAACTGATGAAAAAAGCTGCCCGCAGCACATTTCAATGCGCGCTGGCCCTATGGGAAGGCGCCCATGATTGGGTCGTCCTTTGCGGAGGCGGCAATAACGGCGGCGACGGCTATATCTTCGCCGCACTCGCGGCGCAGAAGAAGCACCGGGTGTCTGTCTTCCATGTGGCGGACCCGGCCAGTCTGAAAGATGATGCGCAGCGCGCTTACCAGTACGCGTTGCAGGAGGGCGTGCAACCTCAGCCTTTTTCCGTCAGCGGCGCCAACGCCGTGCTCGCTGAAAACACCATCATTGTCGACGCATTGCTGGGCACCGGGCTGCGCGGCCCGTTGCGGGCACCGTTTGTCGCTGCGATTCAATGGATCAACCGGTGCGAGCGCAAAACGGTCTCTCTGGATATCCCTTCCGGTCTTTGCGGTGATACAGGCGTCGCGCTGGGAGATGCCGTAGACGCTTCGCTGACCGTCACTTTCATAGCGGTCAAGCCAGGTCTGCTGACGCATCAGGGCCCCCGCTATTGCGGCGAGTTGCGATTCGCCGATCTCGCTGCCGCCCCCGCCATTTTCGATTCGCTGGAACCGGTCGCCCGGGCGCCGCAACGGACGGCTCTGCGGGCGCGGTTACCCAACCGGCTGGCGGATGCGCACAAAGGCAATTTCGGACACGTCATGATTATTGGCGGTGACCATGGCTTTGGCGGCGCGGTACTGCTCGCCAGCGAAACTGCGGCGGTCACAGGGGTCGGGCTGACCAGTGTGGCCACCCGGCCGGAACATGTGACTGCAGTGTTGATACGCAGACCGGAAGTCATGGCCATCGGTATAGATTCGGGGCAGGCACTGGAGCCGCACCTGGGCAGGCCGGATGTGCTGGTGGTGGGGCCGGGCCTCGGGCAAACAGCGTGGTCCGAGCAGGTTCTGCAGCAGGCATTGCTGAGCCGGTTACCGCTGGTTCTTGATGCGGATGCGTTGAATATTCTCGCCAAAGGCCGCCTCACTCTGTCAGCACGAAATGATTGCGTGCTGACCCCTCATCCCGGGGAGGCGGCCCGGCTGCTGGGCATCAGCGTGGCTGAAGTACAGGCAGACCGTCTGGCGGCAGTGCGGGCTCTGCACTCACATTATGGCGGCGTGGTGGTGCTCAAGGGCTCGGGCACCCTGATCTGTGACGGTAAAACCATCGTACTGGCATCTGTAGGTAATGCCGGTCTGGCGCGCGGCGGCACCGGGGACGTTTTGAGTGGCCTGGTCGGCGGGTTGATGGCTCAGGGGCTCAGCGTTTTCGAGGCGGCCCAGCTCGCGGTTTGTGTCCACGGAGATGCAGCCGTGGCGGCAGTTCCGGAAACGGGAGTGCGCGGCATGCTCGCCAGTGAACTTGTTCCTTATATCCGCAGGCTTTTGTCCGAGTGAATTTACAAAGTGGAAAAACCACCACGCAGATTTTCCTGGCGGATGCAGACGCAACTGTAGAGTTGGGGCGACGCCTCGGTACGCGTTTGCGCCCGGGAATGGTGGTATATCTGCAAGGCAATCTGGGAGCGGGCAAAACGACCTTGACGCGGGGTATCCTTCGCGCGTTCAATTATTCAGGCACCGTTAAAAGTCCGACCTATACTCTGGTGGAACCCTATCATTTTGATGGAGCCACCCTTTACCATTTCGATCTGTATCGTCTGGGGGATGCAGAAGAGCTGGAATATCTGGGAATTCGCGATTATTTCAGCGCGTCGAGCATTTGTCTGGTGGAGTGGCCGCAACGCGGTGAGGGGTACCTGGCGGCGCCCGATCTGATTGTCAGTCTCGCAATCAAGAACTTGCAGCGCGAAGCAACGCTGCAAGCGATTTCCATAAGTGGCCAACAACTGATAGAAGACCTGACCTAATGTTTAGGAGTGTTTGGGGAGTGCTGGCGCCCGCGTCAGCCATTGTTATCGGTTTTTTCGTACAGTCTGCCTGGGCGGCGCAGGTCGATGGCGTACGTCTGTGGCGCGCACCGGACAGTACCCGCATCGTCTTCGATCTCAGTGGTCCCGTTAAACACAAAGTCTTTACCCTCAAAAATCCGGAACGTGTCGTCATCGATATTGATCAGGCAAGTCTCGGTCAGCATGTCAAACGTCTGCCTCTGGCAGAAACCCCCGTGAGCGACATCCGTTATGGCACCCGCAACGGCGATGGTCTGCGTGTCGTGCTGGACCTCCGGCAGGAAGCGCGCAGCCGCAGTTTTTTTCTCGGCAAGCATGGCGACAAGGCGGACCGGCTGGTGCTGGATCTCTTTGACGTGAACGTGCCCGCCGAAGTCCTGCCGCCGGAAAAACCACCTTCCGATCGGGATGCAGGTGAACGCCGCAACATAATCATCGCAGTGGATGCCGGCCATGGAGGTGAAGATCCTGGCGCCATCGGCTCGGGCAAGATCCAGGAAAAGGATGTAGTACTGGCCATCAGCCGCCAACTTGTCGGAATGATCAACGCCGAGCCCGGCTACGAAGCATTTCTGGTGCGCACCGGTGATTACTATATTCCCCTGCAGGAACGCCGCAATCGTGCACGCTCAAAACGGGCGGACCTGTTTGTTTCCGTGCACGCGGATGCCTTCACCAATCCCAAAGCCAAGGGCGCCTCAGTATTCGCCCTGTCCAACAGTGGCGCTACCAGTGAAACGGCCCGCTTTCTGGCAGAAAAGGAAAACGAGGCCGACCTGATCGGCGGTGTCGGTGGCGTGCGGCTGACCGATGTCGACGAGGTGCTGGCCGGAGTGCTGGTGGACCTTTCGATGACCGCGACACTGGGACACAGCCTGGATGTTGGCAGCCGGGTGCTGGCTGAGCTGGGCAAGATCACCGAGCTTCACAAAAAGCAGGTCGAACAGGCCGGTTTTGCGGTGCTGAAATCGCCGGATGTTCCCTCGATCCTGGTGGAGACCGGTTTCATTTCAAACCCCGCCGAGGCGGGCAAGCTCAATAACAGAAACCACCGGACCCAGCTCGCCCGGTCGATTTTTCAGGGAATCCGCGGTTATTTTTACGATGCGCCGCCGGCGGGAAGCCTGGTGGCATGGCAAAAATTCAATGGTGGCCGCAATCCCCAGGAGCACATTATCGCTCGGGGTGATACGCTGTCGGCCATCGCCAAGCGCTATAAAATCAGCGTTCGGGATCTGCTCAGCCACAATGGTCTCAGTCAGCAGGACGTGATCAGAGTGGGCCAGAAAATCGTCATCCCAGCCAGTTAAGAAACCTCTCAAGTACGGACAGCGTCTCCAGAGACATTGGACCGGCGCTTCGGCTTTCACTCGCAAGGCGCTTTTCGCAGCAGAGGGCTGTCCCCTTCCGTTAAGCTATAAACCCATCGGTTGGAAACCGTCGCCCGAAGAGTGACGCAGCGGATGACGCCGGCGCACCGGACTTAGTCAGAGGTTCCTTGTCATGTCAAAAATCCAGTTATTGAGCCCGCGTCTGGCCAATCAGATCGCTGCGGGAGAGGTGGTCGAGCGTCCCGCGTCCGTCATCAAGGAGTTGTTGGAAAACAGTCTGGATGCCGGTGCCCGTCAGGTCGATGTGGAAATCGAAGCCGGCGGCAGCAAGCTTATGCGGGTTCGTGACGATGGCGGCGGTATTGCCCGGGAAGATCTGGAGCTGGCGCTGTCCAGGCATGCCACCAGCAAAATCCAGGTTCTGGAAGATCTCGAATCGGTTCGCAGCCTCGGGTTTCGTGGTGAAGCCCTGGCCAGTATCAGTTCGGTTTCACGACTGCAGATGACGAGCAACACCGGAGATCAGGAGTGCGCCTGGTCCGTACGGGCGGACGGGCGGGACATGCAGGCCCAGCTCGAGCCGGCGGCCCATCCTCGCGGTACGACCGTGGAAGTGCGCGATCTGTTCTTCAATACTCCCGCTCGCCGCAAATTCCTGCGCACGGAGGCGACCGAGTATTCCCGCATTGAGGACGTGCTCAAACGCCTGGCTTTGTCCCATTTCGATGTAGGGATTTCCCTGAAAAACAATGGCCGTCCTGTGCATTTGTGGAAACGCGCGGGCAGCCGTGCCGAGCAGATGCGCCGCGTCGCTCACGTGTGCGGCCCTGCCTTTGTCGACAACAGCCTGTTTATCGAATTTGAACGAGCGGGGCTGGCATTGTGGGGTTGGGTGGCACTGCCGACCTTCTCGCGCAGCCAGGCGGACCTGCAGTATTTCTATGTCAATCGCCGCGGGGTGCGAGACAAACTGGTAACCCATGCGGTAAGGCAGGCCTTTCAGGATGTGCTGTATCACGGTCGTCATCCCGCGTACGTGCTGTATCTGGATCTTGATCCCGCCAACGTAGACGTCAACGTTCATCCCACCAAGCACGAGGTGCGATTTCGAGACGGAAGGCTAGTCCACGATTTTCTCTTCAGCAGTCTGCATAAGGCACTCGCAGATGTGCGTCCCGCCAGAGCGGACACGGTCCCGGCAGAGGAACCTGTTGAAACGCTTGTGCCGGCAATGCTTTCACAGCAATCCCCGTTACTGTTCAATGCGCAGGCTCCTCAAGGCTGGTCGGGTAACGGCTCGCCTGCAGGGGGTGTGGCTGACCAAGGCAATCCTTATCTGACTGGTACCCAAACCCAGGGAATGAATTACTTCAATCAGGCACCGGCTGCTTCATGGAATGGCTCTCTGCGGGCCGGCGCGGCGATGCCGGACGATTCGCAGTCGCAGCTGCCCCCGCTGGGTTTCGCGCTTGCCCAGCTGAACGGTATCTACATTCTTGCGGAAAACGCCCGCGGGCTCATTATTGTGGATATGCACGCGGCACACGAACGCATTACCTACGAACGCATGAAGGACCAATATGCCGTGAACGGGGTGCAATCACAGCCGCTACTGGTGCCGCAGTCGCTCGCAGTCAGTGAAAAGGAAGCGGATCTTGCCGAAGTTCACCACAAGATTTTTACGCAGCTGGGAATCGAAATGGAACGGATCGGGCCTGAATCCCTGCTGATACGGCAGGTGCCGGTGCTGCTGGCTGGAGGCGATATCGAGTGCTTGCTGCGCGATGTGCTGGCAGATCTGGTCGAGCACGGCATCAGCCAGCGGCTGGAAAATTCAATCAACGAAGTGTTGTCGACCATGGCCTGTCATGGCAGTGTCCGGGCCAACCGCAAAATGACGTTACCCGAAATGAATGCCCTGCTGCGGAACATGGAAGCGACAGAGCGCAGCGGTCAATGCAATCATGGCCGGCCAACCTGGAAGCAGCTGACCCTGTCGGAGCTGGACGGTCTGTTCATGCGAGGCCAGTAGTCATGAATTCGCCCGCAGACGTGATATCGAATGCTGAAGAATCGAGACCTTTGGTCATAGCTGTGATGGGCCCGACAGCCTCGGGTAAAACGGATCTCGCCCTGGCTCTGGCAGGACGCTTTGGTACTGACATTGTCAGCGTGGATTCCGCGCTGGTTTATCGCGGCATGGATATCGGGTCGGCCAAACCGAGCCTGGCGGAGCGGACCCGGATTCCGCACCATCTGATTGATATTTGTGATCCTGCGACCCCCTACAGCGCTGCAGATTTTGCGCGTGACGCCCGTTCGTGCATCGATTCGATACATGCGCGTGGACGAATTCCGATTCTCGTCGGCGGTACGATGCTTTATTTCAAGGCGCTTGCGGAGGGGTTGTCGCCGATGCCGGGCAGCGATGCGGCAGTCCGAGCGAGCATCGAGGCGGAGGCAGCCCGGCGCGGGTGGCCGGCGCTTCATGAGGAACTTCGCGCGGTCGATTCAGTCGCAGCTGAACGAATTCATCCAAATCATTCACAGCGCATAGGCCGGGCGCTCGAAGTCTTCCGTATATCAGGTCGACCAATCAGTGCGTGGCAGACCGGTCCCGCGACCGATGCCGCGGCCGGATACCGATGGGTGAATATCGCCCTGGCACCGCGACGTCGCGAAACCCTCCATGCAAGAATCGCGGAGCGATTCGACCGGATGCTGGCAGCGGGATTTATCGACGAAGTGAAATGCCTGTTCCAGCGGGGCGATTTGCATGAAGCGCTGCCGTCGATGCGCGCGGTTGGATATCGTCAGGTATGGCAGTATCTGGCCGGTGAAATCGATGAAACAGCGATGCGTGAACGTGCACTGGCGGCGACACGGCAGCTTGCCAAAAGGCAATTTACCTGGCTGCGCAGCTGGCCGAGGCTGAATTGGGTGGTCACAACGGCCGAAGATAACGGCCCGCGACCCTTATGTGAAATTTTAAAAGAAGTCTTGAACATTGAGGGCATAAGGACCATATAATGCCCTGCACCCTGCGAAGGATGTTCGACTGTTCGGCACTAGAGCCTGTCGGTCGTCGTTGATGACGACACCTGAGTTGGCCTTAATTTTATCCATTCCAGTAAGGAGAACCCCTCATGTCAAAAGGGCACAGCTTACAAGACCCTTACCTGAACGTTTTGCGCAAAGAA
>CAZXLJ010000087.1:0-7680 GCA_964641175.1 uncultured Cellvibrionaceae bacterium
TAATCCCGCAGCGCCTCGGCGGTATGGGTCTGAAATTCTTCGAGGAAACGGGTCGGGGTACCTTCTGCGAGAATCTCGCCGCCGGCATCCCCGCCTTCCGGGCCCATATCGATAATCCAGTCCGCACCGAGGATCACATCCAGATTGTGCTCGATCACCAGCAGCGAGTGCCCCGCCGCCAGCAACTGGCGAAACGCGCCCATCAGGGTGGCGATGTCGGCAAAGTGCAGGCCGGTGGTGGGTTCGTCGAACAGGAACAGGAGGTGTTCATCGGCCTTCGCCGTGGTTTTGGCAAGGTGGCCTGCGAGTTTCAGGCGCTGGGCTTCGCCGCCACTGAGCGTCGGCACGGCCTGCCCCAGTTGCACGTAATCAAGCCCCACATCCGCCAGTGGCTGTAAGCTGCGCTGCACTTCCGGCTGATCGCTGAACAGGCGCAACGCTTCAGCGACCGTCAGCGCCAGCACATCGGCGATGGAGAGAGCGACGGCTGCACCGTCTTCGCCGCGTCGCAGCAGTTTGACTTCCAGAATCTCGTCGCGAAAACGGCGGCCATCGCAGTCGGGGCAGCGCAGATAAACGTCGCTGAGGAATTGCATTTCCACGTGCTCGAAACCGTTCCCCTGACAGGTGGGGCAGCGGCCATTGCCAGCGTTGAAGCTGAAAATGCCCGGCTTGTAGTCGCGTTCCCGAGCCAGCGGCGCGGCGACAAACAGTTTGCGGATGGCGTCGAAGGCGCCCACGTAAGTGGCCGGTGTTGAGCGGGTGGTTTTGCCAATGGGGCTTTGATCCACCATGACCACCCGGTCGATCTGCTCCAGCCCCTCAATGCGGTCGTGGGCGCCAGGTGCTTCGGTCTGCTCGCCCCGGTGTTTAAGTAGCGCCGGATAGAGCACCTGCCGCATCAGCGTGGACTTGCCCGAGCCGCTCACCCCCGTCAGGCACACCAGCCGCTTGAGCGGAATCGTCACGTCCACCTGTTTCAGGTTGTGTTCGCGGGCACCGAATATTTTCAATGCCGGCAGGTCAATTGCCGCAGCCGCGGCCTTCAGGTAACCGGAAGAGACCTCCGCCACCGCGCCGCTGACTTTCTCGGTGCCGGCCAGGTAGCGCGCCGTCAGGTTGTCTTTGCGCTTGAGCAAGGCGCGCGGCGTGCCGAAAAAGCGAATTTCACCCCCATGACGGCCCGGACCGGGGCCGATGTCGAGGATGCGGTCGGCGGCCAGGATGACCTGCGGGTCGTGTTCGACCACCAACAGCGAATTGCCGGCGTCCCGCAGGCGGTGCAGAACATTGATCAGCCGTTGAATATCCCGCGGATGCAACCCGGTACTGGGTTCATCCAGCACAAACAGGGTATTCACCAGCGAGGTGCCCAGCGCCGTGGTGAGGTTGATGCGCTGCACTTCGCCGCCGCTCAAGGTGCGCGACTGCCGGTCCAGCGTCAGGTAATCCAGCCCCACTTCAGCCAGGTAGCCCAGGCGGGCGCGGATTTCTGTGAGCAGCAGTTCGGCGGCTTCATCAATGGCGGCGGTGCCACCCTCTTCGTCCAGCTGCTGAAAAAAACTGACACAACGGGACAGGGGCAGCTGCATCACATCATGGATGTTCAAACCCGGTAGCAGTTCGATGCGTTCGGCTGACAAGGTACTGCCCGCCGGCACAAAGCGTGCGCGCCCAGCCAGTGCCGCATCCGCCGCCGGTTTCGACCCGATCCGCCACCATAGCGAATCGGCCTTGAGCCGGGCACCACCGCAGGTCTGGCAGGGGGTATAGGCGCGATACTTGGAAAGCAGCACCCGGATGTGCATCTTGTAGGCTTTGCTTTCGAGCCAGTCGAAAAAGCGTCGCACCCCATACCACACACCCTCGTCCCAGTGGCCATCCCCTTCCAGCACCCAGTGCCGCTGCGCGTCGGTCAGATCGCGCCAGGGGACATTGACGGGAATACCGCGCTTTTTTGCAAATTTCAGCAGCTCGTCCTGAACCTCTGAATAACTTTGAGTCTGGATGGGCTTGATGGCACCGGCCTTGAGGCTTTTGCTCGCGTCCGGCACCACCAGGTTGTAATCCACGCCGATGATGCGCCCGAAACCGCGACAACTGTCACACGCACCCATGGGTGAATTGAAGGAAAAGCGGCTGGCGTTGGGCTCGGGATAATCAATGTCACAAGCCGGGCAGTGGTGATGACTGGAATAGCGCGCCGGCACGCCGGCCTGCGCCGTTTCATCCAGCGGATACACCAGCACGTGACCCTTGCCGAGACGCATGGCGACTTCCACCGCTTCGGTCAGACGGCTGCGATTGTCTTCGGAAAGACGCAGCCGGTCCTGCACCACTTCCACACGTTCACCCGTGCGGTTATGCATGCGGGCATAGCCCTGCTGGTTGAGCAGCTGCAGGACTTCTTCATCACTGAGAGTTTCCGGCACCTTGATGGGCATGCACACCATCAGGCGCTGCTCTGGCGACACGTCGCGAAACAGCGCCGCGACCACGCTTTGTGGCGTGTCCCGCACCACTTCCTCGCCACAGCCCCGGCAATAGAGTCTCGCGAGCCGGGCGAACAGCAGCTTCAGATAATCATTCAGTTCGGTCATGGTGCCCACGGTCGAGCGCGAGGTGCGCACCGTGTTGCTCTGCTCAATGGCAATGGCCGGCGGTATGCCTTCGATGCGGTCCACGGCCGGCTTGTCCATCCGGTCCAGAAACTGGCGCGCATAGGCAGAGAAAGTTTCCACGTAACGGCGCTGGCCTTCGGCATAGATGGTGTCAAAGGCGAGCGTCGACTTGCCCGACCCGCTCACCCCCGTCACCACCACCAGTTCACCCAGGGGGATGTCGAGATCAAGGTTCTTGAGATTATTCTGCCGCGCGCCACGGATGATGATGGCTTCGTGAGTCATGGGCTGGTGCGTCCGGAAATGAAAACGGAGCTCAATATACGGCAGATGAATTCAGTATCCAAGCGCGATCTGGAGCGGGCGACTGGATATTTACACAGCTTCCCGCCCCGGCGCATCAGTGGACGGCGGGAACCGGGGGACGGCCGGCTGTCGGAGAGTGTCCGTCAGCCCGGCCTTCGGAACGAACGCGATATCAATCGGTATACGGCACAATCACCAGGCGGTTTTCCAGCCGGATAAATATGAAGCGGCCGTCTTGGCTCACAGAATGTACGACAGCGTAGGACGGGGCTGATGCAAAGGGAACTGGAGCGCCTGTCTCTGTAAACCCTGAGCCGTCGCTCTGGAGCAGGTCATATTTTTTGATTTCTGACGCCGCCACATCATAGACCACCGCCTCGGAGCCTTCCGGCAAAAATGCTGCCTGTCCTGGCAGAGTGCCCTGAAACTCAAAAGTGTCATTCGTGATGCGATAGACGTCGTTGAACGAAAAACACATGTCTCCCGTGCGGTTGAAGACAGTGCACTGGACCTCGGGCAGGGTGGGTGTCCCGCCAGTGATGAGATTGTGAAATCCGATAAAGGGATAGCTGACATTCAGACGCAGCAGCGCCATACGGTGCTGGAACGGCACGGCCACCACTTCCGAGTAGTTTTGCTGGTGCCCTTCCAGAGCCGCGACCGGGGTGAACTTTCCCGTCAGGTCAAGATTGCGGACCTCGTCCACAGCGATCATCGCCTTGCGATTTTCATAGAACGCGAGGGCGCGGTGGGTAAGGCTCATCTCGGGAATGGCGTGGGAGGCAACCACCTGAAAGGCGTCCAGATTGATTACGTCCATCTGGCCTCCGCCCAGCGCCACAAGATGCTGGCCATCCGGCGTCATCTCCAGCACATCTATGGGTGTGCCATCCAGCGCCGTGAGACTGTATTCGCTCCACTCACCCTCCCGGAACCGCTTCGCAATGACGACGCCGGGCCGGTGCTGGGTGTAGGCGTTCCAGGCATAAATGCTCTGGCGCTGCTCATCGTGCACAAACTGGAACTGCTCCTCGAAATCGAATTCCACCGCGGCATAGTTGGCATGTTCCACCACCATGATCCGGCTTTCCGTAATGGCTGATCCCAGCGGTGATTGCACATAGACCGGATAGGTGCCTGCGGCCAGCCCCGGCACGGTGATCTTGAAGCGTTCCGGCGAGACATATTCTTTCGACGCTATCTGGTTGTCCCCCACGAAAATGACCGAGGACGGAGTAAAGCCTTCGCCCACAACCACCATTTCCCGGGACTGTTCCGGATAGGCAATGTAGGGAAACACGCCCTGCACCACGGGCAGATCCAGGGTCAGGGTGACTTCGATCTGGTTATCACCTTGCACGCCTGTCTCATCGGAAATGGTAAGTATGGCGTGATGCTCACCCGGCGACAGATTGGCCACCGCATTGGTCACATGAACCACCAGCTGCCGGCTGCTCTCGGTATCACCCGAGGCCTGGGACAGGGTCAGCCAGGGCACATTGACACTGGCGACCCAGTCGAATTCGTCCACGCCGCCGGCGTTGTCGATGGTCAGGCTTTTTTGCAGATCGGCGGGGATCGCGTCCGGGTCAAGGACGAAGTGCATCGCACCGTCCGAGACCTCAATCGGGTTGTCGAGCACTTGCCAGGTGACGTTCACCACCCTGGCGTAGCCCGGGCCGCCGAGTCCCAAAGTGACGGGAACCTGATATTCACCCGCCGGCATGGCTTTGCGGATGGTGAAAGCCGCCGTGCCGGTCTCGCCGGTCCAGCCGTATTCGAGGCCCAGCCAGTGATCCTCTGGCAAGTTGGTGTTCGACCATGAGCCTACGTGCACGTTGGAAGAGACATTGACCGTCTGCGGGGCCGGCAAGGTGGTGGCGCCGGCGACGCTGGAGAAGACTACTTCAGTGCTGCTGATGTCAAAGGGCGGCGCGGTGACGGTGTAGGTTACGTCGATGGTTTTGGGGCTGCCGGTGTACTGTCGACTGCAACCGGCATCGCCACAGGCTTTTACCGTAATTTTTTCGACGTGCGTGCCCGGTCCAAGCTCGGCCGGAGATCGCGGCCACAGGTGCAGGGTGCCGGTGCCGGCGCTCTCGTTGAGGATGACATCTGCATTGCTGACCAGGCCGTTCTGCCTGAGTTCGACGATCAGATAAACATTGCCTGACGGATTGGTGAGCGAGCCGGTTACCACTTCGGCATCGCCGGAGCCGCTCAAAAGATCGCGGTTAAAGCTCACCGCCTGACTGTTCAGCGAAAAGGTGCCGCTGAGGGGTTCGCCACCTCCGCCGCCACCGCCTCCCCCACCACTGCTGCATCCCGCAAGTATCGCAATCACAAAACTGCTCAATAACCAGGTTGTACGCATTGAAGTTCTATTCCAGAATTGGCCTGTTTCACGCGCCGCCATCGCGGGCAGTGGGTTCCCGGTGAGCTGCTCCGGGCCGATTAAGCATAGGTGACGAGGCTTTACCCGCCAGTCCGTCAGTCTGAATGCCGGACGCGTATCGACGTCCCCGACCAGAAAGTGCCATAAAAGTCCCCCCCGCCAAGGGAGGATTCAGGGGGGGTACCCCCTCCCGGCCTCCCCCTTGGCAGGGGGAGGAGCTTGGTGGTCTCCTGCCAGCCATCCGACGCATTCAATTCAAGGACCGGAAAATCCATGACCGCCCTTCCCCATCAGCATCGCAACATCGCCCTGCTCGCAGGCGCCCAGGCTCTGTTTCAAACAGCGGTCGTAATCGTCGCCACCCTGTCGGGGCTGGTGGGTTATGCATTGGCCAGTGACAAAGCGCTGGCGACTTTACCGCTGGGCATGATGATAGTCTCAGCGGCGGCAATGCTGCTTCCGGCGGCGTTGTTGATGCGCCGTTACGGGCGCAGACTCGGGTTTATGGCCGGTACTTTGCTGGGCATCGCCTCCGGGGCGGTGGCGGTGGCGGCGATCTGGATGCAGAGTTTCTGGTTGTTCGTGGGCGCCAACATGCTGGTGGGGGCCTATCAGGGCTTTGCCCAGTACTACCGCTTCGCCGCCGCCGAAGCCGCCAGTGAGGACATGAAAAGCCGGGCGCTGTCCTGGGTTCTGGCCGGGGGCGTGGTGGCCGCCCTCGCCGGCCCGACCATCGCCAAGTACACCCATTTGCTGGGCCCCTGGCCTTATGCGATGTCATATCTGGCCCTGACCCTGCTGAGCCTGCTGGCGCTGCTGCTGGTGGCTGCCCTGGCATTGCCGGAGGCAGAGCCTGTGGGCACCGCAGAACTGCCGCGGCCACTGGCGATCGTCATGACTCAGGCCACCTTCCTGACCGCCGTGGCGGCATCGGCCATCGGGTCTGCCGCCATGGTCCTTGTCATGACGGCCACCCCCATTGCCATGAAGCATGGCGGTCATGCGGATGCGGCCTCCGCCACGGTTATTCAGTGGCACATGCTGGGCATGTATATTCCGTCATTTTTTACCGGCAGCTGGATTCGGCGGTTTGGCGTGCTGCCGGTCATGGGCGCGGGCGTTGCCCTGTTCTGCGTGCATGTGGTCATCGCCCTGAATGGCACCGGATTCCTGCATTTCGTATCCGGGCTGGTGCTGGTGGGACTCGGCTGGAATCTGCTGTTTGTCGGCGGGAGCACCCTGCTGAGTCAAACCTGGCGGGCCGCTGAGCGCAGTCGTGTCCAGGCATTGCACGACCTGCTCATGCTGGTGGCCATGAGCGCTGCGTCATTTTCTGCCGGTGGTCTTCTGGAGGCCTGGGGTTGGGCGGCGGTCAACCTCGCGGTGCTGCCGCTGCTGGGGCTGGTTGCGCTGGCGATGCTGTGGCTGTGGCGACAACAGCGCGGCATGGTGCCGCGCTTCACCTGAATCCACGATAAAGGCTTGTCAGGGCTGGGCGCCAGCCGCCGGCAACATGATCATCCAGGCGACACCGAAGCGGTCAATCACCTGACCGTAGAGGGGCGACCAGAAGGTCGGCGCCAGTGCCATGGTGACCTTGCCACCGTCGGCCAGCACATCAAAGGCGCGATGGGCATCTTCTGCCGATTCCAGGGTCAGGGAGAGGCTGAAGCCGGAAAATTCAGCGACATCGCCACAGCCATCCGACGCATAGATTTCGGCATTCCCGAGGGTAAAGGAAGCGTGCATGATTTTCTTTTCGAATCCGGGCTGGAGCATGTCTTCCGGCACCGGGTCAGGGGCTTCATCAAACCGCATCTTGCAGCCGATCCGGGCACCCAGGTGCGCCTGGTAGTAATCGAGGGCTTCTTCACAGCGGCCCGAGAAGAACAGATAGTTGTTGACCGCCGCCCTGCGCATCGCGAGGGTCTGGCGCATGCGGTTTTCCTCCTCGGCCACCTCACCCGTCGGGTCCAGTTCTGCAAAATCTTCCATGGTGTAAAAGCTGCGGATTTCGATATCCGATTCTTCTTCCATGGGATTGGGGCATTTTTTTACCCATTCAATGGCCTCCTCCATGCTCTTGACGTTCCAGATCCAGTAACCGGCCAGCAATTCGTTGGTTTCAATAAACGGCCCCCGTGTGACCGTGCGGCTGTTGCCGCTGAACCGTACCCGATAGCCTTCGCTGGTCGGTTTAAGGCCGTCCCCGGCCTCCATAATGCCAGCGGCGACCAGATCTTCGTTGAACTTGCCCATAGCCGTCAGCAACTCCGGGCTGGGCATTTTTCCGGCTTCTGAACTGGGGCTTGCTTTGACCATGACCATAACTTTCATTCTTGTTGCCTCCCAAGGCTG
>CAZXLJ010000087.1:7780-13733 GCA_964641175.1 uncultured Cellvibrionaceae bacterium
TCCTGCATTCTCGCCGCATAACGCAGACCCATTTCACGCACCGCGGCAGAGTTCCAGTGGAGGCGGTCGCCCCGGTCTACCAGTCCGCCCTCGGCCGAGACCCAGTGACCGTTTTCCACGACCTTCGGGATCTGGCGAACCAGATGGTTATGGGCCGCGCAGCAACCGGTATAGGGCAGTTCGCCGGCGATAAAGGGCACATCCGCTGCGGACAGCCCCAGATCCTTGCGCAGGTCGGTGATAAATTCATTGACGCGACCGGTCCAGGTGCCCTGACCGGAATTGCTTTCGCCCTGGTGGAAGATGATGCCTTTGATCACCCCGGCTTCTTGCGCCTTGCGGGCCAGATCCAGGACCCACCTGTAACCGCCGGTGCCATTATCCGGCGCTCCGCCGACGGGTCCGTAGGGCGGTTTGCAGGCGCTATAGCTGGCGCAGTCCTTCAGGAAATATTCGATGGTGGCACCGCCATAGGCGCCGCCCACCAGGCCAATAGTGACATTGGCGCCCACCGCATCGGCCATGGCTTTGCCAAAGGTGTCCCCCGGGCCCAAGCCGAACTCCTGTGAACAACGTATCAGCGGCGGTGTCGCTTCGCGCCATTGACCATATTTGGCGGCAATGCCGTTGCAGTTCTCGCTTTGCAGAACCCGTACCCGCGGATGAGGCGCGCGGTCCTGGGGCTCCACCACTGCGGCGCCTTCCATATTGGATTGACCCAGCAACAGATAAATATGAAAGTCCGGATCCGGCGCGGCCGACGCCGCGAGTGGCCATACGAGGCCGACACCGACCAATACCAACGATGACATGAGTCTGTTTTTCACAATGCGTCTCTCCGGGAATATGGCAGTTGCATACGCAGCGGACTTTTTGCGGCCGAATTATTTATATCGGTGTTATTACGTATAGACGTTTTACCGGAAGTTGGCAGGCATTTGCCTGACAAAGCGGGAGCAGGCATGCATAATACGCGCGATCAAAATATACCCGGGCGTCCAGCGTATCCCGGCGCACGAAGGCCCCGCCTGCAACCTCTTTTTATCGAACAACCCGGCCGGACACACGATGTTCCGTTCCGCAGCTGATGTCTGGAGAGACCATTTAGATGATGAATATCAACGTTGTATTCTCCGTCGACGACGGCTACGCGCAGCATCTTGCGGTGGCGCTGGCGTCATTACTTCACAACTGCAACAGCAGTCATTCGCTGAAAGTGTTCGTACTGGACGGGGGCATCAGCGATGCCAATAAAAACCGCCTGATCTCTCTGAACAACATTCGACCATTCGAAATCGAGTTCACCACACTTTCCAGTGACGCCTTCAAGGATGCGCCCATCCAGAAAAGCCACACGGTGGGCGGCAAGGTTTTCAAAAGCTTCACGGCATCCGCCTATAACCGCCTGCTGATTGCCGAGACCTATCCCCACATCGACAAAATGATTTACCTGGACGCGGACCTGGTCCTGGCGGACGACATTGCCGGGTTGTGGCAGGAGGACTGCGCGGGCGTGCCGCTGTGTGCGGTGGAAACACCCATCTGGCCGGAACGTTTTGAAGCCCAGCTGAACCGGCTGACCCTGAGCCGCGAGCGACCCTACTTCAATTCGGGCGTAATGCTGCTGAATCTGGAAGAAATCCGGAAGCTTTTGCCAGTAAGTCGCTCCCTCGAGATCCTGGCTCAGTATGGCAAGCATTTTATCTGTCACGACCAGGACGTACTGAACATTGCCTTTCAGGGCCAGTGGCGGGTCATCGGCCCCAAGTACAATGTGCTGCCCCAGATGGTGCCCGGGCAGGATCACGAGGGTTTCCATTGCTATAGCGATCGCACCATAGCCGAAGCCGCGGCATTTCCGGTGGTGGTGCATTTTGCGCGGCGGCCGAAGCCGTGGCATTTCGGCTGCATCGATCCGCGCCGCGCGCTGTATTTCCGCTATCTGAAAATGACGCCCTACAGCGATTACAAAATGCCAAGCCCGAGCATGAAGGAGCGCATCACCTTTTACAAAAAGGCCAGCAAGCAGTTATTGAAAGAAAAAGCCCCATTCCTCTATCGCGCCCTGAAAAAGGCCAATGGCGGGGTGGCGCCGAGCCAGCCACAACAAAACGGCTGATCGGGCGTCAGCGCCTGACAGCCCCTGCACCCATCTGTATCAGCCTGCCGTATGCACTCACGTCCTCAAGAACACCGGCCTTGACGGCGACGGCAGTATTTCACAGCCACGCCGTGATTTTCCTGACATCTCCCGCCCCGCCCTCCGCTTAATCTGGCTGTAACACCGATGTCCGGCGATGCCCCGCGCCGGAGCCGATCGGCCCTGTCACAGCGACGCCCCCTGCGATCGCTCCGGAGGAAAAACACCATGTCACATATCTGCGGCACTGTAGAAATGCCGGCTGCACCGGTCTTGATCGGACCGGACAGCGGCGCGGCTCCCGATTCGGCCAACACCTGGATACACAACTTCAGCTTTCCAGTCAGCGGTACCCGCTTTGTCATCCTGCATTTCATGAACGTCTCGCTGCCCGCCAGCAACCGGCTGGAGGTCGATCTGGGCTATGACACCGATGTGTTCACCGCCAGCGATGGGGGTGCCTTCTGGACGCGGCCCATCAACATCCACCAGTTGCCCGGCAGTACCATCCCCATCCGCTACATCACCAGCGGAGCAGCCGGTGGCGGTGCCGCCGTGGACCGCTTTGGCCGGGGGCAACGGCAAGCGAGTGTCGAAGCCTCCCACAACAGCATCACCAACTGCGACCCTTTTTTGCCGGATGGCTGGATCGAGCCGCTGTTTCCCCATGTACCGGGTTCGACTGCGCCCAAATATGATCCCTTCTGGATCTGCAATAAAACCCAGCCGCCGCGCTGGCAGCATGCCCGCTGTGCGGCTTCCGGCACCATCCAGCGCGAAGTGTCCCGTAGCGTCGGCATGATCGTCACTGTCCACCCGCCGGGCGGCGGTCATCCCCATGAAAGCGTCAGCACCTGCTCGGTGACCCTCATTGATTCGGATCTGGTGGCTCTGGCAGCGCACTGTATTTCCAGTCACGGATTTGAGGTGCCCAGCAGTTCGGTGACTTTTGACTATGAAGTGGCCTGTGACGGCTCGGTGGTCATTCCCCACAACGCCGTCTTCTACAAGGTCCGCCGCCTGGTCAAGTTTCGGTTCAGCGAGGGCCGCGATTACGCCATTCTGCAACTGCGCGGTGCACCGCCACTGACGCCGGTGCCCGTGCTCAACGGCGTCCCCGCGGTTGGCGAGAGCGTCTTTGGCGTTCATCACCCCAATGGCGCCGTCAAGAAAATATCCCCTTCGGGCGCAGGTTCTACGTCGGTCCTGAATACCGGCGACATGATCAACGTGAATCTGGACGTTGCCGGCGGCAGTTCCGGCTCGGGCCTGTTCGACCTGTCTGGCCGCCTGCTCGGCGTGCTCTCCAATGGCGGCCCCTGCAGCGTGAACTACTCTTCTGCGGCGCTGATGTTAAACGATCCGGTCGTCACGCCAGACCCCCCAGACGAGCGGGCGGTCATGCTGGTGCTGGATCGATCCGGCAGCATGACCGAGGCCGCCGCCGGGGGTGGCACCAAAATGGATGAGGTTCGGGAAGCGGCGAGCCTCTTTATCTCCATGATGCGCACGTCCATGGGCAACGCCGCCGGTCTGGTGACCTTCGCCACCGATGCCAGCTCACCGCCCGAAAGCCCGATCGCGCCCTACACTGCCGCCGTACGTGATCAGTTGCTGGCCGAACTGCCAGACGTGGTGCCCTATGGCATGACGAGTATTGGTGACGGTCTGGCCGCCGCCCGCAACCAGCTCAACACCACCTCCGGGCTGCCGCGGTCAATCCTGTTGATGACCGACGGTATGGAAAACGCGGCCCAATCCATCGCTGATGTCAGTGGCCTTGGCAACATCGAGATTACCGCCATCGGTTTTGGCACCGAGAGCAACCTCGACGGCCCCCGGCTGACCGAGCTGGCCCAGCGCCACGGTGGCTTCTACAAGCGTGCCGGCTCGGGGCTGGAGTTGCGCAAATTCTTTGCCCTTGCCTTCGGCGATATCTTCGAAGCAGGCACCCTCGCCGATCCCGAATTCCACCTGTCGGCCAAACTGAATGCAGGCGCACCCTTCCCGTTTCACGTCTGTGGTGAAGAGGCCGTCACGGTGGTGGCCGGCTGGGATAACCGGGACGCCTATTTGTCCCTGCACATCACTACCCCCGGCGGCCAGGTCATCAACATGGGTGCGGCACCTGTCCAGTTCCAGAGTGGCAATACCTGGTGCTTCGCCCGCATTCCCCTTCCCCATCTGGGCGAGCGTAACGGCGTCTGGCACGCGCAGGTGGTGCGCCCCGGTGGCGGTGAGTTTCCACCTCCGGCCGTAGCCACCAACTATTTCATCAACGTCATCGCCCGGGGTGGCCCGAGCCTGCGCCCCTATGCACAGCCGCGCCGGCTCTATACCGGCGATATCCTCAATCCCAGGGTGATTTTTCAGTACGCCGATGAAACCGTGCCAACCGACGGCAGCGCCACCCTGCGTGTGCGCCGGCCCGACGCCAGTGTCGGCACTGCGCTGGCGCAATATGGCCTGGGCACCGCGATCATGGCGGGCGGCGACAGCCTGCCGGCCCGTCAGGCCACCGTGAAGCAGATGGAAGCGGACACCGGCGCGCCAGTCACCCACTACGTAAATGAAGACCACCTCTTGACGACCGACTCCCATGCAACGGGCAGCATCCACCCGGCCGGCATTTTTGGCGTGAAACTGGAACATGCGCTGGTGGTGGACGGCACCTACACGTTTCACGCCAAGGCGCGAATCGAAGGCGCCTGCACCTTGACGCGGGAAACCCAGTGGAGTCATCACGTCCACGTCGGCATCGACCCCGAGCATACCCCGGTGGTGATCACCCCCGCCGTTGATGGCACAGTGACCGTCACCTTCAGGCCTCAGGACCGTTACGGCAATCTGGTGGGACCAGGCGCAGCCAACGAGTTCGAGGTGTTTCCGCTGGAGCCGTCCACCCTGGTTGGTCCCGTGCGGGATCTGGGCGATGGCCGTTATGCGCAGACTGTGTCCGCCGACCCACTGGATGCGACACCCCCCGGTATTGTCATTTGTCAGCCGGATCGGGAACCCGCTGTGCTCACGCCGCCCGAACGGGAGCGCATCATTTACCGTTATACCCTGCAGCTTCATTGTGGTACCCAGGTGGAATGCTGCGGCGGCTGTGAATCCCTGCTGCCGGGACGCTATGCCACCAGCGTCTGCATCTTCAATGGATCACCTCACCCCACGCGCCTGCGACAGCAGATCATTCCCACCCACCACGCCGGCGTCACACTGGCGCGCTGGCCGGAACACGCGGCCGTCAAGGTACAGCAGGCCACTGAGTTACCCCCTATGGAAGCGACCGTGATCGACTGCTGCGTGCTGTCGCAAGCCTTACTGGGTGGTAATTCGGTCAACCCGCCACCGGTTTCGGCCATTGTGCTGCTGGAAAGCGCCCAGCCACTGCAGGTCACCGCGACCTACGTGCTGAAATCCGCCGAGGGTCAGGCCATATCCATGGATGTGGAGCGAATTGCGGCCGACCAGCAGGTCATTCGGGAAAAAGTGGACCGACCGCGGACTTCCATACCCATGCGCCGCCTGCCATCTCGCACAACACCCCCACCCCGTCCCCAGGATGTGGTCCGGACCTGCCGGGAAAATGACAGGGAAAAAGCAAGGGCAGCAACAGATAAATCAGCCGGGGCCGGAAAAAAGGATAAAAAAGCATCGAACCCCCCACATCATTAAGGGTGGCTCCGGAGAGTTCCACAGCGCGGAACAGGCGGCTCATCGCCGCCTTTTCCGCGTAGATCCTGGCCGCGTAGATCTAGGGAACCTCTGATTAAGTCCGAATAGCGTCTGGCTTACAGCGCTTTGCGA
>CAZXLJ010000088.1:0-13263 GCA_964641175.1 uncultured Cellvibrionaceae bacterium
CGAAGCGCCGCCTTGATCTCGCAAAGCGCTGTAAGCCAGACGCTATTCGGACTTGGTCAGAGGTTCCTTAACGTCGTTGCGGGAATTTATTCGACGGCGATCGAATGCAGCCGTTTGAATTCATCGAGCCGGTCTGCTTCTGCGGCGGGTTTGTCCCAGCGCACCCGGGCGATGCGGGGAAAGCGCAGGGCAACGCCCGATTTGTGACGCCTCGATTCCTGCACCGCGTCGAACGCCACTTCCAGCACGAGTGCCTTTTCGACTTCACGCACCGGCCCGAAGCGGCCCACCGTGTGATTGCGCACCCAGTTGTCCAGGCGCTTCAATTCTTCATCGGTGAATCCTGAATACGCTTTACCGATCGGCAAAAGTTGATCGCCCTGCCACAGGCCGAACGTGTAATCCGAATAAAAAGATGAGCGCTTACCGTGTCCGCGCTGGGCGTACATCATGACCGCGTCCACCTGTTGCGGATCGCGTTTCCATTTATACCATTCACCTTTGGGCCGACCGGGCCGGTACATTCCTGTTTTCCGTTTCAGCATGAGACCTTCGACAAACCGGCCGCCCTCCGTTTCGGCGGTGTTCCGCAGACGGTGCAAATCGTCAGCGCTTGCAAAAGTTAACAGGGGAGATAATGCAAGGCGGGTTTGAAGGTGCTGCGTGAGCCACTGTTCCAGCTGCGCACGGCGCCCGGACAATGGCAGAGCGGTCAGGTCTTCGCCATTCAGCGACAAGGCGTCGTAGACCATCAGCAACGCCGGATAATCTTTCATCAGCTGCGCCCCCGGCTTTTTTTTGTTGAGGCGCTGTTGCAGGTCATTGAAGGAGGCCACCGCGCCATCGCGCCGGACCAGCAGTTCACCATCGAGCACGGCATGGAGTTTCAGCTCGGCCATCAAATCCGGAAAGCTGCCGCTGATATTATCCCCGGTCCGGGAGAAAAGCGCGTGCTCGCCGGGCGTGCCGACATACTGCACCCGAATGCCGTCAAACTTGTATTCCGCCTGAAAGATCTCCGCGCTGATCTGGTCGATTTCGCTGTCCAGCAAGGGATGGGACAGCATGACGGGATGGAAAATGATCTGGTCGCCGGTCTCGGGAGGACCGCCGTGACCGTCCAGCCATCGCAGCAGCGCCTGGTAGGGCGGCGCCTGACCATGCCAGAGCCGTTCTATCTGCTCCACCGGAACGCCACCATATTCTGCGAGAATCCGTTTCAGGAAGCGGGCCGAAATACCAATGCGCAGTTCGCCGGTGCCCAGCTTGATCAACGCCCAGCGTTCGGCGGGCGTCATGCGGTCCAGACACGCTGACAACCACGTCATGAGCGTTTCCCTGTCGGCAGATTGGAGGGTTTCGACGACGGTGTGCAGCGCAGGCAGCTCGCCCGAGGTCACTGGTTCCGCAGGCCAGAGCAGGGCGACCGTCTCGCCGGTTTCTCCAACATAGTCATAGGACAGGTTATAAAGCAGCGGATCGACGCGGGTGAGGATGAGCTGCTTGATGAAATTTCGCTTGAAACGATCGAAGCTCAGGGTGCCGGCGAGAGCGGCGACGGCCCAGCCGCGGTCCGGGTCGGGGACTTCGGCCAGATACTGCCGGATCAGTACGCTTTTGGCCCGATGACTGGCGGTGAAGTACAACCGGTCCAGCAACTGCGCAAACCGGCGCATCAGGTTTCCTCCTCGTCATAGCCAAGCATGGAAAGCGCCTGCGCCTTGCGCCCCCGGCCGTGCACATGATGTACCAGCGCATCGTCCCGGCCATGAGTGACCCAGACCTCCGGCGCGGCGACTTCTTCGATGGTTTGCAGCAGCTCCGGCCAGTCACAGTGATCCGAGAGAATCAGCGGCAACTCGACCCGCCGTTGTCGCGCCCGTGCGCGTATCTGCATCCAGCCGGAGGCCATGGCGGGAATCACCTCGGGCAGCCGTCGCGACCACCGGTCGGCCAGCGCTGAGGGTGGGGCCAGAACAATACGTCCGCGCAAACTGCTTTTGTCCGTAACTTCGGCAACTGGCGCCCACTCCCCCAGGGCTACGCCCCGGGATTCATACAGTTCACACATCTTCACCAGGGCACCGTGGAGGAACACGGGTTGCTGGTAACCGCACAGGCGCAACAGTGCGAGCAGCCGTTGGCATTTTCCCAGGGCATACACGCCTACCAGATGAGTGGAGCCGGGGAAGGTCGCCAGGGACTCCAGCAGTTTGGCGATTTCCTGCCGCGGCTCCGGCCAGCGGAATACCGGCAGGGCGAAGGTGGCTTCAGTGACGAAGACATCAGCGGTTACGACTTCGAACGGCGCGCAGGTCGGGTCGAAAGTGCGTTTATAGTCGCCGGAGATGACCACCCGGTGGTCCCCGTGTTCCGCCACAATCTGGGCGCTGCCGAGAATATGGCCGGCCGGGACCAAAGTGAGCCGCGTGGCGCCGGAGCCGCCTTCACCGGCGATACTGAAGCGCTCCTGATAATCCAGCGCGATCTCCCGGCCGGCAAATGCCTCGCCATAGCGCAGCCGCATGATAGCCAGCGTGTCCGGTGTCGCCATTACCCATCCATGGCCACCGCGGGCATGATCGGCATGGGCGTGAGTGATTACCGCCCTGGGCACGGGTTCCACAGGGTCTACGTAGAAATCGCCGGGCCGGCAATACAGGCCGGCGGGGCGCACTTCCAGCCATGTTCGGGGGTGTGACACGGATCTGCCCGTCCAGATTGTGGGTCGACCCTGTAGATACGGCACCCGGCGGGCGCGGATTCAAGGCACCGGCGTTTCAGTACAGAGACAGCGCCGCTGGCCTGCCTGCATAAGCCGGCACGGATGCCCGCAAGGGCCTTAAGGCCGGTGAATGACGAGGGTGCTGGAGAGCTTGTCATGCCAGGCCTGCTTTTTGGGATCAAACGCGATCCACAAAAAACCCAATCCGAGCGGCAGTGTCGACAGCAGGTAAGCGAAATAGCGGCCGACCATCTGGCCATTGGAAAGTTTGCCGCCCGTTTCCGCATCAACGATGATCAGTTTCAGCAGGAGCTTTCCGGGGGTGGCAGATTTTGTTTTCCAGAAGACGAAAACCACGATGGCCGGCATTACATAATTCAGCAGCACGTCCCAGACTCCGGCGAACATTTCGCGTTTCAACCAGTAATCGGCGCCATATATGGCGAACAGGAGGGGAATTATGATCAGTAACATGAGCACGACATCAATCATTGAGGCCACAAATCGTAGCCAAAATCCGGCATAGCGAACGTTTTCCATCGTATCTCCTTAACTGAAGCAGTAATTCTTGGCGCGTCGCCGAGTCTACACTTTTCGGATGTAGACGACAGGAAGCGGTTTGACGTCGATTTCGTAAATAAACAGGCAATGACCGGATAACGGAATTTTCACATGCTGACTCATCAACAGATCATGCGGGCGGGGGTGTGGCTCGCGCTCTGCAACTGCTGTATACCGCTGATGGCGGTACTGGGTTCCTACAGCATAGGTCTGTATCAGGACGTTGTCCCGGCCTGCAATCCCTTTTGGGACGGATGCCTGACCATCAGCCGGGCGGCCCGCACGGGCGATGCCATCTTCTGGTTTCGGGGGTTGATGTTGCCGCTGGTGCCGGTTTATGCCGCATTCTGGATTCTGCTGGTGTACCGGTTGCGGCTGGCGTTGCATCGCGCGATCGGCCGACACGCTTATGAGACGGGGGTGATTCTGTGGTTGGGTTTGCTGTCGTCTGTCGCACTGCTGTTCTACGTCAACTTTCTGGGCAGCGAGGGCCTCGTGTACGGCTTTATGAGGCGCCAGGGGGTGATGCTGTATTTCGGATTCGCCGGGCTCGCCCAGCTGTACACACTGCACGTACTGAGCAAATACCGCCTGCCCCTGACCCCCCGGGCGCGCATGCTGGTGCGCTGGCAGTGGGGGTTTGTGCTGGGGCAATGGGTGCTTGGGCTCGCTTCGGTCCTCGCCACGGCCTGGCAACCGGAATACGAAGACCGGATTCGCAACGCCATCGAGTGGCAATTTGCCGCGCTGATGGTGGCTTTCTACGGCTTGAGTGCGCTCCTGTGGCGGCTCGATGTCGTGGCGCCGCCGCCGGCGTCCGCGACCGGTGATGACGGATAACCCCGTTCAGGGCGCGGTGGCTTCCCGAATGGCTTTGAACTCGCTGCCCTCATACCACACCGGCCATTCGTTCGACTGGCTCAGCCGGTAACCCAGGTCAAAATACAGTTGCAGATCCTGCGCCGCGCCGCGCAAGTCCCATTGCGGATCGTATTCATCGGACGGCTGATGGTAGTGCCTGGCCAGGTAATCATCCGCGTTGGCTTTTGCCCAGGCCTCACCGTTTTCCAGATGATCATAGCCTGCACGTGCGAACAGCGCGGGTACGCCTTTTTTCGCAAAACTGAAGTGATCCGAGCGGAAATACAGGCCGCGCTCGGGCGTTGGCTCGGGCATCACGACCCGGCTTTGCTGCTGCGCGGCTTCGGCCAGATATTCCTGAAGTTCGTTGTTACCGAAGCCCATGACCACAACATTGCGCATGGGACCATAAATGGGCAGGGAGTCCATGTTGATGACGGCGACGGTTTTTGCCAGCGGCAACACCGGATGGTTCGTATAGTATTGCGAGCCCAGCAGGCCGGACTCTTCACTGGTCGTCGCCAGGAACAGTACTGTGCGTTCCGGCGGAGATTCCGCCTTGATGAATGACTCCGCCAAGGCAAATAAGCCGGCAATACCCGTGGCGTTGTCGAGGGCGCCGTTATAGATTGCATCGCCGTCCGCAGGGTTTTCGACTTTACCCAGATGATCCCAGTGCGCGGTATAGATAATTGCCTCGTCCGGGCGCGTTCGGCCGGGGATGCTGCCCAGCACATTGCGCGACTGCACCTGTTGCACCGAGACTTTCATGGCCGCGCTGGCCTTCATCGGCAGCGGCACGGCCTGGAAGTCGCGCCTTGCCGCCGCCGCGCTCAGCTGCTCCAGATCCAGGCCCGCCGCCGCGAACAGGCGTTGCGCTCCGGGTCGGTTGATCCACCCCTGGATGGCGCACAGGTGGCGGTTGCGGTTGGTTGCCGTCAGGGCGAAATCGGGGCGTGGGTCGGGTGAGCTGGAAAGCACTGACCAGGGGTACCCCGCGGCCTCGGTTTCATGGATAACGAGGATGCCGGCCGCACCCCGCCGGGCGGCTTCCTCGAACTTGTAGGACCAGCGCCCGTAGTAAGTCATGGTGCGCCCCTTGAAGAGGTCGGGGTCGCGAGTGGCAAAACCGGGGTCATTGACCAGCACAATCACCGTCTTGCCGCGCACGTCCAACCCCGCATAGTCGTTCCAGCCATATTCGGGCGCCACTATGCCGTAACCGGCAAATACCAGGTCACTGTTGCGGATACCGGTCGCTTCGAGTTGGTGAGGGGTACTGATGACGATGTCCTCGTGGAACCGCAGGCGTTCCTGCCGGTCTTTGCCGGTGACGAGAATATCGGTGCTGACGGGGGTGATGCGGGTGATGGGGACTGTCTGGAACCATTCCCCGTCATTGCCCGGTTGCACCCCCAATGCTGCAAATTGCTGGCGTATGTAAGCGACGGTTTTATCTTCACCAGCCGTGGCGGGGGCGCGTCCGCCGAACTCGTCGGAACTGAGGATCGGAACATGCTGATGCAGAAGCGTTTCATAACGCTGTAACTGGGCCTGACGGCGGTCCGGGGTGGACGTTTTTTCGCCGAGGGAGTTGCATCCGCCCAGAAGGGCGCAGATTATTACCAATCGTGTCGAAATCATGGAGGAGCTCTCTGGTTTCCACTGTGTGCACAGGCTTGATACGCAGTAACTATTATTTAACCCCCATTCCGGAGATACCCGTGGCAGCGACCAATGAACCCTTGAGAACGCGGACCATCGTCGGCTCGGCACTGATTCTGGTGGCCATACTGATGTTGCTGCGCAATATCGGTTTTCCGTTTTTTGGCACCATACTGAGTCACTGGCCGCCAGGCATGATCATTCTGGGCGCGGTGATGCTCGTTGCCGCCCGCCGGGTTGATGGCCGCCAGCAGCCAAGACTGTTTGTGGCGTATCTGCTGATCGCCTTCGGCATCCTGTTTTCCCTCTGGAAATACCACATCCTGCATATCAGCTTCAGTGCCGTTGTCATGCCGCTGATCCTGTTTTTGGTCGGCGTCAGCATATTGCGGCCTGAGCGGCGCCCGCCGTCTGCCCAAACCAGTGTCCCGGTCCATGCCCATAATCATACCGCCGCGGCCCCTCCGGTTACCGGCTCCGATGCGGGCTACACCGCCGGCGATGCGGCGATGCTCACAGCGCCGGCAGATAATCCCGATACCCGGGAAAAAATCGATGTATTTGCCATCCTCGGCGGAGGGGACTACAACACCCGTTCCCGGCAACTGCTCTCCGGCGACATCGTTTGCATACTGGGAGGTGCCGATATCGATCTGCGTGAGGCCGATACCCGCGAAGACGTCTTGCAGATCGACATGGTGACCATCATGGGCGCGGCGACCCTGAAAGTACCGCCCCACTGGGAAGTGATCGTGGAAGTGACGCCGCTTCTGGGAGGCATTTCCAACAAGACCATTTGCCTTGCGGACAAGATGCTGGTGCCCAGGCGGCAATTGCGGGTGACCGGCTTTGCCTTTATGGGCTCGATCGACATCCATAACTGACTTCAGCGTTTGACCATCGCCGAGTCCTGTTGATGATCGGCGTAAGGTTCAAACGGCAGGATGACGGTGAAACTGCTGCCACGGCCGACAACGCTTTCCACTGCCACGTTGCCGCCGTGCAGCTCCGCCAGACGTTTCACCAGTGCCAGGCCGAGGCCGGTCCCTTCGAGATTGATTTTCTGGCGGGACGCGTCGGTCTGTTCAAAAGGTACGAAAATGCGCTCCAAATCTGCCGGTGCAATCCCGCAACCCTGGTCTCGAACCCGGAACACCACGTCGGCCGGAGGGTTCTGATACGCATCAAGGGCTACCTCCCGCCCGGCATCGGTGAACTTGATGGCGTTGGTCAGCAGATTGATGAGGATCTGCTTGATGCGTACCGGGTCGAGCTGGGCGGTCGCCAGGTCCTCCTGAATATTGATCTTTAATCTGACGCCGCTACGACGGGCGCGCTCGCCGATGATCCCCATCAGACCGTCCACCAGCAGATCAATGTCTGTGGGCTGGATGTGCAGTTCCAGTTTGCCGGCCTCGATCTTGGACAGATCCAGCAGATCGTTGATGATGGTCAGCAGATAGGCACCGCTGTCGTAGATTTCCTTGCAGTATTCCTTCTGCTTTTCCTCAAGGTCGCCCATCAACCCTTCGATCAGTGCTTCGGAATAACCCATCACGGCGTTGAGCGGGGTGCGCAATTCGTGGGACATGGACGAAAGAAAATTGATTTTGTACTGGTTGGAAATGTCCAGCAGCCGATTTTTTTCCTTAAGGGTCTGCTGGCTGCGTTTGAGTTCGTCATCGAGCCGTTTATGCTGCACGTGATGTTTAATCCGGGCCAGCATGACCGGGAAATCAACGGGTTTTTCGATGTAATCGTTGGCACCTTTCTCGAAGGCGAGAATGATGTCCTCGTGGGCGTTTTTCGCGGTCACCATGATGATGGGCAATTCCACAGAATTGAATTGTTTACGCAGGCGCGTCAGCACTTCAATTCCGTCGATGCCCGGCATCATGATGTCCAGCAGAATCAGATCCGGCCGCTGTTGAGCGATGAACTCCAGAGTTTCCATACCGCTGTGGCAAACCTCGCAATGGTAGCCCTTGCGACTCAGACGGCGGCGCAGCAGATCGCAATTGTTGGCATTGTCGTCAACAACAAGAATGCTGACCGGATCGTGTTTGCTGGTCACATTAACTCTCCAGATAGTGATTGATCTTGCTCTGCAGTCTGGCGAAATCGACGGGTTTGGTGTCGTAATCGTCGCAACCGGCCGCCAGTGCCTTCGCCTTGTCTTCCACCAGGGCGTGGGCGGTCAGTGCAATCACCGGAATGTGGGCGAAGGGTCCGTTCTTTAAATGACGGGCCGCCTCGTAGCCATCCATTACCGGCAGGCTCAAATCCATCAGCACCAGATCCGGGGGGGCGCTGGCAATCATGTCCAGGGCTTCCCGGCCGTTGCGTGCGTGAGCAGTCGAATAGCCTTTGCGCCGCAGTCGGCGCAGAAGCATGTCCGCATTGAGTTCGTTGTCTTCTACCACCAGTATGCTCGCCATCTCACTTGTCTTCAGCAGTGCAGGATTCTCGATATTTCAACAACATCGTGTTGATGTGGTGTACGAGGGTGTCGCGATCGTACATGCCTTTGCGAATGATGGCCTGGCTGTGCCGCAACAAAATGGTTTGTTCTTCGGGAGTCAGATCACGCGCGGAAATAATCACGACCGGAATGCCCGCCGTTGCCGGATTGGCGCGGCAGGCCTCGAGAAATTCGAAGCCGTTCATCTCGGGCATGACCAGATCCAGAAGAATCACGGCAACGTTCTGATGCTGTTCCAGATATTCCAGACCCTGCCGGCCATTGCCCGCCGTTTCAAGTTGCCATTGAGTATTGCGCAGATAGGCCCTGATCAAGGTTTGGCTGTGGGGATCATCGTCGATAGATAGCACCAGGTGCGGATTCTCCGGCACGCGAAAGCGCTGCAGGGTTTCAATCAGCTGGGCGTTGCGGACGGGCTTAAGCAGATAGTCGGCCGCGCCCAAAGCAAAGCCCTTTTCCCGGTCGGAATCCACGGTATACATGACGACCGGGATGTCGGCGGTGGCCGGATCGTCCTTGACCTTCTGCAATACCTGCCAGCCGTTCAGGGTCGGCATGCCGATATCGAGCACGATGACGGCGGGCCGTTGTTCCCGGATCAGTGCCAGACCTTCTTCGCCGGAATATGCTGAACGGATCTGAAAGCCGTTCTTGCCGAGGGAGTGGGACAGCAGGTCGTGGACATCGGGATCATCGTCGATCAGCAGTATCGGCGTATGGCAGCCTGCAACCTCCTGCCCGGCCGGCTGTCCGGATGCCTGGATTTGCCGTTCAGTGAGCACGTCCTGATCCGGATTCAGCGCATAAGCCACTTCATATTCCACCGGCAGGGTCACCACGAACTCGGAGCCTTTGCCCTCTTGACTCGTCACAGAGATGGTGCCGTTGAGCATGGTGACATAAGAGCGGCTGATGGCGAGCCCCAGGCCGGTGCCGCCGAAGCGCCGGGTGGTGGATGCGTCTGCCTGGCTGAAGGGTTGGAACAGTTCCTTGATACCTTCGGGGTTCATGCCGATGCCGGTGTCCCGCACCTTGAAGACAATCAGGTTTTCGCTGCCTTGCTGCTCCCGGCCGTAGTGGACCTCCACCCGACCTGCTTCGGTGAATTTGACCGCGTTGCTCACCAGATTGAACAGCACCTGCCGCAATTTGACCGGGTCGCCCTGCACCGTGCCCGCAGGTTCGCTGTATTGAATCCGCAGCTGGTTCGAGCGGGCGTCGGCGAGCGGCTTCAGTGTGCTGATGACATCTTCAACCAGCGCATCCAGGTTAAAGGCTTCGATACTCAGCTGCATCTTGCCCGCTTCAATTTTGGAGATATCGAGAATGTCATTGATCAGGCTGAGCAGGTGGCGGCCGGCACTGTTGATCTTGCCGGTATCATCAATCAGCTCGGCGGTGTCAAAGTCATTCTCGCTGACCATTTCCTGAATCATTTCGCTGTAGCCAATGATGGCATTCAGCGGCGTACGCAGTTCATGGCTCATGTTCGCCAGGAACCGGCTTTTTGCCCGGCTGGCTTCTTCCGCCTGGTTGCGGGTATTGATGAGGTCCTGTTCCACTTCTTTTCTTTCCTGGATCTCCCGCTCCAGGGTGGCGTTCAGCGAAACGATGCCCTGCTGCTTCGCCAGTTCATCGAGCATGACATTGAGGCTGTCAGCCAGGTGGCCGATTTCATCCTCGTTGCGCTTGGGTGCCTGACTGTTGAAATTCTTGTGTCGCGAAACCTGCATGGCCCAGTCCGCCAGCAGCAGCACCGGCCTGATGATGTGTCGCTTCATCCAATACGACACCAGCACGGTAAGAATGGCAAAGCCGAGTGCCATCACCAGCAACAGATTAAGAATCCGGCGCTTGAGAATATGCCATTCACGCAGATTCGAAACCAGAATCAGCGCACCGATATGCTGGCCACTGACGCTGATGGGCATGCGTGTCAGGTAATGCTCATCGCGCAGCTGCACCAGCTCGTCTACGCCTGAAGGCAGCAAATCAGCGGGTACGGCGTGATCGGCGGGCCAGGCGGCCAGAGGTTCGGCTTGTTCGGCCGGGTAGAGCGCGGCGGCATCAATGGAGGTGTAGCTGCGCAGTGAAGTGAGTAACTTGAGCGCGGATTCGCGATCCTCGAAAACCACAGCGGCGGCGCTGTTTTCGGCCAGCACCCGACCGAGCATGGTCAGGTCCTGGCGCGTCTTGTGGTCAAAGTAGGCGCGGGCTGTAAGCAACAGGGAAAAGGCTGCGATCAGCAACATCAACATCGAAAACGCGAGCAGACTGACGTGCATTTTGGTTCTGATGCTGGTGCGTTGCCACCACAGATCGGATAACCGCTTCAGTGCCAACATGTCATTCCACCCCCAGCAGGATCA
Source organism: uncultured Cellvibrionaceae bacterium (assembly GCA_964641175.1). Taxonomy (GTDB): domain Bacteria; phylum Pseudomonadota; class Gammaproteobacteria; order Pseudomonadales; family Cellvibrionaceae; genus CAYNST01. Next base: position 10,664 of record CAZXLJ010000088.1, read on the forward strand.
ACTGTGATGCGATCTGAAACTTCGCGTCCCTTACCAGCTCCGCATTGATCCGGAAACGGATCGTGTCGTCTTTTTCAAACAGTTCAATCATGCCTCCCTGCGCAATAAAGGGGACATGCTCGCCAATGGTGAGGCATTTCTGGCGATCAATGCTGGCGAGAATTCTCTGGGTCTTGTGAGCTTCGGAATCGGTTATGTAAATTACATGGCAGCCCTCAACGGACAAATCGGCGCGGTACGGGCCCAATCGATCGATCTGAACACTTGCCTGGCCGGTTGACCGTCCGTCAATGGCATCCAGCGTGGCACCAAAGTGATCGCGTCCAACCAGACAGACCCGCACGACGTTATCTTTCTGCAATGCGTCGGCGGGAAATGTAACAAACTTGAGAAAATTGAAAATATACGAAGCCTTGATCTGGTCAGTAGCCTCACGGCTTGCCACATACGGAACCGCGAAGCCTCCACCGGCCGCGAACAGCAACAGCAGACGGAACATTTGCGTCAACACAAGGTTACGGCGAGGCAGGGGCGCCGGTTGCGCGAACGGTGGTCGTTCTTCCAGCACATGCGTTGCATCCAAGGGCAGGACCTTTGAAGTAAAGGGGCGAGTTACCTGAAGGCAATAACACTTCATGGCATAAGAGCGTGTAAAAACGAACAATAGAAGTATAGAAAGAATTCACCCGTTACACGAAATGTTTACCTGAGTCAGTCTCGCGCACTTATTCACTAAAGTTTTAAAACCCGTCGGAAGCCGGGCGCGACCGCAAAATTTCTGAACTAAACTCTGTCTACATCGCCCAGGTTTTGTCAGCTGAATCGATGCGCAGCTTGTATCGCCGCCGTAATTTCGAAGCAGTTGTCTTTGCTGATCCACAGAATAAATACAAAAGGCATGGTTATGCTGCAAGTAGAAGGAAGCCGTCTTCTCATTGTGGATGATGAGCCCCGCAATACCCGCCTGCTGGCGGACATCTTCCGGGCGCGTGGACACGACGTACTCGCCCTGAATGACAGCAACCAGGTAATCGGTGCGGTTGCACGCTATGAGCCGAGCCTGATCATTCTCGATGTCATGATGCCCGGTCGCTCAGGCCTCGATCTGGCACGGGAACTCAAAGCCGATGAGAACTCGAAGTCCATTCCCATTATTCTGCTGACCGCGCTTGCCGACCGGGACTCCTGTGTAGAGGGTCTGGAAACCGGTGCGGAAGATTTCGTCGGCAAACCGTTCAACCAGCGCGAGCTCTGTGCGCGGGTCAACAATCTCCTCAAGCTCAAACGCCTCGTCGACTTTCAAACGCACAATCTGCGGCTTCTAAAAGAATATGATCCCACTTCCGGCCTGCCCAGAAAGGACATGTTTATCCAGTTCAGCCGCAGCCTGTTCAAGCAGTTGCCGCGCAACAGCCTGTGTATCGGGATCTGTCATGTGGATCTGGATCAGGCGCTACTGGGGTTCGACCGGGAGACCCGGAACAAATTCGAAGGCCAGATCAGCCGCTCGGTCGTCGAACGAATGGCGTCGATCTTTCCACCGGGCATTCTTCTGGGAAGCTTCGGCTTCGGGAAATTCGGATTTATCCTTGAAGCCACGGAAGAAGAGTCAGTGGCGCATATCCGCCAGTTGCAAAACCGGTTAACCCAGCCGGTGGTGATCGATCAGCGCGAAGTGTTTTTAAAACTGGCGATCGGCTATGTGGCGCCGTCGGAACAGAAGGGCGACTGGGAAGTGCTGCTGGCGCAGGCGGAAATGGCGCTGATGGCGGCGCAGCGGGATTCCGGGCATTTCGTGAAGGCGTTTGTTCCGGAGATGGATATTGCCAATCAGGAACGCTGGTGGATTTCGCAGGCACTGTATCCCGCGCTGCGCAACGATGAATTTGAAGTCTATTACCAGCCCCAGATAAATTTATCCGACGAAAAACTGGTGGGGTTTGAAGCGCTGATGCGCTGGCGCCACCCCGAGAAAGGTTTTATCAGTCCGGCGACTTTCATTCCCCTGGCCGAAGAAAGTGGCCAGATCTATGACCTCAGTCTGTGGATGATTGACACCGTCTGCCAGCAGGTAAAAAGCTGGCACGAGGCAGGGCTGAACCCGCGTACCGCCATCAACGTTTCCGCAGTGCAGCTGCACCGGGAAGCTTTTACGGAGGATTTGATGGGCCGGCTAGGCAAGTACGGGTTGTGCCCGGCTGATTTCGAACTGGAGTTGACTGAAGGCAGCCTGATGGATCCGAAGAGTGGCAGTCAGCTGGAGCAGCTGCAGAGCCAGGGCTTCGATATCGCCATTGATGACTTCGGCACTGGTTACAGTAATCTCGAATACCTGAAGCGGTTTCCTTTCAACCGCCTGAAAATCGACCGGACATTTATCCGCCACATCTGCGATTCAAACAGCGACCTGGCTATCGTGCAGGCCATTCTGACCATCGCGAAACAGATGGGGTCCAAAGTGATTGCCGAAGGGGTGGAGACCACCAGTCAGTTGCAGAAAATCCGGGAGCTCGGTTGCGATGAAGCGCAGGGCTTCTATTACAGTCGTCCGGTATCGCAGCGGCGCGCCACGGATATACTGGCTGTGGGTCACTGCTGAA
>CAZXLJ010000089.1:0-11308 GCA_964641175.1 uncultured Cellvibrionaceae bacterium
GCATCCATCATGGCCGCCAGGCGCTGCAGGCTGCTAAGAATCATACTTTGTTCCCAATCTTCCAGCTGATCAAAGCGTTCCACAAAATGCTTCTGCAAAGGGGTTGGGGCGCCTTTAAGCGTTTCTTTGCCTTTGTCCGTCAAATAAAGCCATACAAAACGCTTGTCGCTTTGCGAGCGCACACGGGTAACCAGCCCGCGGGTTTCAAGCCGATCGATGATGTTGGTCACCGTGGCCTGGCTCAAACTGATTTGCTTCGACAGCTTGCCGATGGTGGAGTCTTCGGTGCTCATCTCTATCGCCTGCATGAGTAAAAGCTGGGGCGCGGTCAGCCCGGCGGTTTTGGTCAGGCGCTTTGAATGAATGTCTGCCGCCCTGATTACGCGCCGCAGGGCGGTAAGTACTGCGTTGATGTCTGCCATCAGTGTGGATGCCTCTTCGCCGTAAAGGTGGGATTGTAGGCAGGTGTCGCCTGCGCGGGAATATTCTCAGTGCCGAAGCAGAGGCAAAGCCGATCAATATTAGTTAGTGATCGAAGTAATATATTGGCGGTGATTTCCGGGAAAAGCTCTTGATTTTACTTGAAAGAAATTTTAAGACACCGTAAATATGCCGTGTTTTGTTGAATATTGCTGCCAGGTTGGTTCATAATGGCGACCGGTTTATGCAGATACAAAAGAAAGTTATGGCAGTTAGAAACACGAATTATGCATTGAGTACTAATCAATTTACGCAAAAAGTAGATTCCGGAAATCTACTTCTGCGCCAGGTCATTCCAGAAGACGCGCGCGCTATCCACAAAATCGTGGAAGACAACCCACCGCTCGATCCCAATTCCCTCTATTGCAACCTTTTACAATGTACCCACTTCGCCGACACGAGTGTCGCAGTTGAACTGGAGGGGCGGCTGGTTGCATTCATGACGGGGTACATCAAACCACATGCTTCGGACGTACTGTTCGTGTGGCAGATGGCGGTATCAAGTGAATGCCGTGGAATGGGTTTACCGGGCACGATGTTGAACCGGCTGGTGCATCAACATAAGCCCCGCTTTATCGAGACGACTGTTACCGAGCGCAACAAGGCATCCTCATCGGTGTTCGAACGGTTTGTTAAAGATCGCGCAGTCGATCTGGCCAAATCCACTCTCTTTGATCGTGACAAGCATTTTGGTGGTCGTCACGACAGCGAAATCCTGTATCGAATTGGCCCACTCTCCAGGTAACTGGATACGCCCGGTACCTTTTCAATTTCTTTCATCCTAACGAAGGAGAAATCGATGTCGATTTTTCACGAGACAGAATCCAATGTCATGGTATATGCACGCTCTTTTCCTGTGACCTTTACCAGTGCCTCGGGAGACTTTCTTTATGACCAGGACGGCAATCGCTATCTGGATTTTCTGGCGGGTGCGGGGTCGCTGAATTACGGTCACAACAATCCCGAGCTGAAAAGGCGGCTGCTGAACTATATCGCCGAAGATGGTGTGACCCACGGTCTCGACATGCACACTCAAGCGAAGGCCGATTTCCTGGAAGTATTCCGTCGCAATATCCTCGAACCCAGAGGGCTGGATTATAAAGTGCAGTTTACGGGGCCTACGGGTACCAACGCTGTAGAAGCCGCGCTGAAGCTGGCCCGTAAAGTGAAGAAACGCACCAATGTAGTGGCCTTTACCAATGGCTTTCACGGTGTCTCGCTCGGGGCGGTTGCCGCTACCGGCAATCAGCATCATAGGAACGGGGCCGCTGTAGAATTGAACGGCGTGAGCCGGATGCCGTTCTGCGGCTACTACGGACAGGACATCGACACGCTCAAGCTTTTTGAAAAACAGCTGGACGACCCGTCGAGTGGTCTTGATAAGCCCGCAGCCGTCATTGTCGAAACCGTTCAGGGCGAGGGCGGCTTGAATATCGCCCAGGATAACTGGTTGCGGGGACTGGAAAGAATTTGCCGCAAGCACGACATGCTGCTTATTGTCGATGATATTCAATCCGGTTGCGGCCGCACTGGTCACTTTTTCAGTTTTGAGAGCAGTGGCATCAAACCGGATCTGATAACACTTTCAAAATCATTGAGTGGATTCGGTCTGCCAATGGCGATAGTGCTGATGTCGCCCCAACTGGATATTTGGGAGCCGGGAGAACATAACGGAACCTTCAGGGGAAACAATCATGCATTTATCACAGCGGCCGCCGCGATAGAAAAGTACTGGCACAATGATGATTTTGCGGACTCGGTTCGTGCCAAGGCGACCATTGTTCAAAAAAGCCTGAAAGCAATCGCTGATCGTCACGGCCAGATGAAATTTCGTGTCAAAGGCAAAGGCCTGATGCAGGGAATAGCCTGTCCTTCCGGAGAGGTCGCCGACCAGATCAGCCGCAGTGCGTTCAATAGAAAACTTATTATTGAGACATCCGGCAATCGCGGCCAGGTGGTGAAGTGCCTGTGTCCTCTGACCATCAGCGACGAAAACCTGAAAGAGGGATTAAAGCGCTTGTCAGAAAGTGTTGATGAGGTTTTGGCGGGGTCGGTTTCCGCCGCTGCTTCCTGACTGATAATTCTGAACATATTAGAGAGAAATTGCATGATCGTGAGAAATTTGGAGAACGCTCGGGAATCGGGGCGTTTGATTACCAGTAAGGGTTGGGACAGTACCCGCTTGATACTCAAAAATGACGGCATGGGCTTTTCATTTCATATCACGCGAATATTCAAGGGCGCTGAGCTGCAGATGCATTATCAGAACCATCTGGAATCTGTGTATTGCATCAGCGGTAGCGGCTCGATTGAAGATATCGCAACAGGAACTCGTCATCCCGTGACGCCCGGTACTGTTTACGTTCTGGATAAAAATGACAGGCACATCCTGCGAGCCGAGACCGAAATGCAAATGGCCTGCGTATTCAACCCTCCACTGCACGGTAAAGAAGTGCATGATGAAAGTGGTTCCTATGCAACAGCGGCTGAGGCCCTGGCGTGACGTTGAACAATGTTTCAGCCACGCCAATGGTCGCTTTGCAAAGTCATTCAATTTTCATTAAACAGACCCAGGGATCTTCTTTCCCGGCATGTCCACTGTTCAGGGGAGTGTTTCAGGAACCGCGAAGGTGCGCTGGGTGAAGACATTGTACATTCGTGAGAAGGGTGAAGGAGTCGGGACCTTGTAGACAGATTCGGAGATGACGGATTCACCGCCGGTGACCAGTGAGTAGCTCCAGAGCCGGTCTTTAACGAGTGTACCGGTTTCCGTTTCTTCCGGACTTCTGGCGTCATCGAACGTGAATTCTGACGAGCTGATATAAAGCACCTGATTGTGCTTGTCCAGGCTCATGTGATGCACGAGGGTAAAAGTGTCGCTCAGGAATTCGCTGGCTGGCCCTCCGGATTCCCACAAGGGTCTCAATCTCCGATAGCTTTGATCCGTCGTGTCAATTTCAACGATGTCTCCGCTGTAGTAGCCATAGAAGGCTGCATAAGCGAGGCCGCTGTCCGGGTCGAGTACCAGGCCATAGCTGTCGCAAAGCCATGTATCAAAGCCTGTATCAAATTCCTGCGTGGCCAGCCACCACTTGCTGCTCAGGTTGGGATCGAAGAAAAAGGCGATGCCCTCTCGTGTAAATGGGCATGCATGGCCGACAGAGAATTTTGTGATCCAGTCCATGTCTACCCGCATCAATGACACTGAATTATTAATAGGATCTGATTCTGGATTTTCTATGTCTTCGATCGAATCCAGCATAGCTGGTTGATTGATCACCTCGATTGCGCCGGTATCAGAGTTTACGGCGGCTTTATTGAGAGGTATTTGCCAGACATCCTCCACCTCCGTAAAAAATGCGCTGGTGTACATCCTTTCATCAATCAGGAACGTGCCGCTGTGCGGATCGAATTGAAATGCGCTCATGATGGGGTCCCGTTCCAATTGCACCTGAACAGGTATTCGTTGCTCATCGCCGTTTTCAAGGTGGTGCTGGCTGATGGTTATTTCACGGCCGTCGGGATTCTGGGTTAATTGGGCCGGGAAGGTGAGTGGACTGCCAAGGTCGAGGACCTTGACTGCGTCCTCCGCACTGTTGACGCCGAACACGATGCGATTTTCCGAATGAAAATCGCCGAGAATCTGCTGTTGTTCTCCTGTTCGTACTTTCAGTCGCTGCAGAAATCCGTTTTCAAGGAAATACAAGTTACCGGATTCCGGCATGAACTGGTGCGCTGAATTCGTGTCAAGGGTCACTTCACCGTCAACGACAAGGGGCTCTGCGAGGATGTTTTGAACAGTTACCGCCTTGCCAGTGACGATGTCGCCTGCATAATGTGCCTCGATATAAAGCGCCGTATCACCCGTCGGATAATCGATTTTCAATGTCCAGAAGCCATGCCCGGTGAGTTCCGCTTTTGCGCCATTGATGCTGACAAACTGCAGGTCATTACCTCGATATTGCGGTTCCGCGCGTACCAGAGTGGCTTCTGCATGCACGCTGCCGGCTGCCAGGTTGGACCCGGTCGTGGGGAAGCTCAATTGAGGTGCGCCGGTGCCGCTCGGCAATACTTCTATTTTCAACATCCGTTCGGATTTCCGGTCATCCAGAACGGCGATCAGACCCACTTCATAAATTCCGTTCGCGTCAGCATCCTGCGGTGACTTGAAATCCGGTTCATGAACAAAGCGCAGAATTCCCGAAGCTTCGTCCACAACAAAGGCATCGTCGTCAGCACCACCACCCAGCTGGAACTGCGCCCGCTGGTTGGAAACCCTGGCCACGTAGCGCCAGTCCGGTTCCGCGTCGCTATAATGGACCAGAACCGGGGACAGCCACACCAATTCGTCTTCAGGATCCGAACACGCCAGAAGGGACGTGCAGACCAGTGCGGTAAGGACGCCATGGATCACGGATCGGTGGGGGAGAATATTCATGAGGTGCGCCTGAGAAAGTTGCGTGGCAGCGTGGATCTTCAGACCTTCTTTATTGTCCCGGATATGGAGTCGATTTGGTCTGTTCACGCTATCCTTCATTGTGCCTAACCCTTAATGTGACGAAAATACGTAGTTTTACGTAGATCAGGATTTGTGTGATGTCGGACTCGTTTTAAACGACTGCTTGGACAGCTGTTCGGACAATAGTCATCGGGTCCCTCGCCAGTTGGTGCTCGTGGCACGGGTATCCGGAGGGCCGGTTGAAAATCATGAAGCAAAATTTCGGAGCGCACATTGTTCACACTGAAACGCAAGGGCGACTACCGCCTGCAGCTCACTCGCACACTGAAACAGCCGGGTCGATATAAAGTCGAACTCTATCTGTTTACACCGCACGAGAGTCGGTTTTCGACCTGGACGCTATCCGAGCAGCAATTTTTCTTCGGTTCACTGGAGCACAGGTTAAATTTGCTGGGACTGCCAGATAAGGACCGGATTGGCAAGGTGGACAGTTCATTTACACTACTTTCTCCCCACTATGAAATCATGCAGGGTTCGCGACTGTTCCAGTATCGAGCCTCAATGGAGCGGCTGCGCCAGCAATTACAAGGCACCGACTTTTCTGCCGAGCCGCTGCGGCGGGCGTTGCGGTTGAGCCAGAAATTTGCACAACGCCTGCGCCATGCCATTCCCGCGCAGAGCAAACAGCAGGGTTATTACCGGCTTGTGGATATTTATTTTTCCTGGCACGCGGAGCAGTTCATGCTGGAATGCATGACGATGGAGGGGTATGCAGGGCTGGAGCAGTCGTTGAAAAATTCCATCCTGGAGTTTCTGGAACGAGAACACCGGCACCGCCGCAAGCGCAAATACCTGAGTGATTTTTCCGGCACTCCGACCCGCGTGTGGAACCGTATGCGGCTGTATCATCGGCTCCTGGAATATCCGGTAGTGCTGCGCTCGGAAGTTACTGAAGTGGGCGGCGGTACGCGCCGGGCAGTCAAGGCAATTTCGACCATGCTGATCATGTCGTTGTTCACTTATGTCCTTTTCAATGTGCGCGAAGGCAGCCAGAAGCTGTCCTTGACGCTGCTTTTGGGCATAGCGTTAATCTATGCGCTTCGAGATTTGCTTCGCGATGACATGATCACCGGAATTACACACTGGCTTCGCAAAGGTCAGCCGCGCTGGAAAATCCGCCTGCGCATGCCATATACCAATAAGGTGCTGGCACTCCAAAAAGTCTGGCTCGATTACCGCAAGGCACCCGAATTACCCCAGGCTGTGCTGGATCATTCGGGTAAATGGGCCAATAACGAAGAGCGGCAGATCATCTGCTACCGGTCGGTGCTGGTTATGGATGAGTCTGCGCTGGAACAGGATCAGATTCAGGAGCGACTTACGCTCGACTGCGAAGGCTTGTGCGAGATGATCGAGATTACAAAAAACAGGATATTCGTTGCCGGGGAGGAAAATGACCCGTCGTCCCCGGTCCAGGTGCACTCGATTGAAAAGCAGCAGTTTTACAACCTGCTGCTGGTGCACACCGGCCCGGACCAGGATCCCGCTTCGGCCCAGCGGTGGCATCTGCAGCTGGGAAGAAACGGCATAGTGCAATGCGACAGCAAAGAAGTGAACTGGCCTAAACCCGAGAGCAAGAAGAAATGGGGATGGAAGGTTTAAGCTGATGCATTTGAGTAACGCACGAGGACGGTCCGCCGCGGCCTGTTCACGAAGAAACCCCGGGACAATCACGGACAGACAAGAAGGGGGTCGACGACGGGCTTCGCTGCGATTGAGCCCCGGACAGCGATTGCACCAAATCATCATATGATATAGAGTTTTGCCGCATCGCCGGCCTTGCTCTTCTTCGGGAGTGCAGAAAGAGTGGTCGCGCCCAACTAGCGGAATCTCCACGGAGCGGGTCGGATTTCGAAAAATAATAGAAGCACATGAGGAAGCAAAGAATGCGTCATCACCCGGTAATCTTGAAAGCGCTTGTCTTGGGAGTGTTCTGGCTCGCCAGCGGATCTGCCCTTGCGCAGGATGGGACAATTTATCCGCTGGATGCTCCCAAGGAGCCCACTGCGATTCCGTTGAATACGGGCGGTGTGAAGAACCAGCCCGCCGAAGAGTCATGGTTCCGTCAGTGGGGCGACCCGATGGCGAGGAACGTCTCCAGGGCAACGTTAACGCCCTTTCTCGCTGATCCTGAAAAAGCCACGGGAGCGACCGTCATAGTAGCCCCGGGCGGCGGTCTTATGTGGCTTTCCATGGGGAATGAAGGCTGGGAGGTCGCCGAGGCTCTCGCGGCTCAAGGGATCAACGCCTTCGTTTTGAAATACCGGCTCCAGCCGACCACTCCAGACCTTGAAACGTTTGCCGCGGAAATGAATCAGCGCTTTGCCGAAGTGGAAAAAAGCGTGAAAAGCAAACCACCAAAGCGACCGCGTCGAGATAACCGCAACCAGATTGAAGATGCCGAAGCGGCCTATGCGCTTATTACACGTCGGGCGAAGGAATGGAATGTTGATGTCAACCGGATTGGCATGCTCGGGTTCTCCGCGGGCGCGGGCGTGACCATGGCGACAGCGCTCGAATCGAAAAAGGCTAAACTCGCGTTTATTGCACCGATTTATGGAGGAATGGGGAAAGTCAAAGTTCCCAAAAATGCGCCGCCTATGTTTGCCGCCATTGCTGTGGATGACTTTCTCTTTAACGGGGAGATCGGTGTGATTAAATCCTGGTATGACGCGAATATTCCGGTTGAATTTCACCTGTACCAGAACGGCGGTCACGGCTTTGGACTCGGTAATCCAGATCGGACCAGCAACAAATGGTTTGATGCCTTTATACACTGGCTTGACGTGAATGGTTTCCTGAAGCCGAAGCAGTAAATTAAAAAGCACTGGATATAGTGAAACTTACGCGCGGAGACATCCTTCGCGCTGCGTTGGCAGGGCCGCCGTCAATTAGGTATTTACGGGCCGGCAACGCAGGCCCCCGTAAACCTGCTAGGTTGCCGCTTCCCTGCAGCTAAAGGGCACACATCCCATGTCGTTGCCAGTGCGCGGCGGTACGAAACTCCCGCATACATTCAGAGTAGGCTGGTCTCTATAGCCAAATGTGCTTTTAAACCAGCTTGTTGCTTGGATTTAGTATGAAATGGGAAATCCATTAGTAGGAGGTTAAGCGCTACGGTGCTACCTTATAAGAGACTGTTTCACATTTCCCCTCCGGCAACGTCTGGTTATTGGGCTCTCTGACAGCTTTGAAGTCGGGCTGGCCAGTTTTTTCCTTGCAAATTGAGTAACTGGCACGCTGTCGTGGCGCCTCCCGACGAGGAGCATATATGCACCCTGAGAATGAAGAAGAGCACGGGCGAGAGCCAAAGAGAGTTACTCCGGCTACCCAACCCTTTCCGCTGGTAGGAATTGGCGCATCCGCAGGTGGGCTCGATGCGATCTCCGAATTGTTATCAAACCTTCCCGCGGACTGCGGTATGGCTTTGCTGGTGGTCCAGCATCTTGACCCTGATCATTCGAGCAAGCTGACCGAGATTCTGAAAAAACGAACCAGCATGCCGGTAACCGAAGTCGCTGAAAATCAGCTGATCGAAATAAATCAGGTTTATGTCATTCCTCCCAATGCATCCATGACAGTCACACAAGGTCATTTGGCTTTAAAGTCCCGGGAAACCATTCCTGGTATACCCATGCCAATCGACGATCTGTTTTATTCGCTTGCTGAAGATCAGCAGGCCAATGCTATCGGCGTATCTTTATCAGGAAATGGTTCGGATGGTGCGCTCGGCATGCAGTCGATCAAGGAGGAGGGTGGCATAACTTTCGCGCAGAACGACGCCTCCGCCAAGTTCAACAGCATGCCGCGGGCCGCCGTTGACATGGGTTGTGTGGACTTTATCCTCACGCCGAAGCAAATGGCTGAAGAGCTGGTACGTATTGGCCAAAGGACCGTCAAGATTCAGCACTCGCTTTTGATGAATATAGAGCGGGTGGAAGCGGATGAGGTAAACCTGGGTAAAATTTTCGAAATCCTCGAAGCACAATACAAGCATGATTTTACTCATTACAAACGCGGTACACTCACGCGCCGTTTGAGCCGGCGTATAGCACTCCTGAATTTGAAATCCCTGGAAGACTACATAGAGGTTTTGAATAAAAATCCGGATGAAGTCCAGGCGTTGTATCAGGATCTGCTGATCCGGGTGACCAGTTTCTTTCGCGACCCGGGTGCATTTGAAGGGCTTTCAGCAAAAGTATTTCCGGCCTTGTCCGAACGGTGCGCACCGGGTGAGGCGATTCGAATATGGGTGCCGGGGTGCTCCACCGGAGAAGAAGTGTATTCGATCGCGATTTGCCTCATGGAATATCTTGAAGAGCGCGCCTCCGGGATCAGAATTCAGATATTTGGAACAGATGTCAGCGAAGCGGCCCTGACTGTCGCCCGTGCGGGTTACTATTATGAAAGCATTGCCAATGAAGTGTCTGAAGCAAGGCTAAAACGGTTCTTTACGAAGGAAAACGGTCGTTTTCACATCGTCAAATCGCTGCGAAATATTTGTATATTCGCCAATCATAATGTCACTTGCGATCCGCCTTTTTCGCAGCTGGATCTGATCAGTTGCCGTAATCTGCTTATCTATTTCGACCCGGGTTTGCAGAAGAGAGTCGTTTCACTGTTTCATTATGCTTTGAAGCCTGGAGGTTCTCTCACCTTGGGGCCGTCTGAAACCATCGGAGCCTCATCGGACCTCTTCACGCGCGTCTACGATAAAAAATATAACGTCTTCAAAAGGAAGTCGGTCGCGCCCCGGGCGCATCTGGAATATTTAAGCGGCAGTATTAAATCCCGGTCTCCTCCAAAACTTCTCTACAAGCCCACGGCTTCGGGGAATTCGGACAAACAGAAACAGGAAATTGACCGTCTTGTCATGGCTCGCTACGTTCCGGCCGGGATTCTGTGCGACGATGACCTCGAGATCCAGGAGTTTCGCGGTGACACGAGCCCTTATCTGTTACAGCCGTCCGGCCCTCCCAGCACCAGTCTGAGACACCTTGCCCGGATGGGGCTGTTTGTCGATATCAGCAGCATGATTGACCAGGCCCGCAGGGATCAGGCTCCCGTGCGTCGTACCGCGCATCGGGTTGAAATGCGCGATGGGATCCGCGAAGTGGATCTTGAAGTCATTCCGGTCAGCCAGAATGATACGACCAACCCGCTGTTTCTCGTATTTTTTGAACAGGCTGCTTCCGGTGAAGCGGCGAAAGGCGGCATCTTCCCGTTGATCCGGTCGGTCTTTAAATCCGCATTCGGCAGCAAGGAGAAGGTCGCCGGGAATGATATCGCTGCGCAACGTCTGCTGCAGGAGCTGGACGTAACCCGGCAATATATCAAGACTATTGCTGAAGACCACAACCGTGCCCAGGAAGAGCTCAAGGCTTCGCAGGAAGAACTGCTTTCCAGCAACGAGGAGTTCCAAAGCACCAATGAAGAGCTGGAAACGGCCAAAGAGGAGTTACAGTCTTCCAACGAAGAATTGATCACGACCAACGATGAATTAACCCATACCAATGCAGAGCTGAACACGCTCAATGTCGAACTGGAGCACGCCCGGAATTACGCTCAGGCCATTGTAGAAACCATTCGCGAACCCCTTGTGGTGCTGGATGAAAACCTGCGCGTGGTAAAGACCAATTGCGCGTTTCACAAAACTTTTAATCTTGACCACCAGGATACGGTGGGTTGCCTCTTTTACGACCTGGATGACAAGAAGTGGGATCTTCCGGTGTTGCGCCAATTACTGAGTGAAGTACTTCCAAAAGACAGGGCATTTGAAAATTGTGAGATAACCAGCGAATTCTCAAAGGTGGGAGAGCGGACCATGATGCTAAATGGAAGGCATCTTGCGTGGGACAAGCAGTCTCTGATTCTGCTAGCGATCGAAGATGTTACGGATTCGAAAATGGCCAGGGATGAGCTCAAAGGTGCCGCCAGGCGCAAAGATGAGTTTCTTGCCATGCTTGCGCATGAATTGCGCAACCCTCTGGCACCGATCCGCAATGCTCTGGATATCTGGCAGCGTGGAGATGCCGGCCCGGATCGGGAACAACAGGTGCGGCTCATAATGGACCGGCAGCTGCGCAAAGTCTCGCGCCTTATTGACGATCTGCTGGATATGGCCCGCATTACCAAGGGATCCGTGGTGCTCAAGGAGGAGAAGGTGGATCTAAGGCAGATCGCCATACAGGCAGTGGAGTGCACCCAGCAACAATACGATGCCTGTAATCATGACCTTGAGCTGAAGTTGCCAGCAGAGGAAGTGTTTGTCGAAGGCGATTCCGTACGGCTGGAGCAGATTATTACAAA
>CAZXLJ010000089.1:11408-13245 GCA_964641175.1 uncultured Cellvibrionaceae bacterium
ATCAATAAAGGTAGCGAATTTATCGTCAGGTTTCCGGTGATGGCCGGCATCCGGTTAACCAGTGTCAGCGTACCGGACGTCCCGAGTGAAGCTCCGCCGGAAGTGCAGCCGGTCATTCACCGGCGGATTCAGGTGGTGGATGATAATCTCGATTCGGCCAATACCTGTGCGTTGCTGTTGCAACTGGAAGGGCATGACGTAATGGTTGCGCACGAAGGCCCGGGTGCACTTGAAATGGCGAGTGAATTCAAGCCGGAGATAATTCTTCTGGATATCGGCCTGCCGGGAATGGATGGATATGAAGTGGCCCACCGTATCCGAAAAATGCACCCGCTGGATGAAACCCTGTTGATCGCCGTAAGCGGTTATAGCCCCAGAGAGAATGTTGAGGATACCAATGGCGGATGTTTTGATCACCATTTAATGAAGCCGGTAGATTTTTCTCAGCTGAAAATGTTGATAGCCCAGGTGCGCCACTGAATGGGGCCTTCAATTGGGTTCATCAGGACAATGACAGCTAGCAAACCGCCGGTACCATTATCTTAAAAGCTAAAACTAAAACTAAAACTAAAACCAAAAAAAAACAAAAACAAAAAAACTACCGGAAGGAGCCGGAGTGAAATTCCGGGGTAAACATGAAAATATTTCTATTGCTTGTCAGCATTTTGTTGACTGCCTGTGCAGCATTGCAATCGAACCAGACCGTATTTACAGTCCCGAGTCCTGATGGACGGTTGCACGTACAGTGGCGCCTGGAGCAGGGCACACCTCAGTATCGAATCATTTACGACCACAAGGAAGTGCTGAACTGGTCGCAGCTTGGGTTACAACTGGATGACACTGACCTGGGACATGGGTTACGTCTGGCAGAGCGGTCCAGTGTGACCCAGGTTGAAGATCAGTACTCGCTCAGTCACGGGAAAAGTCTTCAGAACACTTATCGAGCTCAGCAGCAGGTGTTCGATCTGGTCGATGCCGCCGGCAACCATTTGCTTGTCCGGTTCAGCGTCAGCGATGACGGGGTGGCGTTTCGCTACGAAATGCCCGGTCAGTCGGACGTGGCGGTTACTGTCGAAAATGAATTTACCAGTTTTCGTTTTCCCAATGGCACCCGCACATGGCTGCAACCGGTAGCGGTGGCACAGACCGGCTGGAGTAACACCAACCCGTCCTACGAAGAGCATTATCAGATGGATGTCCCGATTGAAGAGGTGGAACCCTCCAGCGCGGGATGGGCGTTCCCGGCCCTGTTTCACAGTCAGGATATATGGGTGGCGATCACCGAGGCGGGCATGACCGGCAATTACCATGCTTCCCGCCTGGGGCCGTCGTTATCCGCAGGAGAGTTTGCTATCGGCTATCCCATGGAGGCCGAGGTGCTTCCCGGTGGCGGGCTGAAAGCACAGTCAAGCCTGCCATTCCACAGCCCCTGGCGGATAATTGCGGTCGGTGATCTGGGCACCTTGACGGCCAGCACTCTCGGCACTGACCTCGCCCCCCCGGCAGTAGCCAGCATGCCCTTCGCCGAACCTGGTCTGGTTGCGTGGAGCTGGGCGCTTTTGAAAGATGATTCGGTAAATTACGCAACGCAGAAAGAATTCATTGATTATGCCGCTGCAATGGGCTGGCCTTATTCACTGGTGGATGCGGAATGGGACACTCGCATCGGCGAAGAAAAAATCCAGGAACTTGCCGCCTATGCCGCATCAAAAAACGTCGGTCTGATGTTGTGGTACAACTCCGCGGGTACGTGGAACGAGACACCACAGACGCCGAAACACGTACTGCTGACCGAAGAATCCCGCCGCGCAGAATTTGCCAGATTGCGCCGTTGGGG
>CAZXLJ010000090.1:0-13185 GCA_964641175.1 uncultured Cellvibrionaceae bacterium
CAGCTCAAGTTCCTCCAGCTCAAGCTCCTCAAGCAGTAGCTCCAGTTCAAGCAGCTCTTCCAGTTCGAGCTCCTCGAGCAGTAGCTCAAGCTCAAGCAGCTCTTCCAGCAGCTCAAGCTCGTCCTCGAGCAGCAGCTCATCGTCCAGCTCCAGCAGTTCCTCTGGCGCCGTGATTGATGGCGCAGCGCTGTTTGCAAACAGCTGTTCCGGATGTCACTCGGGATCACCAGCTCCTGTTCTGGCAGGCTACAGCTTCGCCCAGTTGAAGACCGGCCTGACAACCAACCCGACCATGCAGACATACATCGGCCTCGGTATCGTGCCTACGCTGACTGATGCGCAGATTCAGGCGATTGCAGACGCTCTGTAATTCCGGTCAAAAACCTTCGCAAAACCCCGGTTAATACCGGGGTTTTTTTTGCCGCCGATTCGCTTCGGACAGGCAACTCCTGCCCGAAAGGTGTCCGGAATCATCGCTCACTCCGGTTACTTCGTAGACTTCAATCTATACTCCTGTCGGATACACCCTGTCTTCGTTCCGGCCGGATGGCCGCCCCACCCAGGCTCTGTCTATCTATGACCCAGGCATTGACCACCGGAACTGTCTCAGCGCCATCATTCCCCGCATGGGCTGCGGAACGGTCACGCCGGCGGTCAGCGATTTCCTTGTTCATCAGTTCCGTCAATTCACTGTCATCAGGATTGCCAGCGTTTCTCTTGACCTTGATCGCCTCGGCGCTGACCGTGGTGGTATTGCTGCTGACGGGGTTGCTGGCGCAGCCGGCGATCGCAGTAGAGCCGGTGTTTTCCAGCCTGGATTCGCCGGAAGTTCAGTCGCTCGGCGGTATTTTCGCCATTGAGCAGGACGCCGGGGGATTTCTCTGGTTTGGCGGCAAGAACGGGTTGCTTCGGTACGACGGCTATGAGTTCCGCACGTTTCGCCACGATGCGGGCGATCCGGGCAGCCTGGCCAGCAATGACGTTAGCGATCTGTTTGTCGACTCCCGGGGGCGGCTCTGGGTTGCGCTGCTGACCACCGGCGGTTTGGGCCGGTTCGATCATCAGGCGGAACGGTTCATCCATTATCCGGCAATGATCGATGAGCGCAGTGCAGCCCCCTACAGCGCCTATCGGGTAGCGGAAGACCCCGACGGCCGGATCTGGGTTGCGACCCACGAACACGGTTTGATGCAGCTGGATGAAGGTCGGCAGGTGGTGACGTCGCCCCACACGGTAACAGGGCTTGCGGGGGTGGCAATCCGGGATATTGCGGTTGGCAGCGATGGCACCATTTGGCTGGGTACTGTGGAACGAGGGTTGTGGCAATTGCGGCCCGGAAGTGACGCAGTCCTCCCCTGGGAGCCGGCTACGGGCGCCGGGAAGATCAGGCAGAATCTCTATCGGCTCTTTATTGATCGCTTTGATAATCTCTGGGTCGGTTCGCTCAAATCGGGGGTGAGCCGCATCGAGCCTGATTCAAACCGGCTTACCCAGTATTCTCACGACCCGGCGCAGGCGCATTCCATCGGCGGTGGCATGGTCTGGGACATGATGGAAGATGCGGCCGGTGCACTATGGTTATCCACCCGCGACGGGACTTTGCTCCGTTACAACAAATGGCAGGACCGGTTCGATCGCTTCACCCCGCGCAGGCACTCCCGCCATCATCTGTCGGGGCCGGTGGTGTCCCTGTTTCTGGACCGGGCCGGGGATCTCTGGCTAGGGACTTACAATTCCCGCATCAATCGGCTAAGTGAACGCTTACCTCCATTCCGGACCCTTGATTTTCCCGAGACCGATCAAAGCAAAGCTTCGAACGCTATCACCGCGCTGGAGCAATCCCGCGACGGGACGGTCTGGATGGCTGGGCCCGCCGGACTGGCCTGGCTTCCTCTATCCGAAGAGGAACGACCGCCGGAGGCCACGGGATGGAAAACCCCGTCTGCCATTCACGCACTGGCCGCGGACGCACGTGACCGGCTCTGGCTCGGGACTGTAAGCCATGGGGTATTGCTGGCGAGAGGGCAGTGCGGTGAGCGGGCTGCCGGGCACAGTTGCGACGCAAAACCTGCGCTGGAGCCCTTGCCGGGACTGGAGAACACACAGATCTGGGAGCTCTATGAAGACCGGCAGGGGGCCATGTGGATCGGTACCCAGCGTGAAGGACTTTTTCGTTATGATCCAGTCGATGCGGGGCTTGTTCAGTACCTTCCTGATCCGGGCAAGCGGGCCACGACCCTGAGTCATCCACATGTCTGGGACATTCTGGAAGACCAGCGCGGGCGTTTCTGGATCGGTACCCAGCACGGCCTGAACCTGTTTGATCCCGCGACAGAGCGGTTCCAGCATTTTCTGCACGATCCCCTTAAGCCCGACAGTCTAAGCGGCAATTCCGTGCGCGCTCTGGCAGAAGACCACCACGGAAACATCTGGGCGGGAACCACATCGGGGCTCAACCGTTACGATCCGGCGGCCAACATGTTCCGGGTCTACCGGGTGCGCGACGGCTTGCCGGATGACAGTGTGACAGGCCTGCTGGTGGATGGCTCCGGTTACCTGTGGCTTACAACCCAGAAGGGTCTGTCGCGTTACGATGTGGCAACCGACTCCTTCACTCACTACGACACCCGCCACGGAATAGGCGCAAACGCCCACCCCGGCAAGGCAGCGACACTACGCCTGCAGGATGGCGAACTCTGGTTTGGGTCAGCGGACGGCGTCACCCGGATATATCCTGCTCAGGTTCGCCGCAACCAGTTTACGCCCCCGGTCGTGCTGACCGGCTTGAACCTCGCCGGTCAGCCTCAGAAAGTGCATCCGCAGGGACCTCTGAATACGGCCCTGGATAGCCTTGACTCACTGCGACTGCCTTATCCGAACTCGGTTTTCGCCCTGGAATTTGCCGCACTGGATTACCTGGTACCCTCCCGAAACCGGTATGCCTACCGGTTGGTGGGGTTCAACTCGCAGTGGACGCAGGTGGACAGCGAGCAAAGGTTGGCGACCTATACCAATCTCGGGCCGGGGCATTACACCTTCGAGGTAAAAGGTTCCAATAGCGATGGCGTATGGAATCCGCAGCCAACCCAGCTGCATATTGTCCTGGAGCCGCCGTTCTGGCGAAGCGGGTGGGCTTATATGCTTGCGACGATGTTGCTGCTCGCTGTTCTGGGCCTCGTCGGGCGGCAATTCCAGCGCAAGATGATTGCGGAACGTAATGCGCGCAACCGGGCGCAGCAGATGACCCAGTTCAAGGGGCAGGTGATTCTCGGAATCACCCGGGAGCTGCGTTCACCCGTGACGGCTATCAGGGAATTGACGCAAAACCTGCTGCAGGTCCACGGGGCGGAGCTGTCGCCGGATGTACAGCAGGGCTTGACGCGACTGCGGGAGCGGACGGACCATCTCGCCGACGTGCTTGACGATGCTTCGCGCTTCGAAGGGCCGCCGGGCAGTGGGCCATTGATCCTCAATACCCGTCCGGTAAACCTCGGCGTACTGATGGAGGAAGTAAGTGCCCACTATCGCTCGCAGGCGGAAGTAAGAGGAGTCCGGCTATATTCGCGGACAGAAACCGAGGAAGTTATCATTAGCGGCGACGGCAAACGGCTGCACCAGGTTCTGAGCAAGCTGCTGGCGAACGCGTTGCGGTTCACCGAACACGGGTATATCGAGATCGCCGTCCAGCGCCGCAGTTCATGGATCATGGTGCACGTAAAAGACACCGGTCTGGGAATGGACAATAAAAAGCTGGCGCGGGTGAGGGAGAAAATCCGCCAGGGGGAAGCAACTTCCGAACCTGTGGAAGGATTGAGTTTCGCGTTGCTGGGACGAATCCTTCACCTCCACGGAGGTCACTTGCAGGTGGAATCGGAAATTCACGGAGGAACGACATTTACCCTGGTGCTTCCGGCAGATTCCGATCACTCCAGATCGCGATAGAAGTCTTCGCCGGAATCTTTCCGTGCCCGTTTGAACCGCTTGTATTCCCATTGGTACTGCTCGGGTGCTTCGAGCACAAGGCGTTCAACTCCCTTGTTGAGTGCGGCAAGAGAGGTAAGTGAATCCTCACTATAGATTTCCTCGGGCGGTGCGCGAAAGACCAGTACAAAGCCGTCGTCCACCCGTTTGGCGAAGGCAAACACCGCATTGCAGCGGGTTTTCTGCAGCAGTTTATACACCAGTGTCATGGTGAAGGCGGGGTGTCCGAAGAAGGGGACGAACTCGCCGCTGGCATCACTGTTGGGATTCTGGTCGGGCAATATGCCGCAGATGCCGCCACTTTTGAGCCGTCGGATGATGGCGGCCACGCCTTTGGCATTGGTGGGAACCAGCTCGCTACCGCTTTGTTGTCGGCCTTCCCGCACCAGCTCTTCCAGTCCGGCCAGCCGGGGAGGCTGGTAAAGGCTGGTGGTCGGGGCCAGCTGAGGTAGCCACGTGCCCAAGACTTCCCAGTTGCCCAGATGCGGCGCCAGTACAATCAGCCCCTTCTGCTCGGCCACCAGTGCCCTGACGAGTGCTTCACCGTCAATATGGGTAATCATGGTGTTAATGGACGTGGCCCGGCGCCGCAGGACGACACAAGCCTCGGGCGCCAGGCGACCGGTTTCGCGGATACTCTGGCGCACCAGCGACTCGCGGCGGTCGGCGGGGAACTGGGTGAGACAGAGTGCGAGATTGCGGCGGGTGACCCGCACCATACGGGTGTTCAGCCGGTAAGCCAGGCCGCCAAGCGCGGCCCCCAGGCGTCGCGCCTGCCGCAGCGGCAAGCGCCCCAGGAGCCTCACCAGTCCCACGATGAATGCCGACTTGATCGTCTGTGCCAGTGACGGCGAGGAAGTTTGCATAGTTATTATTTCCGGCCCGGTCAAAAACGGATCATTGTGCCAAAAAAATGCAGGCTCGACCCGGCCGGCCCCCCGCAGCAGGACAAAAGCTTTGGCCGCAATGGTTTAGCTCGGTGAGTATCGTTATAATTGCGGCTTTTTTCGCGACAATGCCGGCCATTTTGGGCCATCAGGTGAATCATGGCGATATCTCAATCAGCGAATCCGGTGGATGTGTCCACTTTTCAGGGATTAATTCTCGCACTGCAACAGTTCTGGGCGGAACAGGGGTGCGTGATATTACAGCCTCTTGATCAGGAAGTGGGCGCCGGTACCTTCCATCCGGCAACATTCCTGCGCGCCATCGGGCCAGAAAACTGGAACGCAGCCTATGTCCAGCCGTGTCGGCGGCCTACCGATGGCCGCTACGGCGAGAACCCCAACCGCCTGCAGCACTATTACCAATTTCAGGTGTTGCTCAAACCGTCGCCGAAGGACATCCAGTCACTGTACCTGGCGTCCCTCAAGCGGCTGGGCGTGGATACCGGCGTTCACGATGTGCGCTTCGTGGAAGATAATTGGGAGTCACCCACGCTGGGTGCCTGGGGTCTGGGCTGGGAAGTGTGGCTCAACGGTATGGAAGTAACCCAGTTCACCTATTTCCAGCAGGTCGGGGGCATCGAGTGCTTTCCGGTGTCCGGCGAAATCACCTATGGTCTGGAGCGTATCGCGCTTTATCTCCAGAACAAGGACTCAATATACGACCTGGTGTGGACGCGCGGGCCGAACGGTGAGGTGGTGACCTACGGCGATGTCTTCCACCAGAATGAAGTGGAAATGAGCCATTACAATTTCACTCACGCCAATACAGATTTTCTTCTGAAAACCTTTGATGAATGCGAGGCAGCGTGCCAGTTGCTTATTGGTCAGGCCCTGCCTTTGCCCGCCTACGAAATGGTGATGAAAGCGTCGCATGCCTTCAACCTGCTGGATGCTCGCGCCGCCGTTTCCGTGACTGAGCGGCAGCGATATATTTTGCGGGTGCGCGCGCTGGCACGGGATGTCGCGCAAGCCTATCTGGAAGTGCGCCGCAAACTGGGATTTCCGTTGGCGACACCAGAATTACGGGATGAAGTACTCAAGCGCCTGGCGGCGGAGGGCAATGTTCAATGAGTGATGACCTGCACAGTTTTCTGGTAGAACTCGGCACCGAAGAGTTGCCCGCGCAAACCCTGTCCACGCTCTACCGGGCATTTGCGGCCCAGATGGAAGAATCCCTCCAGCGGGCGGGGATTACATTTCGTGAAATCCGTCCTTTTGCTACCCCCCGGCGCCTCGCCTTGAGAATTACGGGTCTACCGCCCACAACACCCAGCCAGATGGTTCGGGTCTGGGGACCACCCGCAAATGTAGCCTTCGGTCCGGACGGATTACCGGGCAAGGCCGCTCAAGCCTTTGCCGCCAAGAACGGCCTGGGGGTGGATGCGCTCCAGACCGGTAACGATGGCAAGGTCGACAAGATCTATGTTGATTCCCGCGTGGGTGGCGAGCCCACCACGCAATTGCTGCCGAGGATGGTCCAGGACGCGGTGGCCGGGTTGCCTGTTGCCCGGCGTATGCGCTGGGGCGCGGGGCGTGAGGAATTTGTCCGGCCGCTGCACTGGGTCGTGATGCTCTGGGATCAGCAGGTTCTGCCAGCCAGTGTTCTCGGTGTGCAAGCCGGACGTCATACCTCCGGGCACCGTTTCCACAGTCACCAGTTGCTTGAGATCGAGCAGCCAGACCGTTATGAGGATCTGCTGCATGACGCCCACGTGGTTGCGGACTTCGGGGCGCGTCGCGAATCCATCCGGGCGCAGGTCGAAGTCACCGCGCGTTCGGTGGGCGGATTGTGCGAGATCGACGAAGCCCTGCTGGATGAGGTAACCGCCCTGGTGGAATGGCCGGTTGCACTGGCCGGCCAGTTCGATGCAAGTTTTTTGGAAATTCCGGCGGAAGCCCTGATTTCTTCCATGAAGGAACATCAAAAATATTTCCATGTCATGGACGCGCAAGGCCGCCTGTTGCCCTACTTCATCGCCATTGCCAATATCGAGAGCACTGACCCGGCGGCGGTGGTGGCAGGCAACGAGAAAGTTATCCGGCCTCGTCTGGCCGACGCCGCGTTCTTTTTTCAGACCGACAAACGGGTGTCGCTGGCCCGCCATCGGGAAAACCTGGCGCGGGTCGTGTTTCAGGCGCAGCTTGGAACACTGCTGGAAAAAACCGACCGGGTGTCGAGGCTTGCGCGCAATATCGCGGATTACCTCAACTACGTCCCGTCCCTGGCCGAGCGTGCGGGGTTACTGAGCAAAGCCGATCTGGCCACCGCCATGGTTTACGAGTTTGCCGACATGCAGGGCATTGCCGGCTACTACTATGCACTCAATGACGGCGAAAGCCGGGAGGTGGCTCAGGCCCTTAGAGAGCAGTACTTGCCGCGATACGCCGGCGATGTTCTGCCAGCGACACCGACCGGGACTGCGTTGGCACTGGCAGATCGCCTTGATACCCTGGCCGGTATTTTCGGCATCGGGCAGATTCCCACGGGTTCAAAGGACCCCTTCGGTCTGCGGCGCGCGTCTCTTGCCGTACTGCGGCTGCTGGTAGAGAAAAAACTGCCGCTCGACCTTCGCGATCTGCTTGAACAGGCCGTCGGCGCCTATCGGCAGCTGCCTCAAGGGCCGAAGACGGTGGACGCCGCGCTCACTTACATGCTCGAAAGGTTTCGGGCGTGGTATGAGGAAGCCGGAGTGGCCGCCGAAGTGTATCAGTCGGTGAGCGCCAAGAATCTTTCCACTCCACTGGATATCGACAACCGCGTTTATGCCGTGGCCGCGTTCTCGGAGTTGCAGGAAGCGCAGGCACTGGCAGCGGCCAACAAGCGGGTTTCCAATCTGTTGGCAAAGCAAAGCGAGGCGGTGGGAACTGTGGTGCAGAAAAACCTGCTGGTCGAATCCGCTGAGAAGGATCTTGCCGATGCGCTGGCAGACCAGCATGCCAAAGTGGAACCGCTGTTCGCCGAGCACCGGTATCGCGAGGCCCTGGCCAGCCTGGCACAGCTGCATGCGCCGGTCGATCGCTTTTTTGATGAGGTCATGGTGATGACCGATGATGTCAAGCTGCGCAATAACCGGCTGGCGTTGTTAAATAACCTGCGCAGTCTGTTTTTGGAAGTGGCCGACATTTCCTGTCTTGTGGTGAACCGGTCAAGCTGACCGGTCGACGCCGGCTCCCGGGGGCGGCGCCAGCGTCGTCCTGTCTCCTGCCAGATCAATGGCCAGGAACATGAAGCGGTGTTGAGGCTGCTGGTAATGCCGCAAGGGCAACGCACACTGTTTTTAACAGCCAGTTAATCCGTTAGCAAATCCTTGACCCCATTCGAGACACAGCAATGCTGGCATTCATTCGCTCCACGATATTTGCAATCGGTTTCAATCTCGCCACGGTTATCTATGGCAGTTTGGTGATCTTTCTTGTTTTTTTCCCACCATTGATACGGCATCGCATTTTGATCAGCTGGTGTTGGTTTATTATTGTTTGGGCGCGGCTGGTCTGCGGCGTGCGCTTTCACATTGTGGGCAAGGAAAATATCAATAAACACAGGGGAGCCAAGGTTGTTCTTGCCAAGCATCAGAGCACCTGGGAAACACTGGCCTTGCAGTATCTGTTCTGGCCGTCTGCCACCATTTTGAAAAAAGAATTACTGTCTTTGCCATTTTTCGGGTGGGGACTGCGGTGCCTGCGTCCCATCGCCATAAACCGCAGCAACCCGCGTGAGGCGCTCAAGCAGGTGAAAGTCGAAGGAATTGAACGCCTGCAAAGCGGCATGAACCTGTTGCTGTTTCCGGAGGGCACCCGCATCGCGGTAGGCAAAAAGGGCAAATATGCCCGTAGCGGTCCGGATATTGCCAAGGCGGCGGGCGTGCCGATCGTGCCGGTGGCCCTGGATGCGGGATATTGCTGGCCACCCAAACAATTTGTAAAGAGACCCGGTCTGGTTACGGTCATTATTGGTGAACCCATTTCGACTGAAGACAAGAGCAGTCACGAGCTGATCCAGCAGGTGGAACAGTGGATAGAGAATCAACAAAGCATTCTTGATCGTAAAAGAAAGGAAACTGCGGACGAATCGGTGTCCGTATGATCGTAGTGCAAGCGGTATTGTGCGGGCGGACCTGATCACTCAGAGGTTCCCCGACTTTACTGTCAGCAGGGAATGACCGTGTCGGCCTGCGTCAATTGCTCAGAGCTACATTTTAGGAGACATACACATGGGTGCACTCAGTTGGGGTGGTTTCGGGGCGCGCTTCGGCTTTGCTTTGCTGCTGGTTCTGGTCACATATAATCCGAGCGGATTTTCATATATCCACTGGGTCCGCGAATCGATTAACGCCATCAATCCCTACATCGCCCTTACCGGTATCCTTCTGGTTATTGGTTGGGTGGTTTATCTCCGGGCGACGTTCCGCTCCCTCGGATTTATCGGGGTCCTGCTGCTGGCCACCCTTTTCGGTTGCATTATCTGGCTGTTGATCGATCTGGGGCTGCTAAGCCTGGAGCAGGACGCGGTGTTTCACTGGGTCATTCTGATTCTGATTGCCATCGTGCTGACCATCGGTATCAGCTGGTCGCACATTCGCCGGCGGCTTTCCGGGCAGGTGGACATTGTGGAAGGTATGGATGCGGACAATTGAGACGGCACGGAGGTGCCGCTACTCAGCGGGTTTCGTAATAGGCCTGCTCGGTAATTTCATGATAGGCCTTTGAATTGTTCAAAAACTCCATGTAGGACTGGTATACCCGGGCAAAAGACGGATCGCGCGCGGCCATCTCGTCGTACATCGCGAAGCTGATGCGTTTGAATTCAGCGAGGACGTCGTCCGGGAAGCGGCGCACATCCACCCCGTGCTTGTTGACCAGCTCCTGCAGGGCGCCATGACTGCGCGCCGTATATTCATCCAGCATGTCCTGATTGATGGCCCGTGCCGCGACTTCGACCATTTTCTGCAAATCCGCCGGCAATCGTGCAAACGCATTTTTATTGACGATAAATTCCAGCCCCGGGCCAGATTCCTGCCAGCCGGGGTAATAGTAATAGCGGGCGATCTGATGCAGACCGAAGGCCAGATCGTTGTATGGGCCGACCCATTCGGTCGCATCGATGACACCGGTTTGCAAAGCGGTGTACAACTCGCCACCCGGGATATTGACAGCAGTTCCACCAGCGCGGGTGAAAACCTCGCCGCCAAATCCGGGGATGCGCATTTTCAATCCGTGCAGATCTTTTACTGAATCCACCTTGCGGTTGAACCAGCCCCCCATCTGCACGCCGGTATTGCCGCCGGCAAAGGGAATCAGATTGAACGGTTCATAGGTTTCCCGCCACAATTCCAGGCCACCCCCATAATGAAGCCAGGCGTTGAATTCCTGTGCATTCATGCCGAAGGGGACGGCGGTAAAGAATGATGACCAGGGGATCTTGCCTTTCCAGTAATAGGCGGCGCCATGTCCGAATTCCGCACTGCCCGATGAAACCGCATCGAAGACGCCCATGGCCGGCACCAGTTCATTGGCACCATACACCGTGATATTGAGGCGGCCATTGCTCATTTCTTTCAGCAGTTGCGCAAAGTTTTCCGGTGCCGCACCCAGTCCCGGGAAATTCTTTGGCCAGGTGGTTACCAGGCGCCAGTTAAAAACCTGATCATCAGTGGCGACCCCGGTACGCATGACGTTCGCCGAGGCCGATTGCCGGGTAACCAGAGCGCCAAACAGCAGAATGCAGACAGCCAGCAGAACAATCAGCGAAACGGGTAACCACCAGGGAGTAAAGCGCGGGCTCATGTTGTCAGGGCCTGTTGACACTAATTTGATCGCTCCGGTTGTGTCTGAAAAAGCACCAATCAAGAAGCGAAGAGAGAGGGTTGGTCTTTCCAAATGAACAATGAGCGACGCAGGGCGGCGTTTTTGACGCACAGTGGCGTTCATTCAGCCACAACCCGAAGGGCCGGGCCATTTTTCCTTCCGGCGGCGTTAGAACTCGCTTATCTGGGGTTACCAAACCGCACTCGCACTTGCTTGCCGAAAGAAAAAATTGCCTCCGGCAGGAGTAATCAAATTAGTATCGACAGGCCCTGGACTTTTCACACGGCTTCCAGTTTGGCAAATTGCAGCACCAGCCATTTACTGCCGCCGCTGCCGAAGTTGACTTGCACCCGGGTGGTGGGACCACGTCCTTCAAACTGCAGAATAGTCCCGTCACCAAACACCGGATGCGTGACCTGCTGACCCAGACGAAACGGGATCGACTGCCCGAGGCCGAGATCTTCCGGAACATATTTTTGTGCATAAGGATTGGCGCGCGTGACGCTGGCCTTCAGGCGCACTTCGCGCAGCAGCGCCGGCGGGATTTCCCGCACGAAACGCGACACCGGATTGAAATTTTCCGACCCGTAGAAACGCCGCGATTCCGCATGCGTCAGAATCAGCTTGCGCATCGCTCGGGTCATGCCGACGTAACACAGACGACGTTCCTCTTCGAGGCGATCTGGATCTTCAGCCGACATTTTGTGTGGAAACAGATTCTCTTCCATGCCTACGAGGAAAACCAGCGGAAATTCCAGACCTTTGGCACTGTGCAGTGTCATCAGCTGCACGGCGTCCTCGTGCTCATCGGCCTGGGCATCGCCGGCATCCAGAGCGGCGCGGTCCAGAAACGCCTCCAGCGGCGGAATATCATCGTTGTCGGGTTCAAAACCCCGGCAAGCGTTGACCAGCTCCTGCAGGTTTTCCACCCGAGCTTCGCCGCGTTCACCTTTTTCGCTGGCGTGATAGGGGACCAGCCCGCTGGCATTGATGATTTCCGCCACCAGTTCCGGCAGCGCTTTGCCCTGCACCAGCTGGCGCATATCGACGACGAGATTGAGGAAAACGGTAATGGAAGTGCGCGCACGGCCGCTAAGCGCCTGGTGGCGGACGAGCGCCTGCGCGGCATCAAAGAGCGAAATGCCCTGTTCCCGCGCCGCAACCCGGACGTGCTCGACGGTTTTATTGCCAATACCCCGCGGCGGCACGTTCACGACCCTTTCGAAGGCGGTATCGTCGTGCGGATTGAGCAGCAGCCGCAAATAGGCGAGGGCGTTCTTGATCTCCAGTCGGTCAAAGAAGCGCAAGCCCCCGTAAATGCGGTAGGGAACATTCTGGCGAATCAGCACCTCTTCCAGTACTCGCGACTGAGCGTTGGACCGGTAAAGAATGGCGATTCCTGCGCGGGGCTGGTTTTGCGCGATTTGGGACTCGATGCGATCGACCACGTAACGGGCTTCGTCCTGCTCGTTGAATGCAGAATACAGCTCGATGGGTTCACCTTCGGCACCGGCAGTCCAGAGTTCCTTGCCGAGACGGCCATGGTTGTTTGCAATCACCGCATTGGCTGCCTGAAGAATGGTGCGGGTCGAGCGGTAATTCTGCTCCAGCCGGATTACCTCGGTGCCGGGAAAATCCCGTCCGAACGACTGGATGTTTTCAATCCGGGCACCGCGCCATCCGTAGATCGACTGGTCGTCATCCCCCACGGCGGTCACCCGGCTGCGCTGTCCCGCCAGCACTCGCAGCCAGGCGTACTGGACGGCGTTGGTGTCCTGGAATTCATCAACAAGCAGGAAGGGAAACCGCGCCTGATAATGCGCGAGCAAACGGTCATTGCGTAGCCAGAGCTCGTGCGAACGCAGCAGCAACTCGGCAAAATCCACGACACCGCTGCGGGCGCAGGTTTGCTCGTAAGCGAGATAAATCCGCTTCATGGTTTGCTGAAAAGGCTCGTGGCTGTCGGGCATGTGCGCCGGCCGGATCCCTTCATCTTTCTGGCCGTTGATAAACCACTGGCTTTGTTTGCACGGCCAGCGCTCCTCATCCAGATTCAGTTCCTGATAGACCCGCTTGATCAGGCGTAGCTGGTCATCGGAATCGAGAATATTGAAGTTTTGCGGAAGCCCCGCATCCTGCCAGTGCATTTTAAGCAGGCGGTGGGCAATGCCGTGAAACGTGCCGACCCACAGATTGCGAAAATCCCCCGAGGCGACCCGGTTGCCCAGCAGCGCGTGCAGGCGCTCGCGCATTTCGCGGGCAGCCTTGTTGGTGAAAGTAACCGCGAGGATCTCGCGGGGGGAAATACCTTGAACCTGAATCAGCCAGGCAATACGGTGCACAAGCACTCGGGTTTTACCGCTGCCGGCACCGGCCAGGATTAGCTGATGCCCAGGCGCGGCCCCCACGGCCTGTCGCTGTGCGTCATTGAGATCGTCAAGAAGGTAAGAAA
>CAZXLJ010000091.1:0-1181 GCA_964641175.1 uncultured Cellvibrionaceae bacterium
GTAATCGGATCGAAGGTCCCTGGGTAAACCACACGCTTAACTTTGCCACCCGTCATAAGATCCTCGTTACCGGTGAAAGACGCGCATGTTAACGCGAAGCAGGGGCGCCTGTCTGTGTTCGATACAGACGATACATGACTTGCCCGGCCTGCTTCTGGCGGTGCAAATGCCAATGGGCCGGGATGGCCAGATTTTTTGCTGGCGGTGATTCAATATAGACCGAAGCGTCCGCAGTCAGCCAGTCTGCGCCGCCCAGGCGGTTGATGATGTCCTGCCAGAGATCGCCGTTAAAGGGTGGATCGAGAAACACGATATCAAACGGCTGAATGGGGAGGGTCTGCAGGTAGCGCAGTGCATCCGCAGTCGTGAAATCGGCGTTGTCCGCCTCAAGCTTTGCGCCGTTGAGTCTTAACTGGTGACAGACCGCTGCGTTGGTTTCTACGAAGGTGCAGTGGGCGGCGCCCCGCGACAGTGCTTCAAAACCGAGCGCGCCCGAGCCGGCAAACAGATCAAGGCAGTGGCTGCCCGGAATATCGCGCTGCAACCAGTTGAACAGGGTTTCACGAATCCGGTTGCCGGTGGGGCGCAGCCCCTCGGCAGCTACGAAGGGCAGCAGCCGTCCGCGCCAGCGACCGCCAATGATCCGCAGGGTTTCAGTATGGACAGGACGACTGCCTTTTTTGCTTCGGTTGGACACGGGATTCTCTGATTTGAGGGCGAGTAATGATAGCATTGCTGCCCGACTCCGTAGGGTATGGCGCGTGGCCCCCGGCGATTCCACTTCGCGAAACGTGAACTTCTGAGCAGAACCGCGTTGCGACCACCATCGAGATCATCTGGCCGGTCGGCGCCGCTGACAGCCATTCCGTTTTCCAATTCACGAAACAATTCGAGAGACTATGTTTTTTTTCAAACGCAACAAGTCCAGGACCGCAGAGAAGGAGAGCGCTGACGACGCCCGGCCAGACGCAGCTACCGAGACAGAACCACTGGCGGAGTCCGCTCTCGAGATCGCGGCGGAAGAGCAGGTAAAAGAAGCGACCGGCGGATTGTTCTCGGGATGGCTTGGTTTGACGAGACCCTCCAGAGTGAAAACGGAGGAACTCCAGGAAACCGTTGCCGAGCCTGCCGGATCTGTCGTGGAGACAGCGCCTGCGGCCGACTCACAGCCTGCGGCCGAC
>CAZXLJ010000091.1:1281-12622 GCA_964641175.1 uncultured Cellvibrionaceae bacterium
CCGTATTTCAACCGGATTCGATTCCGGCAGCTACCCGGACTTCTCGCGAACTCGCGAGGGAGTCGCAAGCGCAACCGGAGGATCGGCTCGCAGAGGATGCGGAGGTAAAAATAGCGCCGGTTGCAGACGCGCCTTCTCCGGATCGCGATGAGGCGCCGCTGGACGCGGACACCGAAGTACGCGAGGCGGCGCCGGCGTGGTTGCGAAAGTTATCCACAGCCTTCAAGCCCGTTCCGACGGACGCCGAACCGGACGAGGACTTCAAAACTGAAGACGACGGCGAGCGATCCACGCTAACAGTAGAAGAACCTGCTGCCAAAAAGCCCAGCTTGTTCGCACGGATGAAACAGGGCCTGACGCGCACCAGCGGGCAGTTTGCCGAAGGCCTCGGCAACCTGTTCCTCGGGCGCAAGGAAATTGACGATGAGCTTCTCGAAGACATTGAAACCCAATTGCTCATGGCGGATGTGGGGATCGAAGCCACTACGGACATTATTGATTCGTTGACGGCCCAGGTGGCACGCAAGCAGCTGGGCGATGCCAATGCGCTGTACCTCGCCCTGCAAAAGCATCTGTTAAACATGTTGCAACCGGTTGAGAAGCCACTGCAGATCGACAGCTCGCACAAGCCCTACGTGATTCTTGTAGTCGGCGTAAACGGTGTCGGCAAGACGACCACCATCGGCAAGCTTGCCAAACAGCTGCAGGGGCAGGGGCATTCGGTCCTGCTGGCGGCGGGCGACACTTTCCGCGCGGCGGCGGTTGAGCAGCTACAGGTCTGGGGTCAACGCAACAAGGTACCGGTAATTGCCCAGCCGACCGGCTCAGACAGTGCCTCGGTCATTTTCGACGCCCTGTCTTCAGCCAAAGCGCGCGGAACCGATGTAGTAATCGCAGACACCGCCGGGCGGTTGCACAACAAGAGTCATTTGATGGAAGAGCTGGCCAAAGTCAAGCGGGTAATGGGCAAGCTTGATGGCAGCGCACCCCACGAGGTTCTGCTGGTACTTGATGCGGGTACCGGACAGAACGCGGTGAGTCAGGCCGACACGTTCCGCGAAAGTGCCGGCGTGACCGGTCTGGCATTGACGAAGCTGGACGGCACAGCCAAGGGCGGCGTCATTTTCGCTCTGACCAGGAAGCATCAACTTCCTGTGCGGTTCATCGGGGTAGGCGAGGGCATCGACGATCTGCAGCCGTTCCATGCCAAACCATTTATAGATGCACTCTTCCGCAAAACGGAAAGCGCATAAGCGGAAAGCTCTTGAATGGAAAACTCATAAACGGAAATTTCACAAAAAGAACGCCACCGCATGATTGAATTTCACAGCGTCCACAAGCGCTATCCAGGAGGATTCGAAGCCCTGTCCGGGGTCGAACTGGTTGTTGAGGATGGGGAGATGGTGTTTCTCACCGGCCACTCCGGCGCCGG
This sequence comes from uncultured Cellvibrionaceae bacterium, assembly GCA_964641175.1. GTDB lineage: Bacteria > Pseudomonadota > Gammaproteobacteria > Pseudomonadales > Cellvibrionaceae > CAYNST01. Next base: position 2,714 of record CAZXLJ010000091.1, read on the forward strand.
CAAGAGTACGCTGCTGAAGTTGATCATGTTGATCGAGCGTGCCTCCAACGGCCAGGTTATCGTCGGTGGACGCAACCTTAACCGGCTTTCAAACCGCCAGCTGCCCTATCACCGCCGTCAGGTGGGTGTTGTATTCCAGAATCATCACTTACTGTTCGACCGGAATGTGTTCGACAATGTCGCCCTGCCGTTACAGGTAGCGGGTTATCATTCCCGGGAAATCGGCCGCCGCGTGCGCGCGGCGCTGGACAAGGTCGGGCTACTCTCTCGGGAGCGAGCCTTTCCTGTCACTTTGTCGGGCGGGGAGCAGCAACGGGTTGGAATCGCCCGCGCGGTGGTGAACAAGCCGCCATTACTGCTGGCGGATGAGCCCACGGGTAATCTGGATCCACAGCTTTCTGCGGAAATCATGCAGCTTTTCCAGCAATTCAATGGAGTAGGGGTAACGGTGCTTATCGCCAGTCACGACATTGCCCTGATCCGCGCTTTGCGCCGGCGAGTCATCACCCTCGATCAAGGGTGTCTGGTGCACGACGGAGTCTTGCCGTGAGTCGCGAACAAATCCGGCAATCCCAGCAACGCGGGGCCAGTTCGGCCCATATCAGTCTGCAGGCCCGGCTGGGAGCCTGGCTGGAGCACCATGTCAGTTCCGCCGCAGATGCGCTGCTGCGCCTGTCCGATACACCCATGGCAACCCTGCTGACTTCTCTGGTCGTGGCGATCGCGCTGGCGCTGCCCGCGACCTTATTAATTGTCTTTGGTAACGTGCAGCAACTGAGCGAGCGCTGGGATGCGCGCCCGCGGGTGCTTGTCTATGTGAATCGTCAGGCGACGCCCGACGCGGTGGAGAAGTGGGTCGCCAGCCTCTCCGGGGATGCGGCCATCGAGTCGGTAGAGTTCATATCGGCAGAGCAGGCCTTGACGGAGTTCCGGAAGGAGTCCGGGTTCGGCGATGTGCTGGAGCTCCTGGAAGAAAACCCCCTGCCCGCAACGGTCGTGATCACGCCGACGGATGCGGCCCTCCTTGAAGATGGCCTGCAAACATTGCTGGAGCGCTTGCGCACCAGCGCCCTGGTCGGGGATCTGGATGTGGATCTGGAGTGGGTTCGGCGTTTGCGGGAGATCACCGTGCTCTGCCGGCGGCTGGTCCTGACGCTCGCTACACTGCTGGGACTTGGGGTGCTGCTCTCGATTGGCAACACCATTCGGCTTGCCATCGAGAACCGCCGTGAGGAGATCGTGGTGACGAAGCTGGTGGGCGGTACCGACGGCTTCGTGCGCCGCCCTTTTCTGTACACGGGAGCCTGGTATGGACTGTTCGGCGGGTTGATAGCCTGTCTGCTGGTGAGCGCAGCGTTCGCAAGCATCGCGCCGACCGTGCGCAGTCTTGTGGGAAGCTATCAGAGCGATTTTGAGTTCCAGCATCTCGATCTGGCAGGCGTACTGCTCATTCTGCTGATCAGCGCCGGCCTGGGATGGCTGGGAGCCGGGCTGGCGGTGGGACGTCATCTGGCAGACATTCAACCTCGTTGACGCTGACGCAATCGCTGTCCGGATTATCAGGTGATTGTCGTCGATAGTGAACTTTTATTGGGTTGAAGCGCTCCAATGGTTGAAATTCCGTGAGCGATCCCCAATTTCGGGTTCAGGCACCACCGGTCCCAGTGTTCGCTTAAGTTGATAAGGGGCACTGATTGACCGGATTGAGTGACGGCAATACCAGGTTCACGCCGGGATGTTCCGTAACCCACAACAGAGTGCTATATTCGCTGCCTTATCAGGAGGAGCAAACGATGGGTAAACAGTTACAGACAATCGATGTGTTGGCCCCGGGTCAGAACCTTGCGGCATACATCCAGACTGTCAACGGCTTTTCCATTCTGTCCGCCGACGAGGAAAAAGCCCTCGCCGAAGATCTCTACTATCACAACAACCTCGACGCCGCCCGCCGGCTGGTCATGGCGCATCTGCGTTTTGTTGTGCATATCGCCAAATCCTATTCCGGTTATGGCCTTGCTCAGGGCGATCTCATCCAGGAAGGCAATGTCGGGCTGATGAAAGCCGTCAAGCGCTTCAATCCCGAGAAAGGCGTGCGTCTGATCTCTTTCGCGGTGCACTGGATCAAGGCCGAGATCCACGAATTCATTCTGCGCAACTGGCGCATCGTCAAGATTGCCACCACCAAGGTGCAGCGCAAATTGTTCTTCAATCTGCGCAGCCAGAAAAAGCATCTTGGCTGGTTGAGCTATGCCGAAGCCGAAGCCGTCGCCAGAGACCTGAATGTTGAGGTCAAGCACGTCCAGGAAATGGAAGGTCGCCTGTCGGCGTTCGATGCCGGTTTTGACGCGGGCGTCGATGAAGACGACGATACGGCGTATCTGGCTCCGGTCAATTACCTCGAAGACAAGCGGTACAATCCGGCCACCCTGATGGAAGATTCTGACTGGGAAAGCAGCAGCGTCAACAGTCTGGAGCTGGCCCTGGAAAAACTCGACGATCGCAGCCGGGACATTCTCCAGAAGCGCTGGTTGAGCGACACCAAGGCGACCTTGCATGATCTCGCCGCAGAATATGATGTTTCTGCCGAGCGCATCCGCCAGCTTGAAAAGAACGCCATGAAGAAAATCCGCGTCATGATGGAAGCCTGACCCGACCCGATGGGGCTGCGGCGCCTGTTAATTCCGGCCCATGTTCGCTGACGGACCGGTGTATGGCGGCATCGACGCGGGTGGCGGGACATTCAAATGTATCCTGGGCTCGTCTCCGGACGACATTCGCGCGGAATACGCGGTACCAGTCACCACACCTCTCGAAACACTGACTGCCTGTTCCACCTTTTTTGAGCAGGCTTGCTCCAGAAACAAAATCGCGTGCCTCGGGATCGCCTGTTTTGGGCCGGTGGATCTGTCGCCTCAGTCCCGCTCCTACGGTCATATCACCTCAACACCCAAATCGGGTTGGCAGCAGGTTGATGTCGTCGGTCATTTCAGGCGCGCTCTGCAACTGCCTGTCGCATTTGAAACGGATGTCAACGGTGCGCTGCAGGGCGAGGCCCGCTGGGGCGCCGCCCAGGGGTTACATAGCGCAGCCTATGTCACAATTGGCACCGGCGTAGGATGCGGCATAATGATGGATGGCCGGCTGGTGCATGGGGCTATGCATATCGAGGCCGGTCACATGCTGGTCCCGCGGGTAGCTGGTGATGACTTCACGGGCTGTTGCCCGTTTCATGGCGACTGCCTTGAAGGTCTGATCAGTGGTCCGGCGCTCGCGAGGCGCACCGGGCGCGACCCGGCATTGCTGGAGGACAGTCACCCCGTGTGGCACACCCAGGCTGCCTATATGGCGGTCATGTGTGTAAACTTGGCGCTCATGTATTCTCCCCAGCGAATCGTACTTGGTGGTGGAGTCATGACGCGGCGCGGCCTGCTGGATGATATCCGGCAGGGATTCAAGGCTCGCATCAACCAGTACCCGGGACCCGTTGATTCCGAGTCGTTCATCGTGCCAGCCGGGCTGGGCCATCGCGCGGGTGCCCTGGGGGCGCTGGCGCTCGCGAGCTCTCATCTCTGCGATAGAGGCCGTGACTGCGTCTGACACGTCAGTTGCAGCCATACACATAACTATTGGGGTCTGACCGGGTAATCGACTGTCTATGTTTATACAGAATCCCTATCTACTCACAGCGGTGATCAGCTCGGTTGTCATTTTATGGTTGAGTCGCTGGGTGGTCGGCTACATCCGCCTGAAACTGGCTCTTTCCAACCCCTTTCCGGAAAACTGGATCGAAATCATCAATCGCCGCCTGCCGGTCTATGCTCACATGCCGGAAGATTTGCAGGAGGAGCTCCACAATCACGTGCGCGTATTTCTCTGGCACAAGCAGTTTATCGGTTGCGCCGGGCTGGAAGTGACAGAAGAAATGCGTGTAACCATCGCCGCCTGTGCCTGCCTGCTGTTGCTGAACCGCCCGACGCTGAAATTCAAGAATGTCCGCTGGATCTATCTTTATCCGGGCGATTTCATTGCGCGGCATACCGTCGAAGATGCAGCGGGGGTCACTTCTGAACAATCCAGCGTGCTCAGCGGCGAAGCCTGGAGCAATGGCCGGGTCATTCTTTCGTGGGACGATGTGGTCCAGGGTGTACGGGATTTCAACGACGGCCGCAACGTCGTATTGCATGAGTTTGCGCATCAGCTGGATGGCGAGTCCGGCGATACCAATGGCGCGCCGCTGCTGTCCAGCAAGGGGGCTTATGGCACTTGGGCCATGGTGATGTCGCGGGAATTCAAGGCCCTGCGTGCGCACGCATACTTCGGCGCTCCGACGGTACTGGATACTTATGGCGCTTCCAGCCCCGCCGAATTTTTCGCCGTAGCGACGGAGAGCTTTTTCGAAGAACCGGATGCGCTCGCCGCGGAATATCCTGAATTATATGAAGAGCTGAAAAAATACTATCAGGTCGATCCCCGTCTGTGGAAACCCTTGCCGGTGCTCGGAAAAGCTGAGAATAGCGGGAGAACCGAAGCCAAAGGCAAAGCGCAACCGATTGAAGCAGGGCAACGAGCCGACAGCAAGGACGAAACGGCGGGGCTGGCTAAAAACGCCACCAGAAAAAACGACGAAATTCACCGAGAAAAAGTCATCAACCGGGAAACGGAAAGGGACCTCGGGGACAGCGCCGTAAAGGCGCCTGCGGTGACGGCCGGCGCCAACGCGGATCCGGATGACAGGAGCGACTCCCTGCTTAACGCGATTAACGAGCCCACCGTCAACCCTCCCTCCAGAAAAAAAACGAAACGGGCTGTGGCGGAGGAGCCATCAGCCTCTTCCAAGACATCAGCCTCTTCCAAGCCATCAGCCTCTTTAAAACCGACAGCGGAATTGGAGCCATCATCGGAATTGAAGCCATCAGAGGCAACGAAGCCTTCAGCGGCAACAAATCAAGCAGCGTCACTAAAGTCTTTTGTGTCCCCGAAGTCACCGCTTTCATCCAAGCACCCGGCAGCGCCACCTCGTAAACCATGATCCGCATAATTCCACCCGCCCGAAGGTCACGCCCCGTGCGCGGCAAGCCTGCTGCGCATCCCTTGCTGGGTTCCCGTTTTGTGACGGAAGTTGTCGATCTGACCAGCGCCGGCGCCGGGGTGGTCGTACACCCTTCGGGGTTGAGGCTGTTCGTAATGGGCGCCTGGCCAGAGGAGCAGGTAGAAGTCGAGATCGAAGTGGTCAAGCAACGCTTCGGCAAGGCCCGTCTGCTGGCTGTGCATCGCCCTTCTCCGGAGCGCACCGAACCGCCTTGTCCGTATTACGGTACTGACGAGCGCGCTTGCGGCGGCTGTCCCTGGCAGTTCGTGACCTATGAGGCCCAGCTCAAAGCCAAGCAGCGTCAGGTGGTCCGCGTTCTGGACGCACTGGGCGTGGCGAGCGATCTTGCAGAGCCGATTTGGCCGTCCGAACGACGCTTTGGATATCGCACGCGGGCCCAGTTAAAAACCGATGGCACGCGCTTGGGTTATGTGGCGGCCGGTAGCAGGGATCTCGTGGATGTAGGCGAATGCCCCGTGCTGACGGACGTCAACCGCGCCACCCTCGGGGGGTTACGGGCGCAGCTGCCCAACAGTCACTGGCGACCGCAGCGGCGGCAGGAATGGTCCACGCTTGATATCGACGAGACTGTGGATGCCTCTTCCGCAAGTCTCAACCAGCGCTTGCCCTTCCAGCAGGCCAACGCGGGGCAGAACCAGCGCATGCGAGCATGGCTGCGCGATATTCTCGAACCGTTACCGCGTTCGCTGAAAGTACTGGAACTGTTTGCCGGTTCCGGCAATTTCACCGAGGTGCTCGCGGACGCTGGCTTCGACGAAATCGTGGCTGTGGAGGCGGTTGCCGCTGCGTTGAAGGCATTGGAAGATAAGGCGCTACCGGGGGTCAGCACACAAGTACGGGATCTGTTTGCCCACGATGCGGTAAAAGATCTCGCAGTGACCACTGGCGGGACCGGGCTGCTGGTGCTGGATCCGCCCCGGGATGGCATGAATACTCTGGCAACTGTGCTCGAGCCAATGCATTCGTTGCGCCATATCCTCTATATCTCCTGCGACCTCGCCACTTTTCGCCGCGACGCCGAGGTCATCCTGCAGCGGGGTTACCGGATCAAACAGGTGCAACCGGTGGACCTGTTTCCCCAGACGCCCCATGTGGAAGTACTGACATGCTTCGAGCGTCCCCTGTGAGTGCACCGGACGTGTTGCAGGGCAGCGGCTTTAATGCCCAGCTGGTGCGTTCCGCGAAACGCAGAACTCTGACCATCCAGGTCAAACGCGGGCAGGTGGTCGTGCGCGCACCGCTTGGCATGCCGCCGGCGGACATTGAAGGTTTCGTCAGACAGAAAACCGCATGGATTATTCGGCATCTGCAGCGACAACCTTCACTGCCGGCGCAGCGCTCGTTGAATCATGGAGACCTGCTCCCTTATTTCGGGCGTCCGCAGCGATTGCAGATCGTGCCGGGAAACTGCGGCCGCATTGTGAAGGGGGACGATGCGCTGATTCTCGAAATCAATTCCCGTCGAATTGATTGCACCGCTTGCGTCCGGGGCCAGGCGTGCGAGACCTGCCTGCAATCGCGACGCAAGCAGCTGGAGCGGTGGTACGCAAATGCCGCGTCAGAATTCATCAATGATTGCCTGCCGGAATTTGCGCGGCGTCTCGGCGTTGCGCCCACCCGGGTGAAAGTGCGTTATTACAAGGCGCGCTGGGGTAGTTGCAATCACCGCGGCGAGCTGCAGTTCAACTGGTTACTCGCCATGGCGCCGCCCGCGGTTTTCGAGTATGTAATTGTCCACGAACTGTGCCACTTGCAGCACTTCAATCACTCCCGCGCGTTCTGGCGACTGGTCGCCAGCGTTCTGCCGGATTACATGGAACAGCGGCGGTGGCTACAACAACAAACATCCCTCAACTGGTTTTAAGATGACGTCCGCCATGGAGATCAAACCTGAATTCAAAAAGAAAGCCATTCGCAGCTTCGTGCTGCGCACCGGACGGATGACCGACGGTCAGCATGCGGCTTTCGAGCACTACTGGCCGCAGTTTGGTCTCAGCCTGCACGATGGCTTGCTGCAACCGGAAGTCAGCTTTGCCAGACATCAGCCCCTGGTTCTGGAAATCGGTTTCGGTATGGGCGACTCCCTACTGCAAATGGCCCAGAACGAGCCGGATAAAAATTTTATCGGCATTGAAGTTCATCCGCCGGGGGTTGGCCGACTCTTGAACAATGCAGGCAAGGCGGAAATACCGAACCTGAAAATCTACATGGCCGATGCCACCGATGTGCTGGATGACTGTATTGCTCCGCTCAGCCTGCACCGCTTCCAGTTGTATTTTCCCGACCCGTGGCACAAGAAAAAACATCACAAACGCCGCATTGTGCAGCCGGACTTCATCGATCGCGTCGCCGGTAAAATGCAGTCCGGTGGTCTGCTGCATCTGGCAACCGACTGGGAAAACTATGCTGAATACATGCTCGAAGTATTGAGCGCCAACCCGGCGCTGGAAAATACAGCGGAGCAATATGCACCGAGGCCCGCATTTCGGCCGACAACCAAATTCGAATTGCGCGGCGAGCGCCTCGGTCACGGTGTCTGGGATCTGGTATTCCGGAAAAAGTGAACCAGGACCACATCCATTAATCGGATTCACACTTTATAGACCGACCGGTACAGCTTGCCAGCTCACATTTTTGAGAATTAGTGGCCCGGCCGTATCGCGGTGACGCTACTCAGTTGTGACATAATGGCGCCCGTGGTTTTCGGCGTGGACGTCGCCATATGTTTGAACAGGGAAGGGGTTCTGCATGGAAAGCAGTGACTGCGCGCGTCTTTGCGCCGTGAGTATTGAAATCGGGCCGCCGCGATACCGACGTGGCAGACCGTCGCTTCGGGGGATATGCGCTCGAGCCGCGTCACCTAATTTTCCTGTTTTCCGCCGTTCCCCCAGCGTGCACCGCCTGAAACCATCCGCCAGCTTCCTGCTGGCAATCCCTGTACCGTTTCGCCCCCCGGTAAGCGTCCGACCGTTTTACGGCTATTTCACATCGGCTGGAAGAAAAAAATTAACGTCGGTCAGGGCCGAAAACCATTCGACGAAATGCCTGCGTTTGTGGGCACATTCAGCTCAATCATTAAACCCCATGGATCTCTACGGTATCCCAGGACACGATCATGAAATCGACTTTTGCTCGCACGACCCGCAACATCACGCGGCGCAAACTTTACCTCGCCATCGCCGCGCAACTGGCGTTATTTTCCCAGGCCCAGGCAACACCATCCGGCGGCGTCGTGGTTGGGGGCAATGCGGTCATTGATCATGCGGGCAGCGTGACAACCATCCGTCAGGACAGCGGCTCCCTCGCTATCGACTGGGACAATTTTGATATCGCTGCTGATGAACGGGTGCAATTTATCCAGCCGAACGACACCGCCATTGCCCTTAATCGCGTGTTCAGCAACAGCGCCACGGAGATTTTCGGTCAACTGGATGCAAATGGACGAATCATTCTCGCCAATCCAAACGGCGTTCTGTTCGGCGAAAGCGCCAGCATCAATGTTAATACCCTGGTCGCCAGTGGACTCAGCATCGATGCCGACGCGTTCATGAATGGACACCTGGCTTTCAGCGCGCTGGAAGGCACCAATGGTGCCGTTATCAATACGGGTGTTATCAATGCTGCGGCCGGTGGCAGCGTGGCCTTGCTGGGTCGCAAGGTAAAAAATGAAGGGTTGATATCGGCAAGGCTCGGCGCCGTCACGCTGGCAGCGGCGCGTGAAGCGGTGGTGACTTTTGATGATGCAGGCTTGATCGGGGTACGCGTGACGGAAGCACAACTACAGGACGAGCTGGGCGTGGAAGCGAGTGTCGTCAACAGCGGTCGCATTGACGCCGAAGGCGGCCGCATTCTGCTCACCGGCAGCGTCAGCGGCGATCTGTTCAGCCGGGCCGTCAACGCCGGAGAACTGCAGGCGGACACCAGCGTCGTTGTTCATGACGACGGCAGTTTTACCCTGGGCGCAGGTAGTAATGTCGTCAATACCGGCTCACTGAATGTTTCAGGCGAACAGGCGGGCGCTATTGTGCTGCTGGGTGAGAACATAACCCAGCGCGGCGCCATTCTCGCCGACGGTGCTGAGGCTGGGCACGTTGAGCTGCATGCGGCCAGTACCGCACGCCTGCTCGAAGGCGGTAAGGTCAGTGCCACCGGCACCGAGGGTGAAGGCGGAGCAGTCAAAGTCCTCGGCGAACGCGTCGGCATACTGGACTCAGCGACCATCAATGCCTCTGGTGAAAGCGGCGGGGGTGATATTCGTATTGGTGGTGGTTTTCAAGGTAACGCAGCCGGTTTGCCCAATGCCGATAAAACTGTTGTGAGCGCAGGGGCTGATATTCGTGCGGATGCCATTGAAAGTGGCGACGGGGGCAAAGTCATTGTCTGGGCCGACGGCGCCACCAGTTTTACCGGCAATATTTCAGCCCGTGGCGGTGCAGCGGCAGGTAATGGTGGACTCGTCGAAATATCCGGCAAGGAAAACCTCGCCTTTGATGGCACCGTCGACAGCTCTGCACCACGAGGCCGCAACGGTCGCTTGCTGCTCGACCCGGGACTTTTGCGGATTGAACCCGAATCCGACCGGCAGGCCAACAACAATGACAACGAAGTTTCCGATGGCGAGTTACTCTTTGCAGACGGCGACAGCGCCGAATTCGGCCTCAGCGACACTGCCATCAGCAACGCCCTCAACAACGGCGATGTAATCCTCCAGGCCGACACCGCCATTCTCGAAGCCGGCACCAATATAAGCGTTGACGACAGCAACACCAGCTCCCTCATCTTCGAACTCGGCAACAGCT